>CANQHX010000049.1 GCA_947623905.1 uncultured Lachnospiraceae bacterium
TTGGAACCCGTTACCAGGGAATTGGCTTTCGGAGGTTTAGAGTCTTTGAAGGTCGAGATCGGAACCGGAAGTGTGGTCTGTATGGCAAACGATCTGCTGCCTGTGGACGAAAAGAACTGGTACGTACCCGTTTGGCTGATTTAAGTGGTGCGCAATAGATTCAACACCCCCGGCATTATCAAGTATCCCTTCCGGCGGATGACGGAGACCGTTCGGATGAACAGTAACATCCAAGGCGAACAGGGCAGGAATGCAGGCGGGCAGGAGCGGAACCTATTGACAAAACGAATTTTTTGTGACATAATAATCACCGTTCGGGCTATGAACATATGTGAGTAAGGAAAATGCGGCGGATCAGAGACGGAATGTCACCGGCTGAAAGCATTCTGCGCGGCACTTCCCGAAGTTTCAGTATGGGAGCTCTCCGGCGAAAAGCGATCTGCGGTAAGCCGGATGCCTGTGTAGCAGAAAGAATACACAAAGAGAGTGCAGAGTGAATGTTTACATGCTCTGAAATAGGGTGGTACCGCGATCAGACATCGTCCCTTGTTATTGTGTGATAACAGGCGGCGATGTTTTTTTTGCAATAAGAAAGTGCGCGGGACGGGCAGATAGATGGCCCGGCGCCTGCGGGCGGCGCTTTTTTATTTCGTACGGGAAGTCCTGAGACGAGAAAGGGGAAACAGAATGAAAGATAAGATCAACAGTATGTTAGCCGAGGCAAAAAACAAGATCCATGAGGCTGCAAGCGAAAATGAACTGCAGAACATGAAGAGCGCGTATATCGGGAAGCAGGGGGCTCTGAGCCTTCTGATGAAAGAGATACCGGCGCTTTCTGTTTCTTTGCGTCCCGAGATGGGAAAATTGCTGAATCAGGCGAAGAATGAAGTCAAGGAGCTCATCGATAAAAAAAGAGTGGAGCTGAAGCTGAAGGCTTCTGAAGTGCCCCCGGATTTTGACTGTTCCGTTCCGGGCATCCTGCCTTCCCAGGGCGCGCTCCATCCGATCACGCAGATGTGTTACGATCTGAACGACACATTCCGTTCCATGGGGTTTGAGATCTTTGAGGAAGATGAGATCACCAGTGAACTGTACGCGTTTGACAAACTGAATTTCCCTCCGAACCATCCCGCGCGGGAAAGCATGGACACATACTGGCTGGAGGGGCATGACAGCGGAGCTACCAGCGAGAAGCTTTGCCTGCGCCCGCATCTGACAGGCGGAAGCGTCCGCTATATGCAGACCCATAAACCGCCGTACCGGTTTGTTTATCCGGGCCGCGTATACAGAAATGAGACGACGGACGCCCACCATGAGAGAGCGTTCTTTCAGTACGAGGCGCTCATCGTGGACAAGGACATCACGTTTACGTCCGGAAAAGTTATGATCAAGAGTATTCTCAGCAAGGTATTCGGAACCGATGTGCCGGTGCGGATGCGTTCCGGCTTCTTCCCGTTCGTGGAACCGGGATTTGAGATCGATATGCAGTGCCAGGTATGCGGCGGCAAGGGATGCAGCGTCTGCAAGCATGTAGGATGGATCGAAGTGATGCCCGGCGGGTCTCCTCATCCGAACGTTCTGCGGGCCGCAGGTCTCGACCCGGACGAGTATACCGGCTTTTATGTTAACATCGGTCTGGACAGGCTGGTCATGATGCGTTACGGCGTAGATGATGTAAGACTGTTCCACAGTGCGGATTTAAGATTCCTGAAACAGTTCAGATAAGGAGAGAAAATATGAAGTTATCATTGTCATGGATTAAGGATTATGTGAAGATCCCTGAGGATATGGATCTGAAAAAGCTGGCGTATGATCTGACTATGTCTACCGTGGAGGTGGAAGACGCGGAGGATCTGGCGCGCCGGTTTGATGGTATGATCGTGGGCGTGATCGATAAAGTGGAGCAGCATCCCAACGCTGACCGACTGCGAGTGTGCAAAGTAGATATCGGCGGCGGAGAGATCCGGGACATTGTATGCGGCGGCATCAACCTGAAAGAAGGCATGCGTGTGGCCGTATCCTGCCCGGGAGCAGTTGTGCGGTGGCACGGAGAAGGCGAGCCGGTTGTGATCAAGAAATCAAAACTCCGCGGAGTGGAGTCCTACGGCATGATCTGCGCGTCTGAGGAGATCGGCCTGGGGGATCTGTTCCCGGCCGCGCAGGAAGCGGAGATCCTGGACCTGTCCGATTTTGACGTACCGGCAGGCACTCCGCTGGCAGATGCCCTGGATATGAACGACGTGATCCTGGAGATCGATAATAAATCAATGACGAACCGGCCGGATCTTTGGGGCCATTACGGGATCGCCAGGGAGATCGCGGCTCTTTATGATCTGCCTCTGGTGGAGCTGGAACCGTTTCAGACAGATGTTGCGTCTGATTTCAAGGTGGAGATCGACGCGCCTGACCGGTGCGCGAGATATATGGGCGTGGAAATGTCGGGAGTCGAGGTAAAGCCTTCGCCCTATAAGATGCAGAACCGGATCTGGAAGGCGGGTATGCGTCCGATCAACGCCCTTGTAGACATTACCAATTATGTTATGCTGGCCACAGGAAATCCGACCCATGCTTTCGATGCGGACAACATTACGGATCACATCGTGGTAAGACACGCGGCAGAAGGGGAAAAGCTTCTTCTGCTCAATGACAACGAGCTGACGCTTCAGGAGGATGATCTTGTGATCACGGATTCCGAAGGCCCGGTAGCCCTTGCCGGTGTCATGGGCGGCGCGAAGGACTCCATTCTTCCGAAGACCCGGCGGGTGATACTGGAGGTGGCAAATTTTGAGGCCACCGGCATCCGCCGCACGGCGCTCCGCTATGAGACCCGTACGGAAGCGTCCTCCAGATATGAAAAGGCCATTGATCCCGAACGGTGCGATCAGGCGCTTGCCCTTTCCATGCAGTATTTCAAAGAGCTTTATCCGGAACTGAAGGTAACGGGATTCTGCGATAATTATGTGAAGAAGCTGGAACGGGCGCAGATCGACGTCAGCCTTACATGGCTGGAAAAGCGGCTCGGAAAGAGCCTGACAAACGAAGAGATACAGGGAAAGCTGGAAAAGCTGGGCTTTGTCGTACAGATCGACGGCGACAATATGCATGTGACCGCTCCGACATGGCGTTCCACCGGCGATATTTCCATTAAGGACGACGTGATGGAAGAGGTCGCCAGGATGTATGGCTATGATAATTTCGACGCGACGGAATTTACCACCTCCTTCACCGGGGCGATCAACCAGAAGGATAAAAGCCTTGTCCGGAATATCAAAGAGTATCTGGCTTTCCGCTGCGGCATGCAGGAGGTCTACACATATCCCTGGATGAGTGACACATATGTAAACGCTGTGCTTCAGAGCACAGAGGGCGTCTTGAAGCTTTCCACGCCTCCCGCGCCGGATATGTCCTTCATCCGGTCGTCTCTGCTGCCGAATCTCTGTGAAGCGGTTGCGAAAAATGAGCGGTATTTTAATGATTTCGCCATTTTTGAGGAGGCCCAGGTGTTCTTTGACAAAAACTACGTGTCTCTGTATGATCCCGCCGAATCTCTTCCGGAGCAGCGCCGTCATATCGGAGGAGCTTTTGCCAGCAGCGTAAAGAACATCAATACGCTGTTCCGGGAAGCAAAGGGCGTTCTGGAGCATATGCCCCGCTACACCCATATGGAAGAATACCTGTTCCGGAAAGAGGAAAAACCGGTATGGGCCGACAGCCATGTATGGCTGAACCTCTACCTCGGCGATCAGAAGATCGGCGACATGGGGCTCATGGCAAAGAAGGTTTCCATGGAATGCGGGATCAAAAACTTGTCGGTTATGCTGTTTGAGCTGGATACGACACTGTTGAAGCCGCTGCGGTCAAGAACCAATCATTTCACGCATCTTGCCGAGTATCCGGAAACGGATTACGATATCTCCATGCTCTTTGATGTCAATACGGTATGGCATGACATTTATGATGTGATCATGGGCAGGAAAAAGGCGAGCGCGCTGTTAAAGGATGCGGCTTTTGTAGATGAGTACAGAGGCAAACAGATCCCTGCCGGCAAAAAGTCCGTGACGATCAGACTCACGATCGGATCAGATGAGAAGACCCTGACATCGCAGGAGATCGAAAGCACTGCCGGTCAGGTGATGAAAAAGCTTGAAAAGAGGATGAATGCAGAGCTTCGGACACAGTAATGGAAAAGGAGCCTTATGGGAAATCTCATCCCATAAGGCCGCCTGTAAAAGAAGGATATGAGCAGTTCAAAAGACATTATAAACGGTTTAAAAGACGGTATCCCCATTGCGCTGGGCTATCTTTCGGTGAGCTTCAGCGTCGGTATCCTGGCGCTTTCCTCGGGGTTATCGGTGTTCCAGAGTGCTTTCATGAGCCTTACCAATATGACCAGCGCGGGGCAGTTTGCCGGTATTTCGGTGATTGCCGCAGGGGGTACTATCCTGGAGCTGATCCTGACCCAGGTGATCATCAACCTGCGCTATGCCCTGATGAGCCTGTCCCTTTCCCAAAAGCTTTCGGAAAACGTGACGCTTTGGCAGCGGTTTGTGATCGCCTTCGCCAATACCGATGAGATCTTCGCGGCAGCAATGAGCCATGGGAAAAGCCTTACGTTTCCTTATATGCTGGGCCTGCAGTGCCTGCCGATCCTGGGCTGGACGGCAGGCACGGTGCTGGGCGGGCTGGCAGGAGAACTTTTGCCTCACGCTGTGAGCAATGCCCTGAGCGTGGCATTGTATGGGATGTTCATCGCGGTAGTGGTGCCGGCGGCCAGAAAGCTGCGGCCTGTATTGTGGGTGGCGGTCATCGCCGCGGTCTTAAGCTGTATCCTGTACTATGTGCCGGCCTTCTCCGGCATTTCCACAGGCATTTCCATCATCATCTGTACCGTTGCGGCGTCTGCCATCGGCGCATGGCTGTTTCCCGTGGACCGGGAGGATTGATTTTTTATGATCTACCTGTACATTTTGATCATGGCGGTGGTCACATATCTGATCCGCATGATCCCCCTGACTGTTTTTCAGAATAAGATCACGAACCGGTTCATCCGGTCTTTTCTCTATTACGTTCCCTACGCATGTCTGACGGCAATGACCATACCGGCTGTTTTTTACGCTACCGGCAGTCTGGCAAGCGCGGCTGCCGGAGTGGCGGCCGCGGTCATCCTGGCCATCTGCGGCAGGAGCCTTGTTACCGTGGCGGCAGGAGCCTGCGCCGCGGTATTTATCGTGGAACAGCTGTCCGTCGTTTTGTTTTAATAATAATGGGGATCACCCCGTGACCGGGTATTTCCGCTAAAACGATTTTATAAAAAACAACCCCATGTATTGACATATAATTAATATGATGTATAATATATATCATCATAAAGGTCACATTTCTGTATCATATCTTTTCCATATCCGATTCACTCTCATATTTCATGTCAAGCAGGAGGTGTATCATATGCAATCACACGACGACCCGGAACAAGCTCATCTGATCTGCTGTACGGAAATGCTGATGGAATGTTATCGGAAAGCTGTCTTCCGGAATAATATGATCCTGGCGGACGCGGGAAGGAACAGCAGGGATATCGCGGTGCTGCGTTTTCTGGAGCAGACGATGGAAAGTCTTCACAAATATCACCCCAAAGGCAATCAGGTTTATTTCACACTCTACTATACATATGTTGTTCCGGGAAAGCTGACCGCCCTGCAGCTGCGGGACCGGATTGGCGGCAAGGTGGTGGGGCATGCCATATCCAGGACTACCGTTTATCG
Source organism: uncultured Lachnospiraceae bacterium (assembly GCA_947623905.1). GTDB lineage: Bacteria > Bacillota > Clostridia > Lachnospirales > Lachnospiraceae > CANQHX01. The sequence continues at coordinate 5,763 of CANQHX010000049.1, forward strand.
CTGGAAGAAGTATGCCCTACAGGAGCTGGGCATGGTGATCTGGCGGCAAAATCCCCGCCGTCTGGACAATCTGGCCGAATTTATCAATCGGTATCTCGGGACGGCACCGGATGTCGGACGCATAGCCCGGTTTTTCGGAGGACCGTTTGTGTCTTTTGTCTAAACGTTTTCGAAACAACTCCTGAATTTATCGGAAACAAAATAGTAAAAAACAGCGGAAACGTTGATTTTCCGCTGTTTTTATTTGTGTGAAATGATACGGAAAAAGGACAAAAAAAGAACACTGCGTGATGTTTTAATGGTATTTGTTATGTTGTATAGTATATGTGTAACCGCAATCCAAAGGCGAAGGGAGGAATGTGTGTGCAGGAGTTTTTACGGGAAAACGGACAGATCGTCATGATGGTTATCGTTGTGGCAGTCCTGGTAGCGCTTGTGATCGCGCTGAGCCCTACGGCCACCAAAGCCATCAAGGATGCGTTTGAAAACGTGAGCAAGGTGGGGACGGATGTAGTGATGCCTACGTTCGATCCGGCCGCGCTTGTCTCGACAAGTCCGTGAGCTTCTGATTTTCCCGAGATAAAATTTCATATTGTAAAAGGCGGCGGGCACTGTGGGATGCCGCTCACAGTGCCTGTTTTTACAAAAGGGAGGCAATTATTTTGAGTGAATTTATAAGAGAAAACGGAAACGTGATCCTCGCGGTGATCGCTGTGGCCGCGCTGATGGGCGCGGTCATGCTGCTGGGCGGGGACATTCAGGATATCGTCAGGGGGAGTACAGGTGCGTAAGCTGCATATTCCCGATCAGGCGTTCGGACCGATGCTGCCATATATAAAAGATGAAAAGATCACGGATATCAACTGGAGCAACGGCCTGTGGGTGGACCATCTGTATAAGGGACGGTACTGCTGCAAAAACGTCCGCCTGGATCAATTGTTTATGGAGCAGTTTTATACCAGGCTGTCCAATATGATGAATGTGCAGTTCAACAAAAACAATCCGCTGCTGGAAGCAGAGACAGATGAACTGCGTATTTCCATCCTGCATGATTCGGTGACCAATACGGGGATCAGCCTGTCCATACGGAAAACGCCGGCGTCAAGGCGCATGAACCGGGAGAAAATGTTGCTGGAGGAATATTGCCCGGAGCAGGTGGAACAGTTTCTGCACAACTGTGTCAAAGCACATCTCACCTGCATGATCGGCGGCCTTGTGGGGACGGGGAAAACAGAACTGATCAAATATATGACGGGTTTTATACCCGCTTATGAGCGGGTGTGGACAATAGAAGATACGCTGGAGATCCGGTACCAGGCCATCAATCCGGGAAAGGACTGCGTGGAGGTGAAGGTCAGCCAGCTCTTTGGCTACGCGGAAGCGCTGAAAGCCAGTAAAAGACAGCTTCCCACATGGGTCCTTGTGGCGGAAGTGCGGGGCGCGGAAGTCAAATACTTGATGGAAAATGTGTCTGCCGGGGTGCACTGTATTTCCACCATTCACGTAGACGATATCCGGCGGCTGCCGGACCGGCTGCAAAATATGGGAGCTTCCGTACAGACGGGAGATATTTTTTCGTTTATCGATATCGGGATTCTCGTCGAATCGGAGATCACAGATATGGGGATCAAAAGACAGATATCACAGATCATGTGCTTTTCCAGATATGAGGAGGAAAATAAAAAACTGATGCTGTATGAGGATGGAAAATTTTACAAAGGTCCCCTTCCGCCCGATATTCAGCGGAAGTTTGACAAAGCAGGGGTGCAGGATATCTGGACCTGGGCGGGGGAGGCGGTATGATGGCGAAAAGAACGGTCCGACAAAAAAGACATAAGGAAAGCCTGCGGCAGCTGTTTCAGGCCCAGGTGAGGGCCTATGGATTTCAGTACAGCCTGAAGGACTTCTTAAAACAGATGATAGTGGTGTGCGCCGGTACGGTGGGGATCGGATGGGTGTTTGCCCTTCGCTGGCCCGGGATCCTTGTGGTGACCGTGTTTACCGGGTGTATGCTGCCTTGGCTGGTGAAGTCGCAGTTCCGGTATGTATACGAGCAGCGCCGGTTCGCGGATGTTGTGCTGTATATGGAGCAGATGATCTATTCCTTCCAGAAAGCGCCCAAGATACGGGAAGCCCTGGAAGACGCCCGGGCCATCAGCAGCGAGTCTATGAAAGCAGTGATCGCGAAGGCCATAGACCACATCGACCAGGCCAGAGGAGAACATATTTACGAAAAAGCGTTTGCGTATATTGAAGCACAGTATCTTTGCGACCGGCTGGTCAGCCTTCACCGGTTCCTCATTCAGCTGGAGGAACAGGGCGGGAATTATCAGGCGTATCTCAACATCCTTCTGGAGGATATCAAAAACTGGAATGCCCGCACGTATATGTTTCAGGCGGATATGAAAAAGATCCGGCGCAATGTGCTCATGTCCATTGGCGTGACATTGCTGTCCAGCGCCATTATGACCAGAATGGTGCCGGAGGATTACGGCTATACCGGTTATGGTATTTATCAGGCATGCATTTCTCTTTGCCTTATGTTCATGGTTTTTTTCTACTGTATGATCTGCTCCAGGCTGAACATATCCTGGCTGCGGTCGGAAACAAAAATGTCCCGGGAACAGGCGGATCAGCTGTACAGAGACGCGTTTGCCTGTGACTGGAGAAGAAAATGGATGCTTGCCTTGCCGTGGATCGGAGGGTTCGCTGCTGCCGGAGCGGCGGCAGGGCTCCTGTTCGGCCAGTGGATCCTGGCAGGGATCTTTTTGGCTCCGGCTCTTATGTTTATCTGGAAAACGGCAAAAACCCGTCAGAGGGCCCTCCGGAGGCTCGAACGGGAAGTGGAAAAGGAATATCCTGACTGGCTGCGCCAGGTAGCGCTGAATCTCCAGGTGTCCACTGTCCAGCGGGCTATTTTCCGGACATTTGATGACGCGCCGGAGGTGCTGAAGCCCGAGCTGAAACGGCTGTTCCATCTGTTCCGGGAATATCCGACGGGAGTACAGCCTTACAATGCGTTTCTGGACGGCATGTCCCTGCCTGAGATCCAGTCTTCCTTCCGTATGCTGTACGGATTTCATACAACAGGAATGGAGGACGTGGAAAGCCAGATCGGTACGGTTATGGAACGGAATATGAAATTTTCCCATAAAGCGGAGCAGCTCCGCAACGACGACGCGGCAGGCACGGCAGGACTGCTGGTGAATGTGCCGTCTCTTGTGGGCATGGTGATCATCATGCTGTCCATGGTGCTCCTGATCATGAGCTTTTCGGGCATTATGGGAAGTTCGGTTACAGATATCAATACGACGATAGAGACAGAGATATGAGGTGGACAGATTGAAAGAACTGCTGGAACAATATGGCGACTGCCTTTTTGCGGGCGCTGTGCTTGTGTGCATGCTGCTGGCGTTTTCACAGGTGCTGCTGAGAATGACCGGCGGGATATAAAAGGAGAGATTGGTATGGAACATCTCACAGGTGTATACGGACAGGTGCTGACAGGCGCCATCGGAGCGGCTCTGGGCGCGGTTCTGGTTTACCTGTTCGGGGAAATGATGCTTTCCCTGATGGCGGGACCGGCGGTCAGCTGTCTGGGATTATATTAAAAACAGCTGCGGAAAGGAGCGGGGAACATGCGGGAATGGATGGAACAGAACGGAAATATCCTGACAAGTGTTATCGGGTGCGTTACGGTTCTTTTTGTATTTGCGGCGGTGATGGCTGCCCAGGCAGGCAGCCTTTTGCCGGAACCGGAGCAAAAAATGCTGCAGGTCACGGCGGCGCCTCACGTCACTTTGGCGCCGGACGGGATCCTGCTGGCAGAGACAAAAGGAGCGTGAGTTATTTTGAAGATCATGATCGAGGGAATGACCACTGCTTTTTTGCTTGCGGTGGCATGCGGCCTGCTGGCCGGCCTGATCGGCGTGAGCGTGCAGGCCAACCAGGCGCGGAATTATCACAGCAGTGTGATAGACCAGCTGGAAAACAGCCTGTTCCGAAGCGAGGTACAGGAATATCTCATCGCGGAAGCGGCAGAGAGACAGTATCGCCTGGAGATCAAAGAAGTGACGGAAAAGCCGGGAGATCCGGCGTATTATGTTACGTTGGAGTACCCTGTGACCATGCCTGTATTTCGCGTTCTGGGCGGAGTGTTTCAGAAACAGGGGTGTATCGAAGGATATGCGGGATGAAAACGGAAAGGAGTCCGAGCGCATTTCAACACACTGAAAAAGAGAAGGGGGAGGAGAGATGAGACAAAAGGCGGGCATGATCCTGTTCTGGCTGCTCTGTTTTTTATTTATGCTGGGCATATCCCACAGGGCAGAGGCTGCCTATTACAATACGGAATGGATCGGTTCAGAGGCAAAGACTTACGAGATGGCCTGGGTACAGGCACAGGGCGCAAGACCAAACGGACAAAAATATCAGTTTACGTTCAAGCAGCATTTTCGGATTGACGGTGTACAGCGGATTCCCATTTATTGTATCGATTATTATAAAGAAGGTCCGACAGCGGACCAGAAATATGCAGAAAAAACACTCCCGGCGCAAAATCTACCCCAAAAGGTGAAACAGGGGTTCTGTAATATTTTGCGGAACGGATATCCCAATGTGGACAGGCCTTACGGGACCGTGGATGATGCGGAAGCTTATTATGCCACGGGAGCGGCCATGCACATATGGGCCATGTATCACGGGATTGACAAGGAGGGAGCAGAAAGACTGGGATGGTTTTCGCCCCAAGACGGATTCAGCATGACGCGGAGGGATCTGAGGATCTATCAGGGTGCGCGCACTACCGGTACAACGTCTAAAGGTACGCACATCCTCACAACCAACCCAAATCCCTCCAGCAGACGGACGTGGTTTGCCGCGATGCAACTGCTGATAGACGCGCTGGAAGAACCGGCTGTGGGACAGATCCGCCTTACCACCGCCCGTGATTTTCACATACAGGGGCAGTATTTTCAGTGGACGGTACAGCTGGAACAGGAAAACTGCAGCAGCTGGAAGATCGTGGGAGAAGGCCTGCCGGAAGGCACTGTTATCACGCCCGCAAGCGGAACGGAAAAGAGCAGGATCATCGAGTGCAGGGTGCCGGTGAACCGGATGACGTCCGGAAAAAAGGTTACGCTGAAGGCAGAGGCCGTGGTACCGGGCGGCAACCTGGAGGACAGCTATGTACTTTCCGACAGCAGCGATCCTTCCTACCAGAGAATGTTCATGCTCCGCTACCGGGATTCCCGCAGGATCGTTTCGGCAAAGGTCAGCGATGTTACCGGGGATTGTACCGGCACGGTGGAATACGATCTGAATTACAGCGGCGCCAACTACATCCGGAGGGGAAACGGGAACCTGTACAACCATCAGAAGATCCTCTTCTTCCGGGCAGGATCAGGATGTACGGTCACAGCTTCCGCGTATCCGGGTGACCGGGAGTCTGCCTATACGGTCAGCGACAGGTCCGCCGCTTCCAAAAACCTGTACAGCGCTGTCCTGAATACCGACGCCAACGGCTCAAGAGATGCCGGTTATCCCAACGAGACCCTTTACACAACGTTCCGGTTTGCCGCGAAAGCAAAACAGGATATTACGCTGAAGCTCTGGTGGGAAGGAAGCAGTGATCCCGTCCATGTGACGATAAAAGGCGGGGACAGTTTCAGCAGATACAATGTGCTGCTCCCGAAGAAGCCGGAATACGGAAGCGAGTTATACATGTATTTTAAATCGCCGGACGCCGTAACGTTCAAAAGCATGCAGGTCACGGAGGGAGACTGGGAGGAACAGCTGGAAAACGCGCCGGCAGGCGATCCGAAGACATCCGGACACTGCATCGGGGAAAAATACGGTACTTTATACGGCGGCAGGACCCCTGCCCGGGCAGGCTATACCTTCTTGGGGTGGAACACGAAAAAGAATGGAACAGGTGTTTTTATCACCGGACAGTCCACCGTGACCGATCCGCACAGGATATTGTATGCCGTCTGGGAAAAGAACCCCGGAGGAAAAGTGTATTATCACTATAAAAATCATGGCGGGACTGCTCTGCGGATGGACAATGGAGCGGTTTACACGGGAGAGGACGATGCCTGCGTGATCTCTCTCAGTGAAGGAGAGGCCATACCCACGTCGTACAAAGCGGAAAGGCCCGGCTGGACCTTTTCGGGATGGACCCTCAAAAAGGACCTGGCCAGATACGCGCCGGATCCGGCCGGGATGATCATGGGGACGGAAGACGTCCATCTTTACGCCAATTTCGGGAAGAACGTGCACTTGTATTTCCATTATCTTGACCCGAAAACCGGAAAGGAAACCACCTATACAGACGGCACCCTGTGGTGTTACAATGGCAATCCTCCAGACAAAATGGCTTATACGCCGGCCTGTGGGAAACGAACGGGGAACGGCTATGCGATCCCTTCCGTTCCCGGTTATGCGTTTTCCGGATGGAGCATGGAAAGGAAGGGCAGCGCCGTCCTGAAGGGGAACCAGCCGGTGGCCCCTGTGGAAGATACCCACTACTACGCCATATATACCAGACCCATTACCGTAAAATTTGCGGATGACCGGAATGAATCTGTCCGGGAACACGAAAGCGATCGTTATCATGCCGTGGAGGAAGGCGCGGTAAGCCTGACGGCTGACGGTACGCTGCTGCCGGCGAAGATCCGGGTGCCGGACGAGCCCTGTACGGCGGAAGGATGGGAGTTCTGGGGCTGGTCTCTTGCAGCAAAGACTCCGGTATCCATGGATATCTTTCCGGAAATGGGAGGCCAGACCGTTGATGTGGCGGATTCGGCTGTTTATTACGGATTTACGAGGAAGAAAGTCACCATTGAGTTTTTCGACTGGAGCCCCGCGGCAGGAGCCCACAGGGAATACGCGGCGGAGAATTACAGCGTGAAGGACGCGTACGGAAAAATAGAAGTGGGAAAAACACAGGTCCCGTATCTGTGCCGGGAAGCAGGCTGGGCAAGCAGGGGCTGGTCGTCTGAGGAAGGCGGCGAATCCTCCGTTCAGCTTAAGGAAGGCCAATGGATAGAAGCCGCAAAGGACGCGAGATATTACGGCAGCAGGCGCAGGGAAGCCAGCGTCACGTTTTATCACGGAAAAGAGCAGTACACAGGAGACCGGTGGAGACTGAAAAAAACAATGCTGTCGCAGACCGCGGGAGACATTTTTCAAAACTGGAAGGGACAGGTTACCGGGAAGACTGTCGTGGTACCCAGACCCTTTGACGGATCGGACTGGTCCCATATGGAGGGGATGGAGTCCTGGGAGAGTTCCGGCTATACATCCGCGGAAACCGTCAGTGGCGAGCCGGCGATACAGTGTGTGCCCGGAGAGGTGCTGCAGCTGAAAGGACAGGAGGTATACTATGCCGTGTACCAGCGTCTGCTGAAGATCCGGTATTTTGATCTGGATGAACAGGGAGAGCCGCATACGCACAAAGAGGAAACTGCCACTGCCTATATGGGCTGCCAGGGCATTTGTTTCCCGGCAGCGCACATTGTGGATACGCCGTGCCTAAGCAAAGGAAATACATTTTACGGCTGGGAACAGAAACATGCGGGGACAGGCAGTACCGTTTATTATCCGGTGCAGCCGGAGACAAAATGCACGCTTGCGGAGGATACGGACTTTACAGGAGTCTACGACCCCCAATACCAGCCGGTCCTTCCCACGGATGGACCGCTGCCTACACCGGCTCCGGAACCGGAACTGCCGGACCGGTTTGTGCGCAGTATCAGCACGGCGTATCTGTATACGCTTCTGCCGGGCTCCAAGTGGCGTCCCGGAGCCCCTTCCGAAGAGGACGGAGCCGGGGCGGAGGCTGTGGCGCCGTACGAGCTGCTGAAAAGCAGTCTGGAAAAAGGACCATATGAGTATGAATACCGGTGGGTGCTCACTCCGGACCAGGTAAGAAGAGCCGGAAAGCTGCTGGAGGGAGGATTGCCGCGGCAGGAAGAAGGGGCGTTTTCGGAATTGCTCAAAGAGTGTGAGGCGGTGAGCGGATCATGAAAAATGCATTACTTGCCGCGGGATTGATATTGTGCGGCCTTCTCGCCGCACTGTGCATCTGGTCTTCGGAAAGCAGCCAGATACGGCAGCGGGAGCAGTGGACCGCGCTGCACCATGCCATGGAGCAGACGATGGAAAGTCTCGCCGGCGGCGCCGGCGGCATAGACAGCGATGAAAAACTGGCGGCGGAGTTTATGGAAAAATTCCTTTTATATATTGACAGTGATTCCACGGTGGATGTGACGGTGCACACGGCAGATGTCCGGGAAGGCCTGCTGGATGTGGAGGTGACGGAAACGTTTCGTTACCCCAACGGCAGGCAGGGACAGGTGACGGCGAGAAAGACAATGATTATTGAGGAAAAGAATTGATTTATTTTTCATTCTTTAGTACAATGAAACTTAGGTTTTTATGACAGGGCCTTAGAATGGAAAAGAATGGAGAGAACAAAATGGCTCAGCTGATAAGGATTGCAGTAGATGGCATGGGCGGGGATAACGCCCCCGGCGCCGTGGCAGAAGGCGCAGTGGAGGCTGTCAGGGAAAATGACAGGATCTTTGTATACCTCGTAGGAAAAAAGGAACTGCTGAACGCAGAACTGGAAAAGTATGATTATCCCGCGGACCGGCTGGAAGTCGTGCCGGCCGATGAAGTGATCGGTATGGGGGAACCCCCTGTGACGGCGATCCGCAGGAAGAAGAACTCTTCCATGGTGGTCGCCATGAATCTGGTAAAAGAAGGTAAGGCGGACGCGTTTGTGTCCGCAGGAAGTACCGGAGCCATCCTTGCCGGCGGCACTGTGCTGGTAGGCCGGGAAAAGGGTGTGCTGCGCACGCCCCTCGCGCCTCTGCTGCCCACGAAGAACGGCGTGACACTTCTTATAGACTGCGGCGCCAATGTGGACGCGAAAAGTGACCAGCTGGTGCAGTTCGCCAAGATGGGATCCATTTATATGGAGTACATCGTGGG
>CANQHX010000050.1 GCA_947623905.1 uncultured Lachnospiraceae bacterium
CAGGAAATATGCCAGCAGGATCATATACGCCACGAACAGCGCCCAGCAGACAAACCGGACTGCCGGAGACATGGACGGTTTCCTGTGCCGCGGGGTCAAAACAATACTTTTCCTTTCTTCCTCAGCAGATTCGCGCCGGTCACGATCATCAGCACGCCGGTCACTACACCGCACACAAGCACAAGGATCCCCACGGCGATATTGGATGATCCTGTCCGTCCCATGGTCTTATAGATTTTTTCCTCCACGTTCAATCCCTCCTGTTTTTCCGTCATTTCCTGCTCCATTTTCTTTCCCATACTGCGATCCTTCTGTCTATCCTCCCTCCCGAAGCGTTTACGCCACGGGGCCATACTCTCTGTAATACGCGTCAATGCGCTCTTTCATCTCGTCGTCAATGATAATCTTTCCATGATAAGGCCGATTATACAGGTATTCGATCACTTCCTCCATGGTCACGATGGCCGCTGCCGGGAAGCCGTAGGTCTCCCGGATCTCCTCCAGAGCGCTCTTATTCCCGGTGCCCCGTTCCATGCGGTCCACGGAGATCACCAGTCCCTTTACCTCCACCCCTTCTTCACTGCGGATCAGGGGAAGGGTCTCCCGGATGGACGTGCCGGCCGTGGTCACATCCTCTATCATCAGCACCTTGTCGCCGCTGTGTATCCTGCTGCCCAGAAAGCTGCCCACATCGCCGTGGTCCTTTACTTCCTTCCGGTTGCTGCTGTAGCGCACCTCTTTGCCGTACAGGCCGTCCAGCGCGATGGCCGCGGCGACGGAAAGGGGGATGCCCTTGTAGGCAGGTCCGAACAGGATATTGAAATCCATATCAAAATTGTCCGCGATGGCCTTCGCGTAGTACTGCCCCAGCCTGCAGAGCTGGGCGCCGGTCTGATAATTGCCCGCGTTGATGAAAAACGGCGTCTTCCTGCCGCTCTTGGTGATAAAATCACCGAAGGTCAGCACGCCGCTGTCTATCATAAACTCTATGAACTCTTTCTTATAGCTCTCCATGTATGTCTCCTTTTCTGTGCGCCCCGGCCTTTCTGACGAAAACGGCGGAGCTCGTGATCATCTTGCCTGTCCCGGCCTGAAACGGCGGGGCCTGTGGTCTTCCTCCTGCCTGCTCCGGCCTGAAACGGCGGAACGGTCGTTACCCGGCCTGCTCCAGCGCCGTCCTGATATCCGCGATCATATCCAGGGCAGCCTGGCGGGCCGCCTCGTCAAAATGTTCTTCCCCGAACCTGCCGTAGGCCTCCTGCCTGTACGCGGCAATGATGCCCCTGGAGGAATTGACGATGGCGCCAAGACCGTCTTCATTGAAATAGTGGACCAGGTCGGCTCCCCTGCCGCCCTGGGCGCCGTAGCCGGGCACAAGGATAAACGTCCTGGGCATCTGCTTCCGGAGTACCCTGCCGATCTCCGGGTAAGTGGCCCCTACCACGGCGCCTACGGCGCTGTAGCCGTACTCCGGGCCGATGAGATCCGCGCCCCACGCGCTGACCTGCTCTCCCACCAGCTCATACAGGGGCCTGCCGTCGATGAGCCGGTCCTGAAACTCTCCGCTGGAGGGATTGGAAGTCTTTACAAGGACAAATATGCCCTTACGGCACTCTTTGCACACATCCGCAAAGGGCTTTATCCCGTCGGTGCCCAGATAAGGGTTGACCGTAACAAAATCCTCGTCCATAGGGGCGATAAGGCGGCTGCCCACCTGCACCCTGCCAAGATGCCCCGCGGCATAGGCGGCGGCAGTGGAGCCGATATCTCCCCGCTTCACGTCCCCGATGACGATCAGACCCTTTTCCTTACAGTAATCCACCGTCCTCTTGTACACTGCCAGTCCGGGGATGCCCAGCTGCTCATACATGGCTATCTGGGGCTTTACCGCGGGGACCAGGTCACAGACCGCGTCCACAATGCCTTTGTTAAACTGCCATACCGCCTCGGCGGCTCCTTCCAGAGTCTCGCCGTACTCTCTGTACGCCGCCTGCTGCAGATGGCCGGGGATAAACGCCATCTGGGGATCCAGGCCCACCACTACGGGAGCCCCCAGCTTTTTGATCCTGCCGCACAATAAATCTATCATTGATGTCCTCCTGATCCCAAGGGATCCGCCCCACAGCGGAACGGTTTTTCCTCATTTTTTCTCTTCGTCTTCACGGTCATATACAATGGTTCCGCCTACAATGGTCTTTTCCACCCGCCCGGTGACTTTTCTTCCGTGGAAGGGAGTATTGCGGCCTTTTGAGGCGAATTTTGCGGCGTCAATGGTATACTCCGCGTCGGGGTCAAAGATCACCACATCCGCCGCGGCGCCCTCCCGCAGGGTACCTTTTTCACTCTTCAGTATTTTGGCGGCGTTGTAGCTCATCTTCTCCGCCATCTGCAGAGGCGTCAGGATGCCGGGCTTTACAAGCACGGAATTGGTAAGGCTGGCCGCCGTCTCCAGTCCCACGATACCAAATGGAGCGTTCCACATAGACACGCCCTTTTCCTGCATCGTATGGGGAGCATGGTCCGTGGCGATCACGTCAAAGATACCGTCCTTCAGTCCCTGGCGCAGCGCTTCCACATCGGAAGGGTCCCGCAGGGGCGGGTTCATCTTGTAGTTGGGATGGTCCCCCGGGATATCCTCTACCGACAGGGTAAAGTGATGGGGGCATACCTCTGCCGTAATGGGATAGCCCATCTCCTTCGCCACCCGCACCATCTCGCCGCTGCGGGCAGTGGATACATGGCACAGATGGAGGTGGACGCCGGTCTCCTCCGCCAGCAAAATGTCCCTGGCGGTGATCACATCCTCCGTGGCATGGCAGATGCCCGCAAGGTGCAGTTCTCTTGCTCTCTCACTCTCGTGGATAACGCCGTCTCCCGCCAGAGAAGGATCCTCACAGTGGGCAAACACGCTGATGCCGCACTCCGCCGCCCGCTTCATGGCCTTCCGGTAGAGCATGGTATCCATGACCGACTTGCCGTCCTCGCTGATGGCAGGGCTTCCCGCCCTGGCCATACCCTCGATATCCGCCAGCTGCCGGCCCTGCTGGCCTACGGTCACAGCGCCGATCTGCAGCACATTGACCACAGCCTCGTCCTTTGCCTTCAGCTCGATGTACCGCACCTTTTCCGCGGAATCGATCACCGGCTTTGTATTGGGCATGGCACAGATGGTCGTATAGCCGCCCCTGGCCGCCGCCCTGCTGCCGGAGGCGATATCCTCCTTGTGGGTCAGTCCCGGATCCCGCAGGTGTACATGGAGATCGATGAACCCCGGCATGATATAACAGCCCTTCGCGTCTATTACCTTTACATCCTCCTGCCCCTTCGTCTCAGGGGCAGACTTTTTTTCTTTATAAACAGCCTTTATCTTTGCGTCTTCTATGAGTATATCTGCGATCTGGTCGGTGTTTGTGGCCGGGTCCAGCACCCGTCCGCCTTTGATCAATATTCCGGACATAAGCCGCCTCCGTTCTCTGACCATCGTCAGTTTCTTATCATGCATTTTAACACAAAGAACCCCATGCCGCAAGACGAGACATGGGGTTCTTTGCAAATTTGAGTGATTGTGATATATGGTTTAAAGGAAGGTATTGATTCGATATTTATTACATAATATAGCTTCTCTTTATATGCTTACATGCAATGTACCATATTTTGTCTATTATGTCAACTGACAACACAATATATTGTAATAAGATTCTGTTAAATTTTTATGAAAAAATACAGACATTCTCATCTGGACAGAAGGAACTCATACTCTCTGGCCGCCTGGCTGTCATCGGGATGGCCCTGCACATACGCCGCCATCTTCTCCCTGGCAGTATCATAATCTCCCATGTACTCGTAGCTGACCGCCTCCATATACTGAAGCTGCCGCCGTTCCTCATCGGTACAGGCAAGCGTCATGGCCTCCTGCACCGTCTGCAGCGCCTTTTGTCCGTCCTTCTGCTCCAGACTGCACACCGCCAGCCGTATGTGATCCTTCACGGAAGCGCTGTCCTCCCGGAGCCGGGCTTCATACTTCTGCGCCGCCCCGGCAAGATCTCCCCTTGCCTCCAGGCACAGTCCCGCATAATATCCTCCGTCCGGCGCTCCGGCAGCCTCCGCCCGGGAAAAATAATCCATGGCGGTGTCCGTATTGCCTGCGTCGAGGGCGCACTGGCCCGCCAGTATGAGGATATCCCCGTTCTCCGGCGCATCGGCCAGCATCCGCTCACAGGTCATCTGGGCGGCCACATAGGACTGCTGCCCTATCTGGGCGTCCGCCAGGTACCGCAGGATAACCGCTTCCTTCGTGCCGTCCAGAAAACCGTTCTCATTCAAAGCCCGGGTAAAACTGTCTTCCGCCCCCGCATAATCTCCGGCATCCAGCCGGGCCACCCCCTGCCGGGTGTACTCCGTGCGCTTCCCGCAGCCGGCAAGGCACAGGACAAGGCAGGCCAGAAGGGGCAGGATCACCATCTTATTCTTCATTTCTTCTCCATTCCCGAAACGTTTCCCCATCGAGACATTTCCCCTCAGGGCCGGGCTTCCGCCCGTCCGCGCCGCGGGTCACTCGTCCACAAATACGATGGACGCCTCCTGCTTCAGCGCCAGCCTGCACTCCGCCTCCACGCACTTTACGATACCGCAGATCACCGGACATCCCGCATGGACGGGAAAATGCTCCGCCGCATACTGAAAAAACATATTCGCGCCGGGCTTTGTCAGGCACACCTCATAGGCGTCAAAGGTATCTCCCAGCGCCTCCATCATGTTTCTCACACTCTCGCAGCCGGAAGCCACCTTCACGGTTACTTCCTCCTGATCATCAGACTGGGCCGTCACCTGAGTGACAAACCCGCAGATACCTGGGTTGATCCGTACTTTTGTCATATGCGTCTCCATTCCTCGAAAACATCTGCCTTCTCGTTTCAATACTATAGATAATACAACAGATCACCATTCTTTTCAACGACTTATCATAAAGATATTTCCTTGAGCACTTGCTTCCAGCTGAATTCTGACACGCTTTCCATAATAAATCCCCTTCCCGCACTATACAATCTTATAAGAAGATTTTTATATCCGGCGGACCTCACAGATGGCCGGAGGCGGGCGGGCTGCCGGAACGGCTGCCTTTTTGAGGGCCGGCAGTACCCTTTGGCTGACAGAGATCTGCGCTGGGCAAAAAATCCCCACTGTCCGAATGCCGCCGCAGACACTTTTGGCGCGCGCGGCGCTTTACCGGGGCATGAGTTTGGGGATTTTTTGTCCGGTCTTAGCATATTCTGTCAGCTTAGGGGTACCCGGTCCGAAAAACAGCTGCCGTTCCGGCAGCCCGCCCGCCCCGACCCTCTGTGAAGCCTATCGGAGATTACAGGAGTATTTGCGCAAATACTCCGGAAGGAGACATATGGACGACCAGAAACTGGAAAACCTGCTGAACCTGAGCCTTGACGCCACCGAAGCGGAGCGGGAAAAATCCGAGATCCTGTCGGAAGGGTTTCATCCGGCCCGGGAGACATGGGAACTGATCTTAAAATATACGGGAGACTTTTCCGACATCGCCCCCTATACCGTATCCTATACCCTACTGTTAAATCAGTACGCCATCGTCATCGCGGAGCAGTCCCGCCTGGACGCTCTGTCGGCGCTGCCAACCGTAGAATACATTGAAAAGCCCAAGCGGCTGTTTTTTGCCTTGCAGCAGGGGCTGTCCGCCTCCTGCTTTACCGGACCTGCCGACCCGGAAGGGCTGGATCTTACGGGGGAGGGGACCTTTGTGGCCATAGTAGATTCCGGCATCGACATTTTTCACGGAGATTTCCGCAATGCCGACGGCACTACCCGCATCGCTGTTTTATGGGATCAGACCATTGCCGGCAATCCCCCGGCGGGATACGGATTCGGCACCGTGTATACCCGCGACGAGCTGAATGAGATCCTGGCGGCCGCCGCTCCCAGCCTTTCCGATACCAATGCCAGGGGACAGTCCTTTAATCTTCCCGGCTATGGCCGTTCTTTCCCCTCCGCCCCCGGCTATGACGCCAGCGGCCACGGCACGGTGGTGGCGGGCATCGCCGCGGGGAACGGCAGAGAGAGCGGAGGACAGTACCGGGGCGGCGCGCCGAACGCACAGCTCATCGTGGTAAAGCTGGGCGCTCCTGACGCCCAGGGATTTCCCCGCACGACCCAGCTCATGGCGGGGGTGGATTTCGCCGTGCGATACGCGGAGGCCGCCGGTGCTCCGGCAGCGGTAAACATCAGCTTCGGCAACAGCTACGGTCCCCATAACGGCACATCTCTTCTGGAACGATTCTTAAATGACGCGGCGGGTTACTGGAAAACCGTCATCGTGGCGGGGTCCGGCAACGAAGGGACCGCAAGAGGACACACTGCCATACAGCTCGCGCAGAACGGCCCGGCACAGACGGTTTCCCTGGCCGTGGGAAATTTCGAGACAGGACTGAACCTGCAGATCTGGAAGCAGTATACCGATACCTTCGGCGTACAGATCCGCCACCCTTCCGGCCAGACCTACGACCTGCCCGTGACGCAGCCGGGGCCCCACCGGGCCCGGCTGGCGGATACCCGGCTGCTGATCTACATCGGCTCCCCGAGCCCTTACAGCACGGACCAGGAGCTGTTCCTTGATTTTATCCCCGTAGAGAATTATATTGATCCGGGACAATGGGACCTGCTGTTTACGCCGGAACAGATCGTCACCGGCAGGGCGGATCTGTGGCTGCCGGGCGGCAGCCGGCTCAACGCTTCCACCGGCTTTTACGATCCCTCTCCCTACCTCACCCTCACCATTCCCTCCACCGCCGGGCAGCTCGTAACAGTGGGCGCGTACGACAGCCGCCGGAACAGTTACGCGGATTTTTCCGGCCGGGGCGGCGTCGGCCTCGCAAAACCGGATCTTGCGGCTCCCGGCGTGGACATCACCGCGCCCTCCGCGGGGGGCGGCTATGGCTCCTACACCGGCACGTCCATGGCGGCGCCCTTCGTCACCGCCGCGGCGGACCTGCTCATGGAATGGGGCATTGTCCGGGGCAACGATCCCTATCTGTACGGGGAAAAGGTGAAAGCCTATCTGCGGCGGGGTGCAAGACAGCTGCCGGGCTTCCGCACCTACCCCAATCCCCAGCTGGGCTACGGCGCCCTGTGCCTGGAAGACAGCCTGCCGAAATAAACCAGCCCCGCGGACAGACTCCTTTGCGATGCCGGCCAGGCCCTGACCGGCGCCACAAAGTGGCCTGCCTGCGGGGCTGTTCAAAACGATTATTTTTTCTCTTCTTTTTTTATCACACGGATACGGCGCTCGATCTTCTCCGCCTGATCGACCGTCTGATCGGTAACCTGATCCCTGCCGTACCTGGCCTGCTGATAATATTCCGTCAGCTGCCTCAGCTCCTTCCGGTTCTCCGGCGCGGCGGGCAGACGGTTATCCAGCTCGCGGCTGGTGCTCTTTGACATGGCGTCCGGAAGGCTCGCGTCACGGCTCATCTGCTGCCGCTTCCGCACAGTGCGGTAAAAGACCCGCCGCACTCTCTCGTTGTTGGAACTGCCGTATTCCGGCTCCTTTATCTTTTCCTTTTTGATCTCCTGCTCATCCTGCTCCACATACGGGATATACTCCGCCACATCCGTGTCTTCCTGATAGGACACTACCCTGCTTGTCAGAGCGTGATAGATCACGTACACCACCGCCGCCAGCAGCACTACCGTACCTATGATCATCACGGCATAGATCATGATCTTCTGGAACTGCCCGAAGGGCGATGCTCCCTCTTTTTCCTTGTTATCGTCGGAGGACGGCAGGGCGCCTCCCCCGTCAAGCGTGGTCATCATCTGCTCCAGCAGCTCCGCCAGTCCCGTCCAGAAAGGGGATACGATCATGATCAGCAGCCGGAGGAGCCACTTCAGCACCGCGGTAAACATGGCGCTCAGGGGCAGCACCGCCGCCAGGAACATAAACAGGGCGCACACAGGCGTGAACAGCAGCAGAATGTAATGGTTTGACTGTTTCATCTTATCGATGGATACCGTGTGGACCGACGCGTTGTTGTGGAAAAATTTGTGAAAATTCACAAAATACATGTTGAGGAGATACAGCAGGATGAACAAAAACCCTGCCACCAGCACCGCCGTGGACGCATGCTTATATGCCCACTGCTGGGAATCCCGGATGTGGTCGCTGTTAAACTCGATGATGATCCCCGCGACCAGTATGACCACGCCGAATTCCGGATGAATGAGCCGGTGGGCGTCTTTCCTTTTGGTGAAGGTGTGCCGCAGAGAAATGGCAATGGCCGCAAAGGAAAAAACGCTGAGGATGGCCAGACTGTTTGTGTCAAAGGGATAGAACGTCATGACGATCACCGCCGTGACTGTGTGGAGCATGTAGTAGATCAGGCCGGGGCGGAACATTTTCCGCACGAACAGATACAGAAACGGCACCGTCACCATAGTGGCGCACTGCCAGCCGTAATATCCCGCGTTGCCTGTATAATACATGTTCACCGACCAGCACACCATCACCGAATAGAGGATGAGGAATTCCAGAGCGGTATTGAGAATGTCAATGGTCCACTCGTAGGTCTGATTTTTTAATCTCCAGGGCATCCGCCACTGGGGAGTGAGCTGGCTGTACAGCCAGGAGCCTTTTCCCATACCGTTCTGCCTCCTTTCGCACATCTCCGGCTTTACCGTCCGGTCTTTACTGTCTCACATTGCTTCCGTACTCTACATACCACGGATACGCGCAGTCCTTAAGTCCCGGCCCGGGGGAAAATTCCATGAGGCCGGATACCGGCACGATCCAGGTGAGGCTGCCGCCCCGCTGGCGGATGCGCTCCAGGAACTGCTGCCATCCCTTCCACTGTCTGGAACAGATAAACACATAATGCCGTTCCTCCAGGGGATGCTCCAGCTGCGTCCCGTACATTTCCTCAAACGCCTGTTCCGGCTTGTTCACATCGATCTGGGCCAGGCCTTCGTTGAGCTTGCGCTCATCGGTCCGGTCCAGGCTCTCCACGGAAATGACGCTGTCTTCCTCGTAATGAATGCCGTTGGTATACACCGACAGCTCCATGCCCCGTTCCAGAAAATACAGGGCAAATGTCTTTGTCAGGCGGATGGCCTCCTCCATGAGCTCCACATCCCGGTACCCCACGTCCGGCGACAGGTTCAGGTAGATATCCACCTGCTGTCCCGCGGTAAAATTCCTCTGGTTCACCATCCACTGTCCCTGCTTCGCGGAGGATTTCCAGTTGACGGTCTTCATGGAATCATAGGGCTGGTATTCCCGGATGCCCCGGAAGGAAAACGGATCCTCCTGAATATATTTTTTCGTGATGATATCTCCCAAAAGGGTCTGATACTCCCGGTGGAACCTGGACACATCCACGGTGCGGGGATACACCAGAAATTCCATGTCCAGGGTCAGATCCTTGATATATTCCTCGGTCATAAAAAAATTGCTGCACACAAAAGAAGCCGCATACATGGAAAAATGGCCTCTGCGGGTGCAGACAAAAGGCAGCGTCCTTGTGATCCGCTGCTGCATGAGAATAGAAAACATATCGTTTCGGTTGTAGTAATCCGACACGTTTGTGCCGGTAGAATCCTGAAACTGCAGATATTTGGATACTTTAAATTTTACCTTCAGCGTGGGGAGCGGCAGGCGCTTGGCGTTGGAGATGACCTCCTCCAGCACCAGCTTTTCCCCTTCCGTGGCCCGGTTGCGGGACACCTTCATCTCCACGGTGAGACCGCGGGCCCAGTAGCGGCGATATATATAATTCTGCAGGACATAAAAACAGAACAAGCCTGCCAGTATAGCCAGAAGCTTCACGATCTCACCGCCTTTCCGAGAAATGATCTTACAGCCTGTCCGGCCGGGCAGCGCCCGGCTCCATGGCCGTCCCTAAAACGCTTCCGTAGGCACCGGCACCTTTCCCAGTATCTCCGCAACGATCTCCTGACCTGTCTGGGGATTGTCGTAGGAAGGGCACACCACTACCCTGTGGCCCAGCACATAGGGGGCCAGATATTTGATATCCTCCGGCAGCACGAACTCCCGCCCGTTGATGGCCGCGTAGGCCTGGCTGGCCCGCAGAAGATCCAGGCTGGCCCTGGGGCTTGCCCCCGCCAGCAGCTTTTCATGCTTCCGGCTCTCCTCCGCCACCCGCAGCAGATACTCCTGCACCTGTTCATGGACAAATATCTTCCGCACACCGGACTGCATGTCCAGCAGCTGTTCCTTTGTGCACACCGGCTTCAGTTCTTCCAGCGGATTGCCGTCCATATAGCGGTGAAGGATCTCTTTTTCCTGATCCATGGCGGGATACCCCACGGACAGCTTCATGAGGAAACGGTCCAGCTGAGCCTCCGGCAGTGGAAACGTACCGGCTGTCTCCAGAGGGTTCTGGGTGGCAATGACGAGAAACGGCTTTGCCATGGGCACGGTCTTTCCGTCTATGGTCACCTGCCGCTCCGCCATGCACTCCAGCATGCTCGCCTGGGTACGGGGCGTTGCCCGGTTCAGCTCGTCCCCCAGTATCACGTTGGCAAATACGGGGCCTGCCCGGAATACAAAATCCTGCTCCTTCTGGTTGTAATAGTTGATGCCTGTCACATCGGAAGGCAGCAGATCCGGCGTAAACTGGATCCGCCCGAAGGAAACGTCCAGAGAGCGGGCAAGTGACTTTGCCAGCACCGTTTTTCCCGTACCGGGCACATCCTCCAAAAGAACATGTCCGTCGGCCAGCACCGCCGTCAAAAGCAGCCTGATCTCCTCTGTTTTGCCCACGATCACCTTTTCAATATTATCCTTCAGCTTTTCCGCGATCTCTTTGATTTCCATTCTGTTCTCCATCCTGAAAAGCACAGGAAAGGGCGTCCCAGAGCCCGGCGGCTGCGGAATACCCTTTCTGTGTCGTACAACTTGTCATGCTGTAACCGTCATCTGCATTTCCTGCACTCTGCTCTGCGGCATCTGCGCACGAAGATCTCCTGACAGAGCAGCAGATCGATCAGGTCACAAATACCGTCCCCGTTTCCCTGTCCGCCAAAGGAAGCGCTCTGCATGCCCTCCTCCGGCATCCTCCCGGCGTATCCGCCGGTCCTGCCGCCGGCGTACTGCATCTGCCGGTAGATCTCCCTGCCGTACCTGCGCAGGGTACAGGGATCCGGATATTCGTCAAAAATAGGACTTCCCTCATACTCCAGACGGTCGCACACCCGTTCCACAACAGGCTGTATCTGTCTGGCCGATGCCGGGTATAATCCCTTTAACCTCGTATAGTCGTCTTCCATATACCAGTCTTCTACCATGGTATTCACTCCCATGCTCCTTTAAAGCCAGTATATGCGCCGCAAGACGGCATGTTACTGCTGCGGGTCGTCTTTTGCTTCCTCTGCCGTTTCTTTTATTTCCTCTACAACCTCTTTTGCTTCCTCTGCCGCCTCTTCTGCTTCCCCGGCGGCTTCTTCCTTTTTCTCAGCCATCTTCTGGAAGACTTCCTTCGCCCGGCCGCCCAGCTCTCCGGCTTCCTCAGCGATCTTCCCGCCTACGTCAACGGCAATGTCTTTTGCTTTCTCCGCAAGGTCACCGGCCTTTTCCTGGGCGTTCTTCAGGAAATCCTGCACATCGTCAGACTTTACGAACTCCTCCGCTTTTTCTACAACGTCCCCAACACTGCCTTTTACTTTTTCTATGATCTCTCCCAGATGAATGTCGCCCATAACAAATTCCTCCTTCTAAAATGCTTTTGAAAAATTTTGCTCTGCGCGCGCCGCTTTCCTGCACCGCGAAAAATGTCCTGCATCTGCCGCGGGAAGAAAGCGCTTTGCCCAGGAATGTGCCTTCTGCACATTCTCCGTGCTCCTTTATATATTACCTTAATTTGCCGGAATTGTCCAGCAAAAACCGCCGTATATCTCTCACTTATAATGACTTGCCAGAAAACTTGTTTTCCTGTATACTGAACAGTGAAATATTTACGGCGGAGGAGCCGGCTTTCTCAGTTTATTTTCCGCAAAAGAAAGGGAATTAATACAATGGCTACGGAACACAATGATTTTTCTAACATCGGAGACGAACTGAAAAAAATCGTACAGGACGCGGTGGACAGCCGGAACTTCAGAGAACTGAGCAGCCAGATCCAGGAAACGGTGAATACAGCGCTGGATTCTGCCTCCTCCATTGTGAAAAGCGCCGGGGAAGTGGTAAACAGCCAGATGCAGAAAGCCCAGGAAGCCGTGGAAAAGGCCGCCCGTTCTGACAACGCCGGAGGCGGCAGGCCCCTGTTCGGCGACGGCGGCCTCCTGCGGCGCCCGGAAAAAGGACACCGTACCGACAAAGATCCGGACGCCGTCTTACCGGCCAACACCCGCCTGTTCGCCGCCAGCCCCCGGGGCGCCACGGCAGGACAGCTCCAGCGGATCGGCGGGGGCATCTTTTCCGCGGCCTTCGGCATCGGCCTGCTGGCAAACGGCGCATCCATCCTGTCCGGCATCATCGAAGGCCTTCCTCTGAGTCAGACGCTGTTTGGCGCTCACGCCGTGAATTTCTGGCTGTGCCTGGTGTTTCTTCTGGCCAGTCTTTTCGTGTTTGCCAGAGGTACTGTCATCACCGGCTTTGTGAAGCGGTTCCGCCGGTATGCCTCCGCGCTGGAGGGCAAGCCCTTCGCTGCCGTGGCAGACCTGTCTCAGCGTACCGGCATCCCTCAGGGAAAGATCAGCGCGGATCTGCCCAAGATGATAGAGCAGCGCATGTTCCGCCAGGGTCATCTGACCGCGCTGAAGGACTGCCTCATCGTCACTGACAAAGCATATGAGCAGTATCAGAATGTACAGGAGCAGCAGATGCAGAAGCAGCAGGAGGCCAACGCGTTCGTCCGGTCCGCCCCCGACCCGGAGACCGCCCGGGAGTGCGCCCGGATCATGGAGGAGGGAAATGAATGGCTGGACCATATCCGCCGGGTCAACGACCAGCTGCCGCAGCAGGATATTTCCGATAAGCTGGACAAGCTGGAAAAAGGCGTCAACCGCATTTTCACAGAGGTGAAAAAACAGCCCGCCAAGGCAAAGGACCTGCATAAATTCATGAACTACTACCTGCCCACTACCGGCAAGCTCATCGACGCCTACGCGGAGCTGGAAAAGCAGCAGGATACGGCGGACAGCGCCCATGCGGCAAAGACAAAGGCACAGATCGAGGAGGCGCTGGACACTATCAACGCGGCTTTTGACAAGCTGTTCGACAAATTGTTCGCCGCCAGAGCCATGGATATCTCCGCCGACATTTCCGTGCTGGAGACCATGCTGGCGCAGGAAGGCCTCACCAAAAATGATTTTGAATGACGCCGCGCGTCATGGAAATACATATCTGCCCACAGACCATGGCCAGAAAGGAGAACTACTATGAGTGACACATTTGAACTTCAAAACGCTGCCGCCGGACCGGATGAAAGCATCCTTTCCGATGAGGAAAAAAAGATGGTGGAGGAGTTTTCGGAAAAGATCGACCTGAGCAATTCCAACGCCATCCTCCAGTACGGCGCGGGCTCGCAGAAAAAGATGGCCGAATTTTCCGATCTTGCCCTGGAAAATGTCCGCGCAAAGGATCTGGGGGAAGTGGGAGACATGCTGAGCCAGGTGGTGACCAAGCTGCAGCAGTTTGACGCCACAGAGGAAGACGAGGGATTTTTCAGCCGGCTGTTCCACAAAACGGAAAACAAGATCACCGCTCTGAAAGCGAAATATGATAAGGCGGAAAACAATGTCAACGCCATCGCGAAAAAACTGGAGGACCATCAGGTGGTGCTGCTGAAGGATATCGCCAAGCTGGACCAGATGTACGACGCGAACCTTACCTACTTCAAGGAGCTGACCATGTACCTGATCGCGGGAAAGAAAAAACTGGAGAAGGTACGCGCGTCCGAGCTCCCCGCGGCCGTGGCAAAGGCGCAGCAGACCGGCCTGGCCGAGGACGCCCAGGCGGCAAGGGATCTGGAGAGCATGTGCGACCGGTTTGAGAAGAAGCTCCACGACCTGGACCTGACCCGCACCGTATCCATGCAGACGGCGCCCCAGATCCGCCTGATCCAGAGCAGCGACACGCTTATGTCGGAAAAGATCCAGTCCACTCTTGTGAACACCATTCCCCTGTGGAAGAGCCAGATGGTGCTGGCCCTCGGCATGAACCATGCCAGCCAGGCCGCCCAGGCCCAGCAGCAGGTGTCTGAACTGACCAATGAACTGTTAAAGAAAAATTCCGAAGCACTGAAGACCGCTTCCGTTCAGATCGCCAGAGAATCCGAGCGGGGTATCGTAGATCTGGAAACCCTCCAGAAAACCAACGCCGACCTGCTCTCCACTTTCGACGAGATCATGAAGATCCAGGCGGACGGCCGGGCAAAGCGCCAGGCGGCGGAAGTACAGCTGCGCCAGATGGAAGCTCAGCTGAAGGACAAGCTTCTGGAAATACAAAACTGACCGGCAGAAAAGCAGCGCCGGAGGAATGGAGACAAGTGTGAAAAATCACACTGATGTGCTGATTTTTCACACGGCTATTTGTGCCGGGGCGTCACAAATAGCACTGATGGCAGACGCGAACTGGA
>CANQHX010000051.1 GCA_947623905.1 uncultured Lachnospiraceae bacterium
CCGCTTGATGATGAACGCGGGCAGATCCTTGCAGTCGCGGCCCCATTGCTTTTCGGTATAGCCTTTTACTAATTTTTGGTAGATATCCGTGCCGACAAGGGAAATGGCCTGCTCCTCCAGGTTCTGCGGATCGGTGATACCGGCCGCTTTCCGCTGCTCTTCGATCTTTGCGGCCGCCTCCTCGGGAGTCACCACGCCCCACATCTTGTTGAAGGTATACATATTGAACGGTAGGGAATATAGCTCGCCCTTATAGTTTGCAACCGGCGAATTCGTAAACCGGTTGAACTCGGCAAATCGGTTGAGGTAGTCCCACACGCACTTGTTGTTCGTGTGAAAGATGTGCGCACCATATTTGTGGACGTTAATACCCTCCACACGCTCTGTGTAGACATTCCCGGCAATGTGGGAGCGCTTGTCGATGACAAGGACTGATTTCCCCGCGGCGTGAGCCTGCTGGGCGAAGGTGGCTCCGTATAGGCCGGAGCCGATGATTAAATAATTATACATCCTTATTACCTCTTTAAAATAATTGTTTTAACACCACTTTTATATAATGAATTATACTTTCAAGCAAACACCTTTCCAATCCCATCTCTGGTGATTCAAAATCTCTTGCGCCCACCACTTGCAAAAATTTGCTATTATCAAATCTACGATCAAATTGTGGGATAAAAGAGTTTCCTTGTTGAAGTTCAATATTCACTGACTCAATAAATCGTATAACTCCCGCTTTTGCAGCTACATATAAAAGGGCACACGAGCTGCTTATCCAACCGCTGGTTCACCCCATTACAACCGTATAAAACGGTTTACCAATCTTATACGGTCACAGAAAATTACCTGTTAATTATCATTTTTATGTCGTTTGCAGCATATGCCACAAATCTTTCACACTTCTGAAAGTATAGTTTGGCTTTAAATCGCTATTCTTTATTGATTCAATTGTCGCTTCGCCTGTCAATACGCAAACAGATGTTACCCCTGCATTTATTCCTGTTGCTATATCGGTATATAATCTGTCGCCAACAACTATTGTCTGCGCTACGTCGTATGCAAATTTTTCACGTACAAAATCCACCATAATGCGTTCGGGCTTTCCTATAAACTTTGGAAACTTATTTGTCGCATTTTTTATGATCTGGCACAATGAACCGCAATCAGGTACATAACCAAAGCTTGAAGGACATACCAAGTCCGGATTTGTGGCAATATATGTAACATTTTGCGTACATAGGATCTCACATGTATTTCGAAGCTTTTCCGATGTCAGTTCGGTGTCAAACCCTATCAGTACCACATCAATGTTCTCAATATTTTCCGTAACATTAATTCCCGATGATCTTAACTCATTTACGAGGCTCTTAGTTCCTTGACAATATATCTTTGCGTCCGGACAATTCTTAAAAAGCCACAAAACCGTTGCTTGGGACGAAGTAAAAAAATTGTCCTCATCAACTTCAATGCCCAGCTTACGCACTTTTCGTACATAATCAATTACAGAACACGATGAATTATTTGTAATGAATACATATCTTCCGCCTTGCCTTTTTATCTCATAAAGAAGCTCAAGACTTCCCTCAAACACGTTTCCATCCTTATATACAGTTCCGTCCATATCAAATAACCAGAGTTTTTTTGACTTGATGTCATCAGCCTCAATACCAAAACAATCTTTCATTTTTCCTCCGAAAATAGTTTCTCTGCCGCTGCCAAATCTTCATGATTATCTATTTCAAGCCAACGACCATTTAACGGACAAGATTTGAAAACCACATCAGCAAGTGCCTCATTCAGCGCAACTTCGCTCCACATTTTAAGTTCCTTTTTTGCTTCGATGTATTCTATACAATGATTGTAAAATGCCGAAACACCCTCAGCCGAAAACTTATATACATCAATAGAACACCCTAATGCCGCTTCCGGCGCGATTTGCTTGGAGATTTCAACGAGTCTGCCATCTTTTTCCACAACCTTCATGGACTCTTCCATATATCTTCCTATATCTACTACAATAGCATCCGGAGCGTTGCTACAAATGAGATCCTTAATGATTGAAGAGTCATAAAATACATCTGCGTTCATCATAAGAAATGGTTCAAACACTTTGTCAGAAAACATTGACTGTATCCCTAAATATGCCGAATACATGTTATTCGTAGTGGCATAGTCTACCGAATTAACTATTTTGATTTTAGGCCAACGGTCATTTACGGCCTCTTTAAGGACTTCCGACTTATAGCCGGAAACAATTGTAATATCTGCTATTCCATTTTCCAGAAGATTTTCTATTTGTTTAAATAATATTGGTTTTCCGTTAACTGCTACAAGAGATTTCGGTCGGTCATTCGTCAGCGGTGACAAACGTGTGCCAAGGCCGGCTGCAAGTATAAGGGCTTTCATTTTACATTTCCTCCACTATTTCTTTATAAATTTCCATAAGCTTTTTTGTACTTAAATCCGCTTCGTGCAAATAAGTATAACGGTTGGCTCTCATTTCTACTGCGTGCTGCATACAATATATAAAAACATCCTCGCTTATTCCTAAACGGGAAGGATTAATATCAACTCCGAACCGTTTCAAATAATCTATGACAGGTTTTTGATCAAAACCTATCAGTTTAAGAACAGCAACCGTTCCGAGCGCAACCTGAATACCGTGTAAATTGTTTGTTTTTCCATAATAATCTAATGCGTGACTGAACAAATGTTCTGAACCGGATACCGGTCTGCTGCTTCCTGCATAGTCCATTGCAATGCCGGACATCACAAGTGAATTAACTAAATCCTCAATTAATTCAGGACAAATCTCTGTATAGTGAGATTGCATTAGTGTTCCCAAAGCACATTTTGACATAAGATACGCATACCCGTTCATTTCATCCTTTCCTTTTGAAACAGCAAACTCCCAATCCAAAAGGGCCATATAGTTAGATATTGTATCTCCGAGTCCGGCCATAATATTCTGAATCGGACCATTAGCAATTACTTCTGTATCTATGATTGCCATCGATGGAGTCGCGGAGCCAAGGCTCTTTGGCTTTCCGTCTTTTCTCTTTAATACCGCAATAGGAGAACATAACCCATCATTAGAGGCTGTAGTTGGGATTGCCAAGAATGGAGTTTTTGAAACGTACGATGCATATTTGCAGACATCCAAAGTTCGTCCGCCGCCAAGTCCAACAATGCAGTTGACATCTGTAGCTATACATCTTTCCGCGATACTCATAGAATAAGCAATAGTATTCCCATCACATTTTTCTTCCTTGAGTGTACCTATATCTTCGATCTGCGGACGAACAACATGTCCATATATAGAGTCCACAAACGGATCGGCAACATATAAAATTTTTCCGGAAATATTGTTTTCAATCAGGGCTTTATTTATAAACTGAATGGTATCTTTACCGATTTTCAAATAATTAGATTTCATATTACAACCCTTTATTTTCATGGATAAAATAAACCTATACGTATCAAGTAATGGTTTCAATAAAAAGCTTTTCTTGCTGCACCATCAAAAGGTTTGTCTCCAAAAACAACATCACCATATTTTTCAAAATCAAACAAATATTCTGGCAAGGCTTTACTAATTTTATCAATATTGTCCTTTTCTTCTGAATGTAAACGGATTAACTGCGTATTATTAATTGAACGCATAGGATTAAAAATTTCTTTTTTCCTTGTATGAGCATGTATATTCAAAAAATTCTCAATTTGATCTATGCTTTCGTCATACCGATATATCAGATCTTCAAATCGTATATTTAGAATTCTCAAATCATTAACGCGATGTTTTCTTATATTTTTATAATAAACAATAAATTTATCAACATCATCAACCGGCAGGAATTTGAAATTTGGATCTTTTGTATATTTTGCAGCTAAGAATAAATCCCTAGGATCCTTATCGACTACAACTGCATATGGATCCTTATAAAATTTGAAACTCGTTTCAGGACTATTTCCAGAAAAAGGTTGATCAAGGCATATTGGTCTTTCCATATCCGCTCCCATCGCTTCCAATATAGAAGACGTATATTTCTGAGCCGCCTCATAGAAATTTTCTGGTTCAACTGAGAAATATTTTTCTGCACAAGGCCATAAATATGCCCTTTGTTTAGTAATTTTTTCAATTACTTTTGGCATAAAAACTTTCTTTGAGGCAAATGCAAAAATATCCTTCATAACATATCCAGAACACACTTCTGCCGTATAAAGCCCCTTAAATTTTATCTGTACAATCTCATTGATGAAATCCTTGCTTAGTTCATAAAATCTTTTCCCATTACAAGGCTTATTGATAAACGGCACCATATAAGATCTTGATTTTCTCAAAAAACGCCTGATGGCTGCATCACAGGATTCTCCTTTAGAATACTGTTTCATAAGATGGTATTCTAAATCTTCTAGACCATCAACCCTGTAACTCAGCCAAAATTCAAGATTATCAAAAACCTGAACATCATCATATTCTCTCAACAAATCCGTTATTACCGATGATCCTGTTGCTCCATATCCGCAGGCTCCTATAATCATGAATGTATTCCTCCTTGTCCTCCCACAGCAGTTCATAAATCATGACAACTATACTAATGACCATATGCCCAAATCCATGATTTACACCCTCTGTCGGATGTCTGAATATTACGATATCGATCCTTATATTTTGCAAACCTCAGCAAATACGCCCGTCGTTTCTATCACAGCATTCTTGTACTCTTCCATCTCTTTATCCGTCACCATATGGAGTTCTAACGGTATTTTCCCTAATGTAAGATATTTACTCTTCTCCAAATTGTGCTCCTTGATAAGCTCCGCCTTTATAGGGGGATATTTTTTATTAATTCCATAACTCTTTGGCAATTCTTCTTAATATCTGTATATCCTCCTATGACCGGCACTCGGAACACTACTGGTTTTTGCGCTGCAAAAAGTTTCCTAACATTTGTAAGACATCTCACAAGATCTCCATGGAGTACCACCCTGCATTGCTCACTATCTAAGATCTTGATGTCCACATAGAAAAAATCTATGTACTCCATTGCAAGGGCAAGCTTCTCCTCCGGTACAAAAAGTGCCGTCTCCACACACTGATGGATGCCCCAGTCTTTCAGCCTTCGAAAGAGTGGCTCCAACCTTTCTGCCTGCAACAGAGTTTCACCACCGGAATATGTAACCTCGCCAGGAAACGCATCCAGTCCTTCATTCCCATTCTGCCGTCGGTAAAAGAGTTCATCTTTCATGATCTCGTCAAAAAGTTCTTCGCAGGATACCAGTTTCCCATAGATTCCCGGCTTTCTATCTTTCACATATGGCTCCGTCCTCATTTCCAGGTTTCCCGGATTGGCACACCACGAACATCGCAAAGAACATCCTTTACAGAATACTGTCGTCCTGATTCCCGGCCCATCATGCAGAGAAAAACGTTGTATGTTTGTAATGAGTACTTTATCATTCACGGATACATCTAATCAGTCGTTTGCAAATATAATCGAGTTATATAGTTTTCTTCGCATAATCCCGTTACGTTATGCAATTTTTTCACTCTCTATTGCCCTTGCAATCAATACGTCCTTGTATTCTTCCGGCAAATCATTGAAATAGACGCTGAATCCCCATACCCGAACAACCAGATTCGGGAATCATTCAGGATCTGCCTTCGCATCAATCAATGTCTTGCTCTCCACTGCATTCATCTGCAGTTGAAAGATCCCTCCTTCAAATCCTGTTCGTAGCAGTGCCTCATATTTCTTTTGGTTCTGCTTTAGCATACCAGGCGATGCGATAAAGTCGATTACATTGCCATCGAGACGGTTTTGGTTATAATCCAACTTCATGGCAAAGGATAGAAGTTCAGTGGCGGGAACCGCTACACCGCAAGAGACATGCGTAGTAAACGGATCTCCAAAGTGCCTTCCATCCAAGGTCGCCGAAACATTCTTCGCTCCCGTGATGTAACTGGGCAAGCTGAGGCCAAAACTGAACTCGCCTCCCAACTCTGTTTTGTATTTGTAAAACTCCCAGCTTGTAAAATCAAGGATCCGTCTGAACAGCGTCACTACCTCCGGGTCATCGCATCCAAAGCATGGCCTGAGATCTTTTAGTTCCTGCAAAAGTGTATCCTGTCCTGCAAAGTCATTCTTTCTGATTTTATTTAATTGATCTAATGTATAACGGCCTTCTTCAAAAACGAGCTTTTTGATATTGAACATAGAATTCACAACCGTTCCTAGCCCGACGGAAGTAATGCCAAGGCTGTTATATTTTGCTCCTCCACGAGTAATGTCCTTTCCTCGCTCAATAGCAGAAGGACTTGCAAGGGATAGAAGCGGGTCTTCCTCAAACATGAGATTAGTCAACAGTTCAAGCAGCTCTTTGATGTAGTTCGCCAAGTATGTCTCATATCGTTGTATAACATCTTTGAAAGACAAGATCAAAGAAAAATCTGTGTTGTTCAACATTCTGTCGAGCGGAATTGCAAAACATAAAGCCGTGATATTATTCACTTCACAACTAATACCTGGCACTAGTGGTTCCCAGCAGGCTGAGGTCCCGTAGTTGTACACATCGGCTTTACCATACCCGCAGCTGAGCATAGCTGGAATAACAACATCATCATTTGAAAGCAAAGGTGCTCCAATACCTGTTATGCAGTCTACCGCAGCCTC
This sequence comes from uncultured Lachnospiraceae bacterium, assembly GCA_947623905.1. GTDB lineage: Bacteria > Bacillota > Clostridia > Lachnospirales > Lachnospiraceae > CANQHX01. The sequence continues at coordinate 6,672 of CANQHX010000051.1, forward strand.
CAATAAATCTTCAGGCATATCCATCGTGCAACGCAACAACACTTTGGGATCAGGCAATTTGAGTTCCCTGGATACCTCTATGAAAAGATAAGTAAGCTCGTTACAATGGTACCGTCCGTCCGTATTCCGTTCGCCAATAATCACAATATGACCGGTATCACCCATCAGCTCAGCGCTCTTAAACCAGTAATATTCATGGAGAATGCGGAAAAATTCCTTCAACAATTTTTTTGCATTTTCTCTTGTCATCTCGCCACTTGCAATGTCATGCTCATAGAGTTCTTCCAACATCCAATCCAAATGACCCAATCTATTCAGGGAATGCGTCGTTTGCCAGAGAAATTGGTTCAAAAAAAGAATTCTCTGAAGGCCTTCAAAAAATGACTCAGCGGGACGGGTGAAAAGAGACTCTATGGCATCACGCTGCCCTTGTCGCTACCGGCTTGATATCAATTTTCGAAAGAAGGCGATAAAATTCCAACGATACCGATTTTGCCTTGAAAACAAAAACATGAGGGAAATTCTTTTTAACAAATGCAACTATTGATATATGTTCTACACGTTTATACCTCTTGCAGAGGGAGTGAAACCATAAACTGTATTGCGTGAAAACATTCTTTCTCAGCCCCTGTTTCATCTTCATATTGAAATTCATATTACTTTCCTCACTTCTATGACTAAATTATTACAACAGGTGTTTTTTCCTTGAAATGGAAGGGACAAATCCTACTTCCCAATTTTCCATTATCTCCTGGCCATCAATTTCTTCATAACCATTTTATAATTTGAAATCAAAAACTCGTCCTTTTCAATCAGAAGGACAGCAAAATATGCGGCCACTCCGAGCACGACAAGAATCAATGTATTGACAATCGATGAAGAGAGATATTTTGCAACGGGAAAGAGGACCAATACCATGATCGCCCCGGAGATAAAATAATGCTTTCCCTCTCGCAATATTCTTGCAACCGACAGTTCTTTTCTGACGAAAAAAAGCTGTACACTTGTAACGGTGATTTCTGCGATTACCGATGCGATTGCCGCGCCGACGGACGCTAGCCGGCGAATCAAAATAACATTTAAAATGACATTGACTATCGCCCCACATATGACAGAGCATGTGTACAGATTCTGTCTTTTCGTCGGCAACAGATACTGGATCCCTGTCACATTACCGATGCCGACAACGGGAATGATGAACGAGTGGACGAAAAGGTTCGGCACTACTTTCCCATATCCTTCTCCAAAAAACCAGGGAACAATATTGCTTGCCGTCATAATGATACCCAGGCAAAGCGGTATTCCAAGAAACCATACAAAACGGCATCCTCGATACAAATATGTATGGATTTCCTCATACCTCTTTTTTTCAAAGAGATAGCCCATGCGTGGCATCATGACCGCGCTGATCGCAGTCACAAGTGTAAGAACCAATTTAACTATTTTCAATGCCTGTTCATAGTATCCATTTTCAAATGAACCCCCGGTAATCAATCCAATCATTGTTTTGTCAAGAACAGTATAAACCTGGATAGCGACCGTCGGAATGAACAGAGACCACGCGACCTTGAAATCCTTGAAGGGCCGTAGTCTGGCAAGCGAAATTTTATGGATGTATCTCGGCAGGTAAGCCCATAGCGAAGCACTTCCCAGCGCAACGGATAACCCCTGACCTAGGACATAGATTGGCAAATCTCCTTTGTCTCTTACGAAAAGAAAAATATAAACAACCAGCAGGATTCTGAAAACAGCATTTCTCGTTACGGTTTTGGCAAAATCCTCCATACCCTGGAAGAACCAGGTGATATCTAAAAAATTTGAAACAAGGCTGAGCGTAAGAATAAAATACAGAAGGGAGTTTTCCCTCTGAAAGAATGCAAAAAAAAGATAAACCAGGATCGTGAGCCCCGATACAACGAAGCCAAGAATCTTTACATTCCAGAAAACTTCGCTTCTTTTTTCTATATCATCCTGCACATAGGATATCTCGCGCTGACCGCATGTGCTGATGCCCATAACCGCAACAAGCGAGAAGTAAGAAACAATCGACTCCACGTAGCTTACCCGACCTATTCCGTCCGGCTGCAGCACACGGGAAAGGTACGGTGCGGTGATAAGGGGTGTGATCAGCATCAGGATTTGATATGTGACATTAAAAAAATAATTTACCTTTATGCTTTTATTCGCCATCCTAACTCCTTTCCACTGCAAAAGCAACGATGGCAGCAATTGCTTTGAGACGTTGGAATTTACCAAAGACGATCCCCTGGCAGGATTTTGACCGCAAAATCTCAAACCTTGCCGTTAAGTTTTTTCTTGTCCCGCCAATTCAGATACGCTCTAATCAAAGGATAAGCCACGCCGTGCGTTTTAACATAGAGATTGAGAAGATCGCTTGCTTTCATTGCCTGCTGAAGAAGTTCCGGATACTCTAGCAACAGCTCTTTGTACAATTTTTTCGTTTCTTCCTTGTTAAAGCGAAAATATACGACAAAAAGGGTAACTATCCTACTAACTAATCGATTTATAACTACCTCTAAAGCCCCAAGCCTTTCCCCGGGAATATCTTTCCAAAATTTCAATATCCTTTTTGTCCCATTATAAAAACTGACGGCATTCTTTTTCATACTGACGATATTCGAACTTTGATCCGCACGTCCAATGCGATATTGATAAATGGGCATGTGATATACATATATCCTATTCACAAACGGCAATGGACGAGTGATAAATTCATCATCCGTATATAAGCAATGTTCGGGCAACTTCATCGGAACAACCTGTAGCATTGCAGTCCTGAATGTCATACCCGCATTAAATACATCATTGCTTATCTTAATATCTTGAAAACTATATTCTCCTGCCAGCATCTCTCTGCAAATATCAAGTCTGACCACTTCACTATTCTCGACAAAAATCTTTTCATAAGGAGAAAAAACCAAATCAACATCCAACGTTTTGAGCAGTTGAACCCAGTCATAAAGGTTTTCTGTCTTCAACCAGTCGTCGCCATCCAGGATGCGAAAATATTTTCCCTTTGCACGCGGCACCGTATAATTCAGGACCGATCCGTAGCCACCGTTTTCCTTATGGATGGGAAAAATCGAATCCGGATATTTTGCCGCATACTCTTCAGCGATAGCAAGAGTTCCATCCGTACCCCCATCATCCACGACCAGTACCTCAAGATCGTCAATCACTCGCTCATCAAGCAATGAATCGAGCGCTTTTCTTATGTATTTTTCCATGTTGTACGCTGCAATGGAAATGGTCACTACTTTTTCAGACGTTGTCATCAGATATCATTCCTTTCATTCCAATCGTTACTATCTGTTTCTTTGACGAATATATTGAACACAAAAGCACCTTCTCCGCTAGCAGCGCAGCTGTGCAATATTCGGCCAAAGCAGCCGCGGTATTTATCATGTTTTTTCTGCCAATGCTTTTTTTTCTGCCCATTGTCTTCGATAATGAAGGCTGCTCAATACCATTGGGCCAATCACAATCCAAAATGCGTTATAGTGTAACGAAAGCGAAAGATCGTCAATCATCCCGCGAAGAGCAAGAACCACCATAATGCACAGTAAGTGCCACTCTTTCCGGCGATAGCATTGATACATTGCATAGGTATTCAGAAGCACATACGCCACAATAAACAAAACTCCATAAACTTGCAGCGCTTGTATATAAAGGTTGTCAACATATAAATATCTTCCTCTAAATGCGTGCCCATACATGTCCAATCCAAAGCCGTTATACTGGATTTTCCTTGGAAGCAAGCCAAAGGAATAGATCATCAATGCATTTTTAGCTCCTGATATTCTTCCTCCCATGAACGCATCTATTGCTCTCATCGCCGGATCAGAATCGTTATATAAGATACACAACACGAAACTGCTCACAAAACAAACAATGAACACCGAACAAAGCAATGCGCATAAGATTCTTCTCTTTTGAAGAAAATTCGGCTTGATTTTCAGAACCACAGCTATCATGATAATCACGCAGCTAACGCCGAATGACAAGCGTGCATTGGTAGGAAGATATATGATGTAATTAAGAGCAAGCAGCAACAAGATGGTTCTCCAGCGAATTGCGCTTTTCTTAAGATAAATCACGATTCCGGTTATATTAAACAATATCACTGAAGGATATAATACATACCTGAAGCCTAGGCAGTACCTCTTTACACCGGTTGATCGTGCCATCATATAATTGGGTATAAGCCCCATGAGCGCGCTTAGAATGACAAAGATCAATACAGCAGTGCTGATTATCTGGGCGATTCTCATTACTTTTTCCAGACGCATATTTCTGGCAGCATAGATGAATAACAAGGTATGAATGATACCAGAACCACCCATAAAAAGGGTCATTACCGAAAAAAAGCCTATGATAAAAATACTAACTACGCTCTTCTTGGAAGCTGTTTGAAATGCTTCAGCAAGCAATAGCAACAATACGCAAACTACTTTCACAATTCCGCTAGCAAATTCAATATACACGGCGTAAAATGATGTATACAGCAAAAAATAGATCAAGTAAATTTCAAAGGCAATGAAATAAAGGTATTCTGGGAATTTCAATTTCGGGATCTGTATTCTCAAGACAAACCACCTCGAAGCGTGATATCGTGCATTGCCCTTTTCAAATAGTAACCTGCACGTAATCTTATACCGATTTTCTCCGCATTTCTTTTTAATGCAGCATACCTCTCATCGGTCATCTGCCTTATCCTTCCTGAAATGTCTTCCAATGCTTTCACTGTAATGCCACAATGATTTTTTAATATGAAATCCGCCATTGCCGCCTGTTCCCAAATGATTACTGGGATCCCACACGCCAAATATAGGGACGTCTTATGCGGATTGTTGAAGCGCAGATACTCCCCCGTTTTCCCTGAACAGGTCTTTGCGCTGTCTCCGTCCCAAACCAGGCCGAAACTACCATGCATCTTTTTCGGAAGATCGTCAGGCATGAACGATCCCTGGTAATGAATATTAGGCTTTGCAGAGCCGCTAAACCCAATGCCATAAAGATTAAACTCACAATCACCTGGTAATTCTGAAAGATATGCTGCCTTCCACTTACTCAAATTACCTGCAATTACAATCGGCTGAGTACGCTGATGTTCGGTTTCATGCGAATTCTGAAGTGCTGTTTCAGAAACCATATAGTCAAATATACTCAACTCTATCAATTTTTCCCTGGCGATACCCTCCTCTTCAAATCGCAGACCCATGGCAGGATTATGTACAATTATATATTGACTGGCCTTCAGTATCTTCCTCTCCTGTGCAGCCGAAATCCTGCCCTTCCATGTACGGTTCTCATGAACGATCCACGCATCATGAACCAATAGAATGATTTTCAAACCTCTTTGACTGATGGATTTCAGATAGCCTGCAAGAAAAATACTGTTTTCGAGCGGAGGATATTGAATCAACAATGCGTCGCCGTCCATCAATTGACTTAAGGCTTTACGCCAGTCATGCAGGGCGAGAAATTGCCTTGCTATTTTATGGATGCCTTCATGTCTGCGTACGGGAATCTTGACTGGCTGAAAGTCGATGGACTGGAGAATATCATTCACATCTTCCCGCGCCTTTCCCATGGCGATCTTGTCGTTGCGCTCCGTAGCAAATTCGTGGATATAATATTTCATTTTTAACAGCTCCCAATTTCTTTCCCGGTTCAATGCACTATCTCTTTCCATTTCAAATAACCCCTATATGCGATTCTGACCATACCCAGATAAGCATAGTGACACTTTCGGATCAGGTGGAAGAATCTTTTTTTACCGATATACTGATAGACCCTGGGCGAATTTTCCTGAATTCTCTGCTCAAAGGAAAGGATATTGGTCTTGCTTTCCTTATATTTGTCACACAGCAGCCATGTCCGATAAAGAGCTCCGATGCTCATCGTAATTCGCTCCAAAACAAGAGCACGCCGGTCCTCATCCAGCATCTGATTTTGCTCAAAATACTGAAACAGTGAACACAGGTTCAGTGCAACCGTTTCCTGCATTCCCACGTTCCGGAGCATATTTGCCTTATTCACGCTGTTGCTTTCTGTGCCCATACAGCGGTACAGATACACCTTATCATCGTAAAAAACATAGTTCCGCGATACCGCAATTGTCCACACAATAAATTCCACATCCACGTAATAACAATGTTCGGTAATACGGACATGATTCTTCCTGAGCAGTTCTGTCCTGACGCACATCGTGCTTATGCCAAACAGGGAGGAATCTTCCGATTTGTCATATCCCCTTTTCTGCCCTGCCGGTATAAGTCCGAAGACAGCATGATTGTGCGGATATCTGTTACCCTCCTCGTCCGTCCACCAGTAATCCGTGACCACAACATCCGCGTCGCATTCTTTCAATTTCTCAACACAGTTCGAAAACGCATCCGGATCCACAGCATCGTCTCCATCCACGACCCGGAAATATCTCCCCGCTGCCATTTCGATTCCTTTGTTGATCGTCGAGCCATGTCCTCCGTTCTCTTTGGCGATATAGCGGACCGATTCTGGGTACATCTGTTGATAATGCTTCGCGATTTCTCCAGTCCGGTCCTTAGACCCGTCGTCAACGACCAGGATCTCAATATCAGACAAACATCTAGGATCACACAAAGAATCCAAAGTTTTTTCCAGATATTTCTCAACGTTGTATGCCGCTATGGCCACCGTCAAAGCTTTCATCTTGTCTCCTCATCACTAATCCGACTGGATAACTCTCTGGCCCGGAGGAAACAGTCCTCCATGGAACAGTACGTCCACTCGCCATAACGGCCGGTCATGTAGATACCTTTCTTCTCAAGCTGCTTTCTTTTCTCCCCAACGTATGCCACAGATTCTGCAGATATATGGACGTAAGCCGGATCAATCAGAATGCTTTCGTACGCCGTTACCTTATGTTCATCGATCACGCCACATTTTTCGAGATTAGAAAGTGTCTGCGCATATTGCCCCTGGATATCAACCTCCTGGCTTCGGTCGAACCCGATCTCTACGTAGAGACTGAGTTTCTCCTGGCGCAGAATATTGTTATAAAAACCGACCCGATAGAAGTTCACGTCCTTGTCCGGGTAATAGATCCAATGCAGCGAACGGTCAATCGACGGCCTGTCAAAACCAATGTTAAATACCAATACCTTGTTCCAGGACAGGCATTCTGGCACACGCTCGCCCATTAGACCTAAAAGCTGCGGAAACGGAATCGTACTGACCAGATACTGGTACTCATAAGTATCCTCAGCGGAAACAATACGTCTGCCAACAGGGTCTATGCGTAGCACTTCTTCGTTCAGGTGAATCTTTTCTTTCTCTACCTGGCGCAGCAGATAGTCAATGACTGTATAAGCGCCGTCAACTGGGTAAAGAAAGTGGTCATTATAAGAAGCGTTGTTCCCATTCTTCATATTTTGTATGATCTCTGTCAAATCCGCATAGGGAAAAAATCGTCCCATTGCATCCTGATCCAGTTCATCCAGATCACAGGCATATAGTTTTTCATTGTACGGAACCAGAAAACGGTCGCAGATTCCTTTGCCGAACTTTCCAAACAACATGTCCTTAAAGGATGTATATGTCTCTTTTTCTTCTTTGAAAAAAAGATCATACAGGCAGTCTATAAAATCATCCTTTTTTAATTGATGGATATTTTTCTGGAAAGGATAATCGATCATTTTGTTTTGAAAATTGATCTTCGTGTTCTTGACCTGGCGCACGCATTTGCTTCCTTCGAGCACAGGCTCAAAATAGCGCCTACTTTCCTCATTCTTAAAATGAAAAAAATGTCCCGCAAAGTCCCATACATACTCCCCACAGGCTTTATGCGTCCTGCAAAGGCCGCCCGCATCGC
>CANQHX010000052.1 GCA_947623905.1 uncultured Lachnospiraceae bacterium
TGTGCCGCTGCAGATACTTTGAGGTAGAGCGGATACAGGTCACGAAAGGTTTTTCGTTCTCAGTCACCGGACAGTCCTTCCAGGTGCTGATGTGCCTGGACGGGTATGGGCAGGTAGAGACGATGGGAGTGGAGCAGAAGCCCATGCGGTTCGTGAAGGGGGAGACCACGTTCCTGCCGGCGGGGATTGGGAGGTGCCTGATCATAGGGGACATGACGCTGCTGAAAATACGCTGCTGAGTTACATATATGGATAAGAAAAAACGCAAAGAGGAGTTTGAGACATGAAAAAGGCGCTTATTACCGGCATCACCGGGCAGGACGGCAGCTATCTTGCCGAGTTACTTTTGGAAAAGGGCTACGAGGTACATGGCATTATCCGCCGTTCGTCCGTTCCCACGACATCCAGAATCAATCATATCATTGATAAAATAAAACTTCACGATGGCGATCTTTCTGACTCATCGAGTATCATACGCATAGTCGGCGAAGTGAAGCCCGATGAGATTTATAACCTTGCTGCCCAGAGCCATGTCCAGGTATCTTTTGATGCTGCTGAGTACACAGGCGATGTGGACGCGCTCGGCGTGCTCCGCATTTTGGAGGCAGTACATATGCTGGGTCTGGATAAGTCATGCCGTATTTATCAGGCTTCCACTTCTGAACTTTACGGCAAGGTCGAGGAATGTCCGCAAAACGAAAATACCCCATTCCACCCGTATAGCCCTTATGCGGTCGCGAAGCAGTATGGGTACTGGATGATTAAGGAATACCGAGAAGCTTACGGAATGTTCGCCTGCAACGGGATTCTGTTCAATCACGAATCCGAGCGCAGAGGAGAAACGTTTGTTACCCGAAAAATAACCCTTGCTGCCGGAAGAATTGCCTGCGGCCTGCAGGACCATCTTGAACTTGGAAACCTTGATTCTCTGCGCGACTGGGGTTATGCCAAGGACTATGTCGAGTGTATGTGGCTTATTTTGCAGCAGGATGAACCAGACGACTACGTCATAGCCACAGGCGTTCAGCACACGGTCAGAGAATTTACTGAACTTTCTTTCAAGCATGTTGGAATAGATCTTCGGTGGGAAGGTACTGGACTTGACGAAAAGGGATATGACAAAAAGACCGGCAAAATGCTTGTCTGTGTAAATCCCCAGTGGTTCAGGCCGACCGACGTTGTAAACCTTTGGGGCGATCCGACAAAGGCAAAGACCAAGCTTGGCTGGGATCCGCAGAAGACAAGCTATGAGGAGCTTTGTGCAATCATGGCAAAGCACGATTTAGAACTTGCAAAGAAAGAGGCAGGTATAAAGTGATGAAAGTCTTGGTTTTCGGTGCTTCAGGGTTCGTCGGTTCATATCTCGCGAGAGAATTTACAGGACACGGCTACGAAGTCGCCGGCACAGACATTAAAGAAACAAACGCCATGCCTTTCAAGTTTGCAGATATTTTAGACGCGGGCTCTGTGGAGCGAGTTGTTAGGGAAGTGGCCCCCGATATGATTGTAAACCTCGCAGCAATTAGCAGTGTAGGACAGTCATGGAATATTCCTCAGACCACTGTCTCAGTGAATGTCATAGGTGCGTTGAACATCCTGGAAGCAGCAAAGTGTCTCGAGAACTCTCCGAAGATACTTTTCGTGGGTTCGAGCGAGGAATACGAAGCCTCGGACAAGCCGATCAGCGAAAAAATTCTCCTTAACGCGAACAATCCCTATGGTATTTCCAAAGCGGCTCAAGAGCGGTTCGCAGAGGTCTACAGGGAACGCTTCGGCATGAAAATATATTGCGTAAGGCCATTTAACCACACTGGCCCTGGTCAATCTGACAGTTTTGTGTTGCCGAGCTTCTGTAAACAGGTAGCTGAGATAGAAAAGTCCGGGAAACCGGGAGTTATTAAGGTGGGGAATCTTTCCGCAAGAAGGGATTTCAGCCATGTCAAGGACATCGTCAGGGCGTACCGGATGATACTGGAAAGCGATGACTGCGAGACGGTCTATAACGTTGGTTCAGGCATTGCATATAGCCTTAAGGATTTGCTCGATTACATTTTGAAATTCAGCAAGCAGGAGATAACGGTAGAAGTCGATCCCGCACGCTTCAGACCTGTTGATACACCAGTAATTTGTTGTGATAACAGACTGATAGGAGAAAAAATAGGCTGGAAACCACAGCACACTGTATTTGATGCGCTGAGGGATATATATATTGCTCATATAAAACGTACAGACTAAAAAAGATTATGAACCGAGAACAAAACAGGAAAAAATACAATGTATAGGAACTACAACATGAGAACAAAATTTCTCAATACTTACGTGGACAATCTCACTTTGGTCGAAGCTCTCGAAGAAATTGATAGAATAATCTGCAAGAATATAGCAGCCTATGTTGTGACACCTAATGTTGATCATATTGTTCAACTTGAAAAAGGTGGCGAATTATGCAATGCGTATAAAGAAGCGAATTTAATTCTTGCGGATGGCAAACCTTTAATTTGGATATCAAAATTATATAAAACACCTATTAAGGAAAAAATATCTGGTTCGGATCTATTCCCTAAACTTTGTGAAATGGCCGCTGATAAAGGGTACTCTATGTTTTTTCTTGGAGCGGCCGAGGGGGTTGCTAATGAGGCGGCTAAGAATCTTAAAGCAAAGTATTCGAGTTTAAAAATTGCAGGTACATTTTCGCCGCCGTACGGATTTGAAAAAAATGAAAATATGTTACGGCACATTATTCAAATTGTAAAGAATGCAAAGCCTGATATTCTGATTGTTGGTCTTGGCACTCCAAAGCAAGAATTATTTATGTATCGTTATTGTAAAGAGATGAACGTTCCTATTTCGTTCGGCTTGGGAGCCAGTTTGGATTTTGAAGCGGGAAAAATAAAACGTGCTCCAAAATGGATGAGCGATCACGGACTTGAATGGCTTTATAGAGTTACTCAGGATCCAAAACGATTAATTAAACGTTACTGGAATGATGCAATTTCTATTGTCCCTATAATTCGCAAATATAGAGGTTGAATGGATGGATATATTATTTATTGCAAATCTTGTTCCTTACCCATTAGATGGCGGTGGAAAAATAAAGACATTTACTACGATACAGTCTTTAGCAAAACACCATACAATTGATCTAGTGTGCTTTTACGAAAATGAAAATATTGAAGAAGCAAAAAGGGCTCTGGGCAGTTATTGCAGAAATATATCCATGCTACCTATTCGTGTTACAACGAGTGAGAATAAGAAATATATCGCACGAAAAGCACTTAAATGCTTGTTTACCGCTAGATCATTAAGTGTATATAAATATTTTCAGAAAGAAATGTGCAATGAAATTGAGCGCTTAATGAGCAAATATTCTTATAATATTGCTTATTTTAATATTTTACAGGTTTATTCTTATAAATTAATAGTTAAAAAATTGGCCCCTGAGATAAAAACAGTGCTCGATACTCAAAATTGTGAAACTCTTATTTTAAAGAGAAATGTTTTTAATAGCAAGAATATTTTAAAAAAGGTGTACTTGAAAATAGAAGCAAAGAGACTTGAAAAATTTGAAGTCAAATCTATACAAGATGTAGATGAACTCATCTTGCTTTCACAAGAAGATAAAACTGAATTAGAAAAGATGGCAGGGTTTCCTCTTAAAGCAACTATTATACCGATTGGTGTAATCGATACAAATTCAAAAAAGGAGATCTATGAAGTGAAGGAAAAGCTGAAAATGCTGTTTTTGGGAACTTTAACATGGGCTCCAAATAATGATGGGATAATTTGGTTTTTAGAGAAGGTGGTTCCAAAACTTGTAAAAGAAAACATTGATTTTGAACTTTATGTTGTGGGAAAAAATCCTAGTGAAAGATTGAAGAATTTAGCTTCACAGTATACAAATATTTATATTACGGGATATGTGGATTCAGTTGCTGAATATTATGATTTGTGTGATTTTATGATAGTTCCATTGTTTTTTGGAAGTGGACAACGTGTAAAAATAATTGAAGGATTTTCAAGGGGAATGCCAATCGTTTCCACAAAAATTGGAGCTGAGGGATTAGCTTATACTCAGGATGAGAACATTTTGATTGCCGATAGCGCTGATGAATTCATTTGTGCAATAATCAAAATGAAGGATGATAAAATAAGAAAAAAAATCTCAACAAACTGCAGAGAAACGTATTTACTCTATTACTCTCCTGAAGTAATTGAGCAGCGGTTAAATGTCGTGATTAATAGGTTGCAGTAGGGGAACTGGAGGATGACACATTGAAATTTGTCGAAATTATAGTAGTGGTTGCTTTTGCTGCAGTCTATACATTCTATTTTCCAAGGTTAATAATCAAACAAGACGAAAAGTCTATAAAGCTATTGATTGTAGAAGTAGTTTTTCAGAATATTGTTTGTGTTATGGCATCAGATGTATTTGGTTCATTAATAACTCAAATAATTATACTGTATAAAGAAGCTGTAATGTATGGAGTAGTGGTAGTAAATTTGGTTTTTAGAAAGAAAGGAAGGATTAAAAAATATGTAATCCCCATCATTATTATAATTGCAGTGTGTATTCCTTATTTTTTTATAGGATCAGCATCATTATATACAAAACTAATTTGCTTTAGGCAAATAATGACACCTTTTATTTTGATATTGTATGGAAGTACATTCAACTTCAATAAGGAAGATATCAGCAATTTGCTGCATTTTGTGGTGAACCTAGGGGTGTTTCAAGCAATATTTGGGCTCTTAGAAAGATTCGTTCTTGGAGATGGCTTTTGGTTATCAATGAACATCAGCAAGTATATGGAGGCTAAAGGTTTTTCTGCCTGGGTGTATAATAACGAACTGCCGGGCAATTATTATTCAGCTGATTTATATAATTATATAGGAATGATAAGACGTTTGGTGGGTATTATTACTGAACCACTCTTAACGGGTCACTTTTTGGCGTTTTGTGTTGTTATATTGTTATTTACGGAAGTATATGATAACAAATATAAAAAAATATTTGCGCATTTATTATGTTCTATAGCGACTTTACTGACTTTTTCTAAAGGAGCCATTTTAATTGTTGCAATAGGATATATCTTTCAATTATGGCGAAAAAATAAAATCTTTGCAATTATAATCGGAATTATAGCTTTTTGTATCACTACAATTTTGGTTCGGGGAGAAATATTATCTACCATGTCTCGCCATATAGGTGGACTTACTTCGAGTCTCTCTTCTGATTTTATAATTGGAAAAGGATTAGGATCCTCAGGAAACTATGCAAACCTTTATGGAGGTTCTAGTGAGACAAGTGGTGAAAGCTATATTGGGGCAATTATCGGACAAATGGGAGTAATCGGATTTACTACATTCACCTACGCAATAATTAGGATTTTGAGAAGAGTTTTGCAGATAAATAAATCACCATTAACCTATTTAATTTTGGCTTACATTATTGCAGTGTTTTTTGAAGCATTTATTTCTGAATCTGCTATAAATTTTGTTGGTAGTGGAGTTGGTTTTATTGTTTTTGGGATAATAGCTTCACAAAGGGCATACAAAGCAAGTTATACATACGGGAATTTAAAAAACAACATTATAAGTTGTTAAGTCGAAAGAATTTACAAATAGCTATATGTGAGGTAAAAATATATGAAATTATCTTCTGATAAATTGCAAATTAATATAAATAGAGGATTAAGGAATTGGACATGGAATGCATTTCGCTTTTATTATCAACGTTCATTTGGAAATTTTTTTACAAGACGAGATCCGAAATTATGGGTGTTTTCATCTTGGGAGGGAACAAAATATGCTGATAACGCTCGATATATGTTTGAGTACATAATTGCTCATAACGATAAAGGTATTCGATGTGTCTGGTTGACGAAAAAAGAAGATGTGCTAAAAGAAGTAAGAAAACTAGGATACGAAGGATATCTTATTGGTACAAAGAATGCTAAAAATATACAGAAACAAGCTGGAGTAGCATTATGCACGCACGGATTAGATGATTTTGGCGAGTATCCTTATATTTTTGGAGCATATACTGTCAATTTGTGCCATGGAGTTGGTGGAGCTAAAAGAACATATTACAGCATAAGGAAAGCTAATAAACTAAAAAAAGTTGTTTCGGTCATCAAAGCGAAGATATTTAATTATACGTATAGAGACGTTACGATTGTTACATCTTCTTTTGGCGTAGAAGTTGCTAAATTAGATGTTTTGACAAAGAAAAATATCCCTATAATTGGGCTTGCACGAAACGATTATATTACAGCGCCTATTTATGACTTAACAGAGGTATTTAGTGAAGAATATATATGTCAACATAATCTAAAAATTGGTTTAAAATATATTACTTTTATGCCTACATACAGACCTTATAAAGCTAGTCAAAAAAAGTTAGAAGATTCGATAAGGATGATTGCTTCGGATGAAAAACTGAGAGATGTATTAGAAGAAAATAATGGGAGGTTAATTATAAAACTTCACTATGCTACTGATCCCTTTAATATAAAGTGTTCTAACAATGTATTACTCTTGCAAGATTCAGATGTAAAAGAAGTTTCAAAGCTGTTAAGACTCTCAGATTTATTGATTACAGATTATTCATCGTGTGCTATGGATTTTGCTTTGAAACAAAAGGACATAATTTTTTATGCACCAGATCTTGAAGAATATGAAAAAGAAACCGGAATGTACCAAGAGTTCCTAGATTATCTATATAAATATCGGGTTACTTCTGAGGATGACCTACGAGAGAGGATAAGGATTGATTTTGAACATGATTTTGCAGCAACTGAAAGCACAGTAGAAATAAATAAATTGTTTAATGAACGTGCTTCGGAGGTGGGAGAATTCAGAAAATTAATTTATGAGTATATATGCTCAAAGATAAATCTTTAGCTTGCTGGAGAAGATATACAGTGTGAAATTTTTCGTTGGCAAAGAAACTGAATTTAGATGAAATAAGATATGAGGAAATTATAGATGGTGTGGTTAATGATTTTAATGGGCGCAAGAGTATGATGGAATCATGTTATCTTCTTCAAAACGATATTAAGGAATGTTTATATGAATGAGCACAGGGAGATAAAAGCGGGTGTCGGATATACTATAGGTAATATTCTAATAAAAGGAATTTCCTTTATTAGTTTGCCGGTGTTTTCTCGTTTACTTTCTACTACCGAATTTGGCTATTTTAATACTTACGTTTCATATGAAGCAATAATTACCATTTTTTTGGGATTGGGTATGCATGCTTCAATTAAGACAGCTTTTTATGATTATAAGGGAAAACAGGAAACATATATTTCAACACAATCGTTGATTGTACTTTTTGTGACAATATTACTGCTAAGTACCTATTTAATATTTCGTAATTCTGTTAATAATTTCACAGGTTTTACGACAATTATTACAGTGTTTATGATTGCACAGAGTTTTGGGGCGGCAATGCTGAATATTGTGAATGCTAAACTCACTCTTACATACAATTATAAGTCTTATTTATGGTATGCAGTATATAACACGATTCTTAATGTCGTATTATCAGTGGTGTTGATGTTCACTGTTCTGAGAGATAATAGGCTTTTAGCCAGAGTTGCTGGCGCATCTATACCTCTTATAACAATTGGATTATTATCAATATGTAGATTTGAATATATAAAAGGAAAAAAATATGATACTGGCATGGCCAGATATGCGTTGGCATTTGGAATACCACTTATATGGCATTATCTTTCACAGCAAATTCAGTCTCAATTTGATCGAATTATGATTACTAATATGGTAGATGCCGCTGCAACGGGTATTTACAGTTTTATATATACTATCGCAAATATTTTTCAAATAATATTTTACTCTACCGATAATGCATGGGGAGTGTGGATGCTAGATAAAATGGTGAGAAAAAAATACATGATGATAAGAGAAAAAGCGAATCAATATATGCTTTTTATTACTGTGATTGCATGCGGTATGATGTTTGTATCCAAAGAAATGATAATGGTTGTAGGTACAAGTATGTATCTTGAAGGAATTAATATATTTATTCCGATAATTATCGGAATGTTTTTTCTGTTTTTATATACTGTTTTTGTCGGAGTAGAATATTATTTTAAGGAAACAAAGTATATTGGAATAACAACATTTATCGCAGCATCGGTTAACGTAATTACTAATTTTATTTTCATTAGAATATTTGGATATCAGGCTGCTGCGTATACAACACTGCTTAGTTATGTAATAATGTTTGCATTGCATTGGTTTATTGCAAAAAGAATTCTTAAGAAAAACTCGATAAAACCCTTTTTTAAGTTTAAATCTTTTGCGTTTTATATAATAATTGTTATTTTTTCTGGAATTATTGTGACTGTACTCAATCCATTTCCAATGATTAAATACTCTGTTGCGATCGCTACTCTTTGTGTTGTTGCCTTAATAACGAAAAAAACTTGGCTTCCTTTCATTAAACCATTGTTTAGAAAATAGACGACTTCAATATGATTGTAATGGTAGAAATCAATAAAAGGAGGAGACAGCACAAACGTAAGTAATTAATTTAGCGGCCAGTATGGAAAAACAGTTAAAAGAACTGACAAAAACAATACGAATAGTTTAATGTTTAATAGGCTATGATGAAATAATATGTTTATTGTATGGCGCTCAAATCAAACTATTATCAAAAAAATGGCACATTATGACTATAAAATGTACAAAAATAATATTAAAAACATCTGTGGATAATTATTAAAAAAGGAAGGTTAAAATATATGAAAATTTTAGATTTTGAAACAATACGTTTATTGGCACAAGATATTAATCCAGTAAAATTTTATGATTGGATCGATTATGCATTAAAAAATAAATCTGAATTTATGATGCCAAACAAACTGCCCTTTGGTCCTAAGGATATAATGTCACTTTCTGCTGCTCCGGCATACTGGGGGAAAAATAATATATCAGCTGTAAAGGTCTTGGGGCGGTATAAACTGACAGAAGAAGAAAAGCGTTCCTTAATGATGGGAGATATTCTTTTGTATGAAGGAAATACAGGGATACTTAAAGCTGTAATGGATGCGGTTTATATGACTACATTGCGCACAGCGGCACAAGCTGTGCATTCTACTATTATGTACAGCAAAAGGGATTTCCGCGTTATCGGTCTGATAGGACTTGGAAATATTATGACTTCATATATGCAGATATTACTATCAAAAATAGGAGATAGAAACATCATAGTAAAACTTTATAAGTATAAAGAGCAGGAAAAGAGATTTGAAGAAAAATTCAAATACTGCAAAAACATATCCTTTGTGGAATGCGGCACGTATGAAGATGTTATCAAAGGCTCTGATGTTATTGTTTCTGCGGTATCAAAGGTCGATAAAAATTTTGCGGATGATGATTGCTATGATGACGGCTGTACAGTTATCCCAATTATGACTATGGGATTCCAAAATTGTGACCTGTTCTTTGATAAGGTATTCACAGATGAAATTGACCAAATAAGGAATTTTAAGTATTTTAATTTATTTCGCTCCGTGAATAATACGAGCGATGTTTTGAAGGGAGCAGTAATGGGTAGGTCATCAGAACGGGAGAGAATTTTGGTTTATAATTATGGGCTGGCGATTCAGGATCTATATTTTGCAAACCAGTTTTATGAACGAAGTGCGGGTTTTGGGAAAAATATTGATTATCAGTATAGCAAAGAAAAATATTTCATGTAAGGTGCAACATATTTTGTAAGCAGAAAAACGTTAGGAGGAAATAATATGCAGGCAATCATTCTGGCGGCAGGCATGGGGCGGCGCCTAAAAGAACTGACACAAAATAATACGAAATGCATGGTGAAGGTAAATGGGGTAACTTTGATCGATCGTATGCTTCACCAGATAGAAGCGCAGCACCTGTCAAGGATCGTTATTGTTGTAGGATATGAAGGACAAAAACTTATAGATTATATTAGCACATTGGATATTCAAACTCCTATTATTTATGTAAACAATCCGATTTATGATAAAACCAATAATATATATTCCTTATTTTTGGCGAGAGATTATCTTTGTCAAGAAGATACCCTGCTTTTTGAATCTGATTTAATTTTCGAGGACTCTGTAGTTGAAGCTTTGATCAAAGATCCGAGAGATACACTGGCCTTGGTTGATAAATACGAGAGCTGGATGGACGGAACGTGTGTAAAACTTTCAGACGATGATATTATAGAGGCTTTTGTCCCTGGAAAGAAATTTAATTTCAAGGAAATAGATCAATATTATAAGACGGTCAATATCTATAAGTTTTCAAGGCACTTTTCCGAAACTCATTATGTTCCATTTTTGGAGGCGTACTCAAGAGCACTTGGTAATAATGAATATTACGAACAGGTTTTGCGTGTAATTACAATGCTGGACGAGCCTGAGATCAAGGCAAAACGTCTGAGCGGGCAGCGGTGGTATGAGATTGATGATATTCAAGATTTGGATATCGCGGAGTCGATGTTTGCATCTGATGAGGATGAAAGGGTAGAACTCTTGCAAGGCAGGTATGGCGGCTATTGGCGTTATCCCAGACTTCTTGATTTCTGCTATCTTGTTAATCCGTACTTTCCTCCTGAGAAGATGGTGGATGAGATCAAAGCGAGCTTTGATAAATTATTGACACAGTATCCATCAGGTATGCGTGTTAATTCGCTGTTAGCAGCCAAGAATTTCAATGTTCACATAGAGAATATAATAGTCGGAAATGGAGCTGCGGAGCTTATAAAGGCGCTGATGGAGCATTTGACCGGAAAGATAGGAATTGTACGTCCTACATTTGAAGAATACCCGAACAGATACCGGAAAGCTGATACGGTTACTTTTTTTCCAGACAATGATAATTATTCATATACAGCAGAGGATCTGATGATTTATTTTGCAGATAAAGATATTAGCAGTTTGATCCTGATCAACCCGGACAACCCTTCTGGAAATTACATACCAAAACACGATCTGCTCGGGCTCATTGATTGGTCGAAAAAACACAGCATCAATTTAATCATAGACGAGTCGTTTGTTGATTTTTCGGATGAAGAGAACAGTACAGTAATTGATCAGGACATTCTTGAAGGAAATGAATATCTATATGTTATGAAAAGCATTTCCAAATCTTACGGTGTACCGGGTCTGCGCCTTGGAATTCTCGCTTCCGGCAATAAAAAAATAATTGCTGAACTGAAGAAAGACGTGTCTATTTGGAATATGAATTCCTTTGCTGAGTTTTATATGCAGATCTCTGAAAAGTATAAAAAAGATTATGATGCGGCTCTTAAGAGATTTCGCGCCGAACGCGGAAGATATATTGAGAAATTGTCGAAAATAGAGGCTTTGAGGATAATTCCGTCTCAGGCAAATTACCTTATGGTAGAAATAACAAACGGCATGAGTGCGGCGGAACTTACAAGGCGTTTGATTCTTAAGCATAATATTTTGATAAAAAATCTGTTTTCCAAAGTAAACCATAATGGCCGTCAGTATATACGATTGGCGGTAAGATGCAAGGAAGAAAACGATAGACTGATTGAAGCCCTGATTCAAGAACTTGCGGAGGTGTGAATAATGGTTTTCAAAAATGGAACTATTGAAGAGTTATTTAATTCCGGAAACGCTGAAATTATAGTTTTTGGTACTTCAAACATAGCAATGGCAATGATAAAAGAAGTAGAAAAACTCGGAAAGCGTGACAGCATTGCCTATTTTGTGGACAATGATCGCTCTTTGTGGGGGCAGACTCTTCAAGTTGGGGAGCGTGAATACCGGATTGAACCGCCAGAGTTTCTTGGCTATGAGAAAAAAGACATTCGGATCATCATTGCCAGCACATATGTGTATGATATTGCAAAGCAACTTGAAGAATATCCGTCATTGGAAACAAAAGAGTGTTGGTTTTACACGTTTATGAAGTGGTATCCCAATTACGATATGGAAGGTTATCTGGAGAAAGCGGGACAACTTCATCAAAAATATGCAGATCAGACGGAGCAATTTGCAAAATGGAAGGATAGTCATAAAGGGGAAAGATGTTTTATAGTTGGAAATGGCCCGAGCCTTATGATGGATGACCTGGAATTGTTAAAAGGAGAGTTTTGCTTTGGAGCAAATCAAATTTTTTTAGCGTTTGGCAGGACCTCGTGGCGACCGAACGTATATTTGACAGTCAATGTTGATACATTTTTAGCCTACAGGCAGGAGATTAACGGATTGGACTGCGGGATCAAGTTTATTGACAGTAAGGCGCTTGATTATGGGGTTGAGATTCGCGATGCGTTATATCTGAAGCATGGAACCTTTGCAGAGAACGAAGATTTTTTCTCAAGCGATATCGGTCGGTATTACTATAATGGCGGCACAGTTGTATATACGGCGCTGCAGACAGCGGTATATATGGGCTTCAATAGAATATACCTGATTGGGGTAGATAACAATTTTACCTTCGAAAAGAGCAGGAGTGGAAATATCATAAAAAATAATATTCAAAATCATTTTTATAAGTCTGAAGATGATAAGAAAACTGCGGATCTTTATGCGACAGTGGATGTCGGGCATTTATCCGAGTCTTTCGAGGCGGCACGAGAATATGCCGATAAGAATGGCATTAGGATATACAATGCGACTCGTGGCGGTAAGCTAGAAGTATTTCCTAGGGTAAGGCTGGAAGAAGTCGTAGGACGATAAAAGAGCGTAAAATACATGTAAGATACTTAGGATGATGAAATGAGCAGTCTTTTGCTTGCATACGATGATGGATTGCAGATTATATGCAGAATCCTTGACAAGCTAGATCTGTCCGCGGTTTCTTTATTGAGGGTTTACTATGATAGCCCAACGAAAAAATGAAAAGCATCCCTTCTTCCTGCGGCGCCAAAGCCCCTATGCTTCAATGCGAAAAAAGGTTTGAAACAATTTTGGAAGGGTATTCCCCTAAAAGCTTATTTGAATAATATCATTAATATGGAACGACTTACAGATCAACAATAAAGAATTGGCCATTCAATGGCAGAAAGGTAGTGACTGTATGAAAACTGCAGCATTTATTCCGATCAAGACAAATTCCGAGAGAGTGCCGGGAAAAAATTTCCGCGTTTTGAACGGGAAAAAACTGTATGAGTATATTTGCGAGCATGTAAAGTTAGCAAATGTATTTGATGATGTTTACGTTGATACAAATAGCGATGAAATTGCGGCATATGCAAAGGAACAGGGATTTTTAGTAATAGAAAGAAAACCTGAACTGGCTAAGAATAGTGCGAATGGAAATGATTTGTTAGTTTATCAATATGAACAGTTTCCCGATTATGATTATTATTTTCAGCTGTTTGCAACAGCGCCGTATTTGCAACCTGAAACAATAAAAGAGTGCTTCAATAAATTAGTTTCAAGTGTAGAATATGATTCGTGTTTTACAGCAACAGGAAATCATGGATTCTATTGGCTTGCGGATAATCCAATGAACTATCGACCTGGAATTTTACCAAGGAGTCAGGATATGCTTCCTGTAATCGAGGAAACAACTGGATTGTATGGCATAACTAAGAATTCACTTGATCGTTATCGCTGTAGGATTGGCAGAAAACCATATATACATATCGTGAGTAAATTTGAAGCGGTTGATATCAATACAGAAGAAGATTTGAAAGTGGCAGAATATGTTGGAAAAGTGATATATCATTTGGATAAGTAACTCAATTCATAGGCGTAATGGCACACATTTTTTCATGCAAGCACGCCATATGATAGAAAGCATCGCATTGGCGTGGAATTGAACGAAAGGGATAACTGCGATGGCAAACATTAGGCAGTATATCGCATGGAGACCCAATAATTGATATGCGGAAAAACCGCTTCACTTCCATACGATATTTACAGCCGGGGGAAGTCTGCAAAGAAGTGAAAAATAAGCTGTGAATAATCTGGAGCACTTTTGCCCCAGATTATTCACCATTGATAGAAGACTGTCCGGACAAAAAGTTGAACGGGATACCATTTATTTCCATACACGGTATTGACAAAATGGTGGACTTATATTATAATAAAAATGCAATATAAAAGATGTAACAAATATTTGCGGTTTATGTTACATATCGCCGCCTGCTCATATACGAAATGCGGCTCCTGCCTTTATCCTGTTGGTGGATGGCCGTATTCTCCTATTCATTATTCTGATAAAGTTCTTTAAACTTTCCGTTGATTTACATCCCAATTTTGCTAATTTATAATATAAGGAGGCATGTTTTATTGAACGATAATAAAGATACACATGGAGTTCTGGATCTGGACTATACAGGCGCTCTATATGAGTTCCCGGCGCTTTCCGGCAGCGCAGAACAGTCGGATAGTGTCGGTAGTGATAGTCGTTTTTCGCAGCCGCCGGAGGCGGATTTCATCATGCGGCCCCGGGTGGATGTGTGCTTCAAACGCCTCATGGAAGATGAGGAAGTCTGTATCGGCTTTT
>CANQHX010000053.1 GCA_947623905.1 uncultured Lachnospiraceae bacterium
TACGGGCTCTGTGGTCTGTACGGGCTCTGTGGTCTGTACAGGCTCTGTAGTCTGTGCAGGTCCGGACGTAACTACGGGTCTCTCGGTAGCCTGGCCGTTAATGATGGCAAGCTCTTCCTTGTACAGCTGTTCTGCCTGATACTGGTTCAGATCCGCGTCAAAGAAAGACACCCTCGCGAACTGGCCGCATGTGCCGACAGCATCCGCTGTAACAGTATTATTGCCTACATATTTATTATCAGCGCCGCAATTCTGTTCAAGGGTCACGCCAATGTACGCGTCCATTCCGCCTTCAGCAGTAAGGATGTTCATAATGTTCCGGGCAGCGTCATTGTTGTTGCCGCCGAAAGCAGTATTGTCTTCTTCTTCCGTCTTGCCGCCTGCGTAATTGTAGATAGCCTTGGTCTGCATGTCTTTAAGCTTGGTATAATATCCGTCATAGAAACGGCCACCCTTATTCTCATTGGCATTTTCTACCATTTTGCCGTTGACATATGTAGTGATGGCGCTGTTGTTGATAGATGTCACAACATAATTCCAGCCGTCTGCCTGGGCATCCGGATTGGCATTCAGATTTGCTTTCTTGGCGTCGTCGGACGTAAGCACCACATAATCATTTTCCAGTGAGCTGAAACCGCCGCCCCAGCTATCATAACCCTGATAGAAGCCGGCTCCGCCGTCGGTGGTGCTGAAGATGACAGATCTGCCTTTCAGGCCTGTCGAACCGTTCTTTTTGTTGTCCGCGGTAATCTGCTGGCTGTCAATAAAGGAAATGCCGTAGGCGCCTTCCGCTTCCACGCTGCCGGCTGCCTTCGTCCAGTACGCGATGGTAGCGCCGGTCAGCTTCTTGCCGGCAAACGGATTTACTGCCAGCTTCACGCCGCTGACGCCTGCCTTGGTAGTGAGAACATTGCCCATCTTGCTATCTGTGGATACGGAGGGATTTGCTTCGTTTTCACTCATGTTGGCGTACTGCCCGTCAGAGAAGTTCACATATCCCGACATATCCGGCACTACAGAACTGGTGGCGTAGTCCTTCATGTCCTGCATGCCCTGATCGTAGGCGCTCTTTGCCTGGGCTTCCGTAACGGCCTCGCCATAGAAGCTTATGTCGTCCACGTAGATGCGGCTGGACAGATCCAGATCATCATCGCCTACCGTAAAGTTGGCGGCGGGTCTGGAATCGGCAAACAACGTCACCGCGCCGCCGAGAACGACATACGTGTCGACATTTGTCAGGAAATCCATCACCTTAACGGCTTTCTCATTGTCCGCAAAGGAACCTTTCTCATTGGAGCCCTCCTGCTTCACGCCGTCCAGGATGTACTCAAAGCCGTCATTTGACATATTGACTACTACGTAGTGCCATGCGTCTCTGCTCATGGCGCCGCCGGACCCGGTAAATTTGATCCAGTTGTTGGGCTGTACGCTGGCGTCATTGACAGCTGCCAGATGTCCCGTATCGCCGGCAAACATTACCTTGCTGCCGGTAGACACAGCCAGTGTTCCCTGTACTGCGCTCACATCCTTACTGCCATCCTCAGGGGTCTGTTTGATGCCATAATTCTGGAAACGCACTACCGAGGACGCGTCCAGCTTGGCCGTACCGGGCACCTTCACCCAATATGCCACTGCCAGGGACGTGGGGTTTTCAACCTTATCATAATACGGGTTCCTGGGGTCCTTCTGGCTGCGGCCGGCCAGCCCCAGCCACGCGCCGCTGTTCACATCCTTTTCCGTACGGATCGGCGTCTCCGGCACATTGACGTTCCTGCCGGTCTCGCTGGCCCAGTGCACGACGGTATCGGCGGTAATAGCTTCTCCCCCGTCATTTATCCAGGGCTCATCGCCGCGGGCATAGGCCTGCATGTGGAAAGACTCGTCCAGCATGAGGACATTGCCCTTCTCCGCATCATGATAAGTAGTAGGCTGATTGCCCATAGACTGCAGCTCCATAACGTTTTTGCTGCTTATGTACGGCGACATCATATCATACGTTGTGATCTTGGCAACCTTATCCTCCACCTTCCGGTAGGTTGCTTCCTGATCCACACTGGCAATGTGCAGGCAATTTCTGCCCTCGTCTCCCAGAGCGCCGTCTGAAAGACCATTTTCCAGGTCGATGGTCTGGAGTGCTTCCGGCATGTTGTCAGCCGCCGCTACATCTTTGCCGCTTATAGGAGAAAACGCTACGGCAGGCACTACCATAGAGGCAGAGAGCGCCAGTGCCAGTGTCTTCTTTCCAAGCGGCTTCCATGTATGCTTTTTCATTTCACCTCTTCCTTTCTAAATAGATTTTATTACGCTGCTGCACCCTTTGCAGGGTCTATTCAAATTTTACTAAAACTGCAGTGAAATTGCAAGGGATTTATCCAAATCCCCTCGTCCGGTTGTCCACTTTCGTTGATAATTACCATTTTTAGTTCTTTTTTTTGTACAAATTGCACACGGTCCGTTTCCTTACGTGGGGAAGGGCGCGGAGATCAGCTGCCAGCTCCTGAACCATCTGAGGAAACTGTTGACGTAGCTGGCCGACACGCCGTGTCCGGACAGCACCGGATAGAACAGGATGAACAGCCCCACCGCCGCGGCCACATAGGCAAATACCGCGTATCTCCGCTTTTCATGGTCCTTTGTGAACAGATAAAAGCAGTATGCCAGCATGAGCGTCACGAAGGGCACGCAGGGAAAATAGTGGTAAATGTACGTGGTCCTGGACACAAAGAACCAGGGCACATACTGGGCCAGATAGCCCACCGTGAGAAATCCCGACTTCCTGTCCCGGTACGCGATACCTCTGTACAGCATGTAGAAGAAGGCCGGGATGCCCGCCCACCAGACAAGGGGGTTGCCGAAGGAGCTGATGCCCTCATACTGGGTGGCGCCTGCCATGCCGCTGTAGTACCAGATGGGCCGGGTCATGAGGGGCCACTGGTACCACCTGGACGAGTAGGGGTGCTGCGATACAAGGCTGCTATGGTAGTTGAACATGGTGCTCTGGTTTTTCAGCATCTCCTGTATCCAGCCTGCCCCGGAGCCGTCCCGGAAGGGCAGGTAGGACAGGGCGTAGATCACTGCCGGCGCCGCGATGAAGAAGATGCAGCAAAAGCCTATGGTCTTCCAGGCGGCGTCGGGGAAGGTCTGCACGATGGTCCTGTGGGAAATGCCGTTGGTCTCTCCCGCGGGATATTTTCTGGCGTACCGGTATTCCCGGTAACGCTTCCACAGCGTCCAGAAGAACACCACGGCCAGTCCCAGCCCGGCGTACACGCCGGTCCACTTGCTGGCCACCCCCAGGCCCATGGAAACGCCGCACAGTCCCAGAGGGATCCAGGTCTTCTTCAGGGGGGCGTCGTAAAAGCTCAGGGCCGTATACCGGTACATGAAGTAGTACATGAGGATCACGAAGAACGTGATGAATACGTCTATGGTGGCCAACCGGCTCTGGGCAAAGTGCATGAAGTCCACGGCAAAGAGCACGGTCACAGCGGCCGCCAGCCATGTCCTGTCAAACATCCGCCTCACAAATAAATAGAGGACGGGGAGCATGAGCACGCCGAACAGGCAGCCCATGAACCGCCAGCCGAAGGGGTTCATGCCGAAGGCGCGGATGCCCAGGGAGATGAACCATTTGCCCAGAGGCGGATGGGTGTTCTCGTAGCTGTACAGCCCGTGGATATATTCATATGCCGTGCGGGCGTGATAGATCTCGTCAAAGTAACTGCTGTTTAAGTTTGTAGTGCGCTCCGGGACAAGCTGCTGCTCGTCAAACAGCGGAGCGTATTCCTCCCGGTTCACCGGCAGGATCTGGCTGTCTGTCATGTCGCAGAATGCCAGCTCCCACAGGGACGTAGGCGCGTGGAGGGCGGTGATCCGCACGTACCGGGCCGGGAAATCCACATCTATAGCGTCCCATTTGAACACGCCGGACAGCTCTTTGGCTTCCTCTGCCACGTTCCAGGGGCCTTCCGCCGCGTCGGCATATTCTATCTTTACGGACACGTCGTGGTAGTTGCCCATGTAATACCGGATCTTGTCAAAATCATATGTGTCGTCAAAGGCAAAGACCATCTGATCCCCCGCGTTGTCCAGGGTGACGCCTGTCTCCGGCGCCTGCCGGTCTCCCAGGTCCGTAAAAGCGACTATGGCGTACACGATACAGATCGCTGCCATGAGGATATAATCCGCCGCTTTCAGCCGGTCAAATACTTTGGACGTCTCCACCTGCACCGGCCGGACGGCCGTTTTCTTCCCGCCGCCGGGCAGGACGGCGCGCTTTTCCTCCACGGCTTTTTTCGTGGCCTCCAGCGTCTCTTCCGCCGTCTCCGGTTCCCTGTCCGTCCAGTATTCCCTTATGCCCTGCCAGCAGAGCCATACGAAGCAGAGGGTCATGCACGCCCCCAGCGCCACCGGGATGGGGTTTTCCCAGTTGAAATTGGCAGGGTCATACCAGAACAGCACGTGGACCACGTTGAGGAAGTGCACGATGCTGACGACGATATAGCCCGCCATGTATCTTGCCCTGGGGCGCAGGGCGTACAGCATCACCAGCAGCGCCAGGGCGGGGAACATATATCGCTCGTGCATGCGCACGGAGACGGTGAAGATGCCGATGAACAGGAACGCGCCGGCGTAGATATATTTTGTCCGGTCCTTCCTGCTGCGCAGGCAGAGCACTACCGCAAAGAGCATGACAAGGGCCATGAGGACCATGCCCAGCACGCTGCAGGGTATGCCCATGACCGTTTCGGTCTGCGCGTGCCAGTTGAGGCCCATCATGGCAAACAGATTGTAGGCGTTGACCGTGGCATAGGGATAAGACGATACGGTCTCCATATACTGGCCGATCACTTTGCCCACGCCGAAAGGCGCCATGAGCAGGAACATGCACGCGATCACGCCCAGCCCGCAGCCAAGGTTCACGCCGAATTTCTTCCAGCTGAAATCCTCCAGAAACACCTGGTCGACGACAGCCGCCAGCAGCACGGGAAACAGAAAGGCCATCTGCGGCTTGATGAGGAAGCCGGCCCCGAAAGCCACATAAGACAGGATCAGCTTTTTCTCATAGATCAGCAGGAGCATCAGCACGGCGAACAGCGCCAGGATGCCGTCCACCTGGCCCCATACGGCGGAGTTGATCAGCACGGCAGGGCTGAACAGGTACACGGACATGCAAATGATCCCGTGCCTGTGAGAGGCTGCCTTCGCCGCGAGACGATAGAGCAGCCAGCCGGTGACCAGATCGCACGCCATGGCGGGCAGCTTCAGCAGCACGGTGCTGGCCGCGCTCTCATATCCCATAGAAAACAGGCTGCGGATACCGCCGATGACCCAGAGTACATACATGTACCCGGGCGGATAGTCCGTAAAGCTGCCATCTGAATAAAACGCGCCAAAACCATTATGGAACACACTGTCCGCCCAGGACGTAAAACATGCCATGTCCGTGGCATGTCCTCTGTACAGCGCGGCCAGCAGCAGATGGAGCAGGCCCGCCGCCGCCATGACGATGATCAGCTGTCTCTTTCGGATCTCTTTTTGAGTAGTTGGTGACATATATTCCCCTTCACTTAGGAAAAGCGCCTGCAGGTGAACCACAGGCGCCTTTCTTTATTGATCATTTAGCATATTGAACAAACTACGCTGCACTGCCGATCACTGGTTGATCAGCTGTTTTCTGCGGATGTATACCACTGCTGCAACAGCTGCGCCGAGAAGCAGGATGGGCAGAACCACATCTGCCGCGTCGCCGGTCTGACCAGCCTTGGAGCTGCCACTGTCGGAGCTCTTGGGAGCGTTGGTCACGGTAGCGCCGCCGGTCGTTCCTGCGGGCTTCTCACCGGCCTTGGCTTCTACTACTGCGAAGAGACCCATGGCCTGGCTGCTGAAGTTGAGGCTGCCGCCGGATACGGTTGCCTGAAGCAGCTTCTTCTCGCTGATGCTCACGATGGAACAATTGCTTGCGGTGTATCCGCTGATAGGAGTCAGGGATACTGCGATCGGAGCGCTGGGAGTAAGGGTATTGCCGCCGGCATCCTCAAAGTGGATGTCATAGAGCACACGCTTGCCGATGGACAGTCCGGAGATGGTGTTCAGCACGCTGTCTGCCTCTGCGTATGTAGCGGCAGATGCCTGCGTACCCATTACGGTAACCACAAACTTGGCGTCTGCGGGCAGTGCGCCTGCAGGGATGTTCACGGTCACACCGTTGGCCGTAGCGGTCATGGAACCGTCGGCATTGGTCTGCACATCAGCCGTCTGCTTGTCGTCAGTCGTCGGATTGCTGCTGTCATCGGGGCCGTTGCCTGCTGTGCCGGCATAAATCTCCTCGCCTGCTACAGGGCCTTCCTTCTTGGCTGCCTCTACAGCTGTGTCATACAGCGCCTTGGCTTCCTCAGCGGTCACATTGCCGCTGTAGTAGGTCAGGTCATCCACAAAGACCTCACCCTTGTTCACTTCAAAGGTGTTCATGCCTGACTGGAAAGCAAATCCAAGGTATGCGGAAGTATCAGCCTGGGCCAGGAACGTCATCAGAGGCGTAGCGCCCTGGTTGTTGCTGCTCAGCTTGTACTGTGCCATCATATCGTTGTCTCTGTCGTAGAAGCCGTCCAGGAAACGAGGGCCATAGCCGCTGAACTTCTGGTTCCGAGGGTTGGTCAGATTGTTGCTGAGGGCTTCGCCGTCCAGATATACCTGGATGCCGCCGTCGTTCAGGTTCATGGTCACATAATGCCACTCGCTCATGCTCTGGAGCAGCTTATCCCAGTTGTCGTAGCTTTCCTTGGTAGCCGCGTCGTAGGAAGGATCGGAAGCCTTGGTGGTGTACTTCTGGCCCCATGTCTTCTTGATGGAGAACCTGTACTCATTCTTCAGGTCCTCGTTTACCTTTGTGTTGCATGCTGCCTGGAAGTATGCGTCAGCGCCCAGTGTCAGATACAGCTGGGTGCGGCTCTTTGTATCCTTCTTGGCATCCTGGATCTTCTCATGTACCAGTACCTTCTCTTCGTCCACGAAGCTGGGTACGATGCTTTCCAGGATGCTATTGCTCTTCTCATTGGGAAGCGACTTCACCCAGTAAGAGATGCTTGCCTCCGTCAGGCCGGCCTTGCCGGAGAACGGGTTGGCTGCAAGCTTCACGGCTGCGGTCTTGGAAGAAGAGCTTACCGGGAGACGCAGCACATGGCCGCGGGTGCCGTCGTTTACAACTGCGGGCTTCACATCTGCGGAAGCGTCGTTGGTGGACGCAAGCTCCATGCCGGCAGGCACGTCGCCGTTCTTGTCATCCGTAAATGTAAAGGATGCAAGAGTTCCTACAGCCTTATGGGCCTTGTCAGCCTTCGCATCGTTGTAATCTGCGATAGCCTGTTCCTCTGTCAGAGGCACATCATAGAACTTGATGTCGTCCAGGCATGTGCCGTCTACGCTGTGAACGTCCTTCTGACCTGCCCACAGCGCGCCGGTACCCTGGCCGCCGATCTGCAGATACGTATCCGGATCGGTGATCCACTCCATGATGGAGCGGGCGTAGGTATTGGAAGGGCCGCCGTCGCTGGCCTGGCCGTCGGGGTTCCAGGGAGTGCCGTAGCCGTTCTTGCTGTAGTCCGCGCCGTCGCCGTAGCCGCGGTATCCCATACCGTTGTTGAAGTGCTTGCCGGCTGCGTTTGCGGAGAAAGGCAGATTGGATGTCGTCCTGGAGTCAACAGGAATATGTTCGCCGTCCTCGTATACTTCTACGGCGTCGTTCATGATGACAACCGTCATGTAATGCCACTGGCCCTGGCCCGCCTCAGAAGTAACCGGGCTGGGAGAAAGATCCTGATTCTGCTCGAACAGAAGGGCGTTCTGGCGCATCTGGAAATATTCATTATTTACATCGGGTTTTTCGGGATCATAGTACTTAGCACCTCTGGGGTTTAACTGACTATTGCCCCTGGTGTTAATCTTCAACCTGGCCTGCTGTCCCGTAGTAGCATCCGTAACCGGTTCGATCGTACCGTTGTTATCCTTATACAGAGGGAATTCCTCCTGAGCGAAATCATCTTCCGTGAAATGGAAGGCGCCGGAGGCCTGGATCTGCAGGGAACCCCTCAGCAGAGTGTACCGCATAGCGCTCTTCTTGCTGTCATCTGTGATGCTGGCGTCGGTGAGGCTGGCGTCCTTGTCCTTGTCGGCTGCGGGATATACGTCCACACCGTCGCCTCTGTAGCCCTCGATACGTCTGAGGATCACGGTCTCGCCCCCTACATCCACAGCGTAGCGCTCTCCTTCTTTGGTATCACTCTTCTCGGAATAAACATACCAGAAGTCTTCTTTGGGAGCGTTGGGATCATCGGGCACGTACTTGTCGGCGTTGGGATTTGCCCACATCAGTCTGCCGTAGGAATGGGTCCACTTGCCGTCCTCGCCTTTCTCGGACTTCATCACATGCCATTCTGTGCCGTCGTCGTCCTCCAGAGTGGTCTCCTCGCCCAGTCTGTAGTCCTCGGGATAGTATGTATCATATCCGCTGGAGATGGTATAGGAGGATCCGGGGATCTCGCTGCCGTCGGCATTGTGGGTAGCGTAGTAGCCCTGCACTGCCTCATACTTGGAGATATCATCTACCTGATAGGTGTAATTCTTCTCCACGTTCTGGAACACGATCAGGTTCGTATCGTAAGGAGTCTCTTCCTTTTCATCTGCGGAACGGGTATCCTTGGGCATCTTTACCCAGTAGGAGATGGACACGCCGGTGTTCCACTTGTACTGATTGGTCTTCTCATCTTTCTGTACCTTGGTCCGGTCTTCCACCAGCTTCGCCCGCTCTGCGTCGGTAGCGAAGGGATTGGCGATGCGCACGGCGCTCTCGATATCCACTTCTTCCTGCAGAACAGCCTTTGCCTCGGCTTCCTTGTCCTTGGCCACCTGGGTCCTTATGCCCCGGCTGTCCACTTCATAAGTATATCCGCCTGTGTAAGGAGGGTACTTCTCATCTGCCTTCTTGGTCATATCCTCGGAGCAGGTCTGCTTACCCTGGTCGTCGATGGAGTTGTGGTTCTTCACAAACTTGTCGATATGAAGATAGCCGTTGAGGGACAGTACGTTGCCCATCTCGCTGTCGTAAGCAGTAGAGGGCTGGTTGCCTGTCACGCCGTACTTGTAGGTATCGTTCTCAATAAAGGGAACGTACTCTGTCTTTCCGTCGGGATCATTGGTGCTGTCTGAGGGTGTGTTCGCGAATATATCGTCTCCCTCGGCCTGCTTGGTGGTGTAGAGCACGCTGTTGGTAGTGTCCTCGGAGAACTTCAGTACTTCCTGCTGAGACGTCTTGTCATAAGGCTTCTCATGGGTGCTGTACTCGGAGGGTCCGGTAACGACCGTCATGCCTACGCCGCCGTCGGCAACAGACTTGCTCTCCTGCTGGAAGCCGCCCGTCATATCCACTGTCATGATGGGATCGGGCACCTCAACGTCCGCGGCCTGCGCCTCAAGATCAGGCGCCACGGCGCCCACCATGCTGAGGGCAGAGGGAACGGCCAGAGTCAGTGCCAGAGCTGCTGCCAATGCTTTCTTTCCGCCGGATCTAACCTTGGCGGATGTTTGCATCTTTCTCATGTCTTATCCTTCCTTTCTTTCCATTAGTTCAATAATGCTAAGACATATCTGCCGATATTCCCCTTAAGTTTACCCCAACATGTCTGAAAAATCAAGTTTTATTTCACAATTTGTTAACATCCATGGTGAAATTGTGCATTCTACCAAAACACTGTCGGACTTTTTGGGCACTTTTACACAAAGTCAGAGAATGTCAAAGATCGATATCTGATCCGATTGGGGGATACCGTCCAAAAGACCCAGGTCTCCCATGAGATCCACTACGGTCTTGCTGATCTTGCACCGGCTCCGCAGGTCGTCTCTGGAGGAGAAGGGGCCTTTTGCCGCTTCTGTCTCCAGCGCTTTCGCCGCCTGCTCTCCCATGCCGTCGATGGAGTCCAGGGAAGGCATGAGCTTTCCGTCAACGATCTGCACGTCCGCCGCTTTTGCCCTGTATATGTCAATGGGGACGAACGTGAAGCCTCTGGCGTAAAATTCCTGCACGACCCGCATGTCCCGCAGGGTGACCTTCTCCTTCTGGGTGAGAGGCTCTCCCTGGCCGCCGGACGTGTCGTTCCTGCTCCGGATGCTTTCTCTGTCCCGGGGGGCGTCGCCGTCGTCCGCGTCGTCTCCTTCGTCCCCGCTGTCCATGTCTCTGCCGCCCCGGGACAGCAGAGGCTCCATATAATATTCCAGCCGCTGCCGGCCCTGGCACATCATCTCATAATCGAACGCCTTGGCCCGGATGCTGAAGAAAGCCGCATAGTAAGCCAGGGGATGATAGATCTTGAACCAGGCGATGCGCCAGGCCATCATCACGTAGGCCGCCGCGTGAGCCTTGGGGAACATGTACTGGATCTTTTTGCAGGACCAGATGTACCAGTCGGGCACGCCGTGTTCCTTCATGTGGGCTTCCCACTGATCATTGAGGCCTTTGCCCTTGCGGACGCTCTCCATGATGGTAAAGGCTTCCGCCGGGTCCAGTCCCTGGTAGATCAGGTAGGTCATGATATCATCTCTGGTGCAGATGGCGGTGGAGATGGTGGCGGTGCCCTCTTTGATCAGCTTTTCCGCGTTGCCCAGCCATACGTCGGTGCCGTGGGCCAGCCCGGCGATACGCACCAGGTCGGAGAAGGTGGTGGGTTTTGTGTCAATGAGCATCTGCATGGCAAAGCCGGTGCCGAACTCCGGCACGCCCAGGGTGCCCAGCCTGACGCCGCCGATATCCTCCGGGGTGATGTCCAGGGCTTCCGTCCCGGCAAACAGGGACATGACCCTCTCGTCGTCCAGGGGGATGGTCTGGGGGTCCACCCCGGTGAGCACCTGGAGCCGCCGGATCATGGTGGGGTCATCGTGGCCCAGTATGTCCAGCTTCAGCAGGTTGTGGTCGATGGAGTGGTAGTCAAAGTGGGTGGTGATGATGCCGGTGGAGGCGTCGTTGGCGGGATGCTGCACCGGGGTGAAGGAGTGGATCTCCTCTCCTTTTGGCAGCACGATGATGCCGCCGGGGTGCTGTCCCGTGGTACGCCGGATGCCCTCCAGCCCCGCCGCCAGCCGCTCCATCTCGCATTTGCGCTTTGTCACGCCGTGCTCCTCGAAGTATTTCATCACATAGCCGTAGGCGGTCTTGGCCGCCATGGTGCCGATGGTGCCTGCCCGGAAGGTCTGTCCCTTGCCGAAGATCACCTCCGTGTAGTCGTGGGCCTTGCTCTGGTATTCGCCGGAGAAGTTCAGATCGATATCCGGCTCCTTGTCCCCCTTAAAGCCCAGGAACGTCTCGAATGGAATGTCAAAGCCGTCCTTCACAAGGGGCGCGCCGCACTCCGGGCACACGGCGTCCGGCATATCGCAGCCGGAGCCTCCGGCGTACTGTTTCACCCGCTCCGAGTGAAATTCACTGTAATGGCATTTTTTACAATAATAATGCGGCGGCAGGGGATTTACTTCCGTAATGCCGGACATGGTAGCCACAAAGGAGGAGCCCACGGATCCTCTGGAGCCTACCAGGTAGCCGTCCTCATTGGATTTCTTTACCAGCTCATGGGCGATCATGTACATCACCGCGTAGCCGTTGCTGATAATGGAGTTGAGCTCCCGATCCAGTCTGTCCTCCACGATCTCCGGCAGCTTTTCCCCGTACATGTCGTGGGCTTTTTTATAACAGATATTCCGCAGCGTCTCGTCGGAATTTTCGATGACCGGCGGGCATTTGTCCGGCCGTACCGGCTCGATGTAGTCGATGGAATCCGCGATCTTCCGGGGATTGGTCACCACGATCTCGTAGGCCGTGTCGGGATCCAGATAGGAAAATTCCGCCAGCATCTCCTCCGTGGTGCGGAAGTACAGGGGCGCCTGCTGGTCCGCGTCGGCGAAATGCTTGCCGGCCATGCAGATGCGCCGGTAGATCTCGTCCTCCGGGTCCATGAAATGCACGTCCCCCGTAGCCACCACCGGCTTGCCGTACCGTTTGCCCAGCCGGATGATCGTGCGGTTGTACTCCTGCAGATCCTCTTCTGTCTTCGCGGCGGATTTTTCGTCCCGCAGCATGAAGGCGTTGTTGCCGATGGGCTGCACCTCCAGATAATCGTAAAAGTCCACCAGCCGCTTCAGCTCCCGCTGGCCTTTTCCTGCCACCACCGCCTGGAACAGTTCTCCCGCCTCACAGGCGGAGCCTACGATCAGGCCGTCCCGGTGCTCCATGAGAAGGCTCTTGGGAATCCGGGGCCTCCGGCTGTAATAATCCAGATGGGAGGCGGAGATGAGGCGGTAGAGGTTGACCCGTCCCGGCTCTGTCTTCGCCAGTATGATCACGTGATAGGTGGGCAGCTTTTTGGCGGCATGTTTGCTCTTGTGGCTCATGGCGTTGAGCTGGGCGAAGGTTTCCACCCCCTGCTCGCTCAGCCGCCCGAGAAGCTTCTGATAGATGATGGCGGTACATTCCGCGTCGTCCACCGCCCGGTGGTGATGGAGCAGCGCCACGCCCAGGGCTTTTGCCATCTGGTCCAGCTTGTAGCCCCGGAGCTCGGGCAGCATCACCCGGCCCATGGCCACCGTGTCCGCCACGGGATGCTCTACGCTAAGCCCCATGGCGGCGGCTTTTTCCGTGATAAAGCCCACGTCAAATTCTGCGTTGTGGGCCACCAGCACGCAGCCTTTGCAGAAGTCCAGAAATTCCGGCAGCTTCTCCTCGATGGAGGGGGCGTCGGCCACCATCCTGTCGTTAATGCCGGTCAGTTCTTCTATGCGGAACGGAATGGAATTTTCCGGCTTGATAAATGTGGAAAACCGCTCCGTGATGACGCCCTTTTCCACCTTCACCGCGCCGATCTCTATGATCTCGTTGACGCGGCTGTTGAGGCCGGTGGTCTCCAGGTCGAATACCACCGCGGGGGCGTCCAGCGCCTCGTCGGATATCCCCGTCGCCACGGGGCGGGTGTCGTCCACCAGATAGCCCTCCACGCCGTAGATCACCTTGAAATCTTTCGGCTGCTTCGCCTGCATATAATGAAAGGCGTCGGTAAACGCCTGGACTACGCCATGGTCTGTGATGGCCATGGCGGGATGGCCCCATTCTATGGCCCGCGCAAGAAGATCTTCCACCGCCGTCACGCCGTCCATGTCGCTCATCTTCGTGTGACAGTGGAGCTCCACCCGCTTTTCGGGGGCGTTGTCCTGCCGCATATTGCCGAAGGGCCGGATGGCCTTGATGCCCCTCACCCGGGAGATGACGATCTGGTGGTCATAGTTGTCCATGTCCGCGCTGCCTTCCACCTGGACGAAGGCTCCCTTTGTGATGTGTTCCGTCAGATATTCGTTCCAGTCTTCCGGTTCCACGAACAGCTTCACGCCGATGCTGTCCGTAAAGTCCGTCACTACAAAAAACACCATGTACTTTCCGGATCTGGCCAGCTCCCGCTGCTCCAGGGCAATGATCTGCCCCCGGACGCACACAAAGCCGATCTCGTCCTGTATACCGCTGATGTCCATGGGATCCAGCGTTATGCCCCGGCCGTAAAATACATTGTCCGTATCCATCTTTCTTCTGTTTTTATATTTGCCGGTCCGCTGTCCGGTACGGCTGCCCCGCGTTTTTCCGGGTTTCGCCTTCCGCTGCTCCCCGACAGGCGGCTTGTCCGCAGGTGTTTTTTGGGCAAATGTTTCTCCATCCGCCGTCTGTCCGCCCGCCCGGAAAGCTTCCTCTTTGTCCGCCACAGGCGCTTCCTCCGCGGCAGATCCGTTGTCTGTCGCAGCTTCCTCCCCGGCAGGCGGACGGAAGGTCACTTTTGCCCGCACGTCCATATCAAACCGCCGGGAAAAGATATCCGAGATCCATGTCTGGAGGCCGTCCCGCTCCCGTTCATACAGACGGTTTTCCGTCAGTTCCACGGACAGGATATGATCGTCAAGAGGCGTCACTTCCCCATCCTTCAGCATAAGATATAAAGGGTACTGCCTGTCCTTCAGTTCGTCGTACAGACTGTCCCCGTATTGCTCCATGACCTGACGCAGATCCCCTTCCTTCTGGGGGAACCGCTCCACGATCTGTATATTCAGTTTCATA
>CANQHX010000054.1 GCA_947623905.1 uncultured Lachnospiraceae bacterium
TCGACATTCTCGCCTACCAGTACGACATCGTGTGCAACGGCGTGGAGCTTTCCTCCGGCGCGGTGCGCAACCACGATATGAAGATCATGGAGAAGGCATTTGCCATTGCCGGGTACGGCAGGGAGGAACTGGAAAATAAGTTCGGCGCCCTGTACAACGCGTTTCAGTTTGGCGCGCCGCCCCACGCGGGTATGGCGCCCGGCATCGACCGGATGATCATGCTGCTGAAAAAGGAAGAAAATATCCGCGAGGTCATCGCCTATCCCATGAACGGCAACGCCCAGGATCTTATGTGCAGCGCGCCGGGGGAGATCACCGAGCAGCAGCTTCGGGAGATCCATATTAAGATCAGAGACTGACGCGGCATCAGAGCGAAAAGGATCGCTCGGCACCGGCGCCCGCCGGTGGGCGGCGTCCTGCTGCGCGGCGTTTGGAAAAGGAGGTAATCATGGCAAATACGATTTCAGATGAGACCATTGAATATGTAGGGATCCTGGCCAAGCTGAAGCTGTCTGACGAGGAGAAGGAGCAGGCAAAGAAGGATATGGGCCGGATGCTGGATTATATCGACCAGCTGAACGAGCTGGACACAGAGGGCGTGGAGCCTATGTCCCACGTGTTCCCCGTGCACAATGTGTTTCGGGAGGATGAAGTGACCAACGGCGACGACAGCGCCGCCATGCTGGCCAACGCCCCGGAGGAAAAGGACAACAGCTTTGTGGTGCCCAGAACGGTAGAGTAGCGCAGTATCCGCGGGGGTTTCGGATGCCGGAAACCCCGCGGAAGCATAGTCTGACGGCAGAGAGAATGAAATGGAGAGTTGGATATGACGGAACTTGATTGTACAGCGGTAGAGCTGGGAAAGAAGATAAAGGCAGGCCGGGTGACGGCGCCGGAGGCGCTGGAGGCTGTGCTGGCCCGGATGGACAGGCAGGAGGAGACGCTGCACTGTTATGTGACGGACGATCGGGAGAACGCCAGAAAAAAGGCGGAGACGGTGCAGGCGCAGATCGAGGCCGGCACCCTTTCCGGCCCTCTGGCCGGCGTGCCTGTGGCCATTAAGGACAATATGAATACTGCCGGCCTTCTTACCACCTGCGCTTCCAGGATATTGAACAATTTTGTACCTACCTTCTCCTCTGAGGCGGTAAAGCGGCTGGAGGCAGCAGGCGCGGTGATCATCGGAAAGACAAATATGGATGAGTTTGCCATGGGCAGCACCACGGAGACGTCTTATTACGGCGTGACGAGAAATCCCTGGCACACAGACCACGTGCCGGGGGGATCTTCCGGCGGCAGCGCCGCGGCGGTGGCGGCAGGAGAGTGCTATTACGCGCTGGGCTCTGACACCGGCGGCTCCATCCGGCAGCCCGCGTCCTTCTGCGGGGTGGTGGGCATGAAGCCTACCTATGGCACGGTGTCCCGGTACGGGCTCATCGCCTACGGCTCCAGTCTGGACCAGATCGGCCCTCTGGCCCAGGACGTGACGGACTGCGCCGCCATACTGGAGGTCATTTCCACTCATGATCCCAAGGATTCCACCTCTGTAAAGCGGGACGATACGGACTTTACCTCCGCTCTGAAAGCGGACGTGAAGGGCATGCGCATCGGTATCCCCAGAGATTATTTCGGCGAAGGCCTGGACGGAGAAGTAAAGGACAGCATCCTCTCGGCGGTGAGACAGCTGGAGGAAGCCGGGGCTGTGGTGGAGGAATTTGACCTAAGCCTGGTAAAATACGCCATTCCCGCCTATTATGTTATCGCCTGCGCCGAGGCCAGTTCCAACCTGGCGCGGTTTGAAGGAGTGAAATACGGCTATCGGGCGGAGGGCTTCGACGGTCTTCACGACATGTACAAGATGACACGCTCGGAGGGCTTCGGCCCGGAGGTAAAGCGTCGGATCATGCTGGGCTCCTTCGTGCTGAGCAGCGGCTATTATGACGCCTATTACCTGAAGGCCCTGCGGACAAAGGCGCTGATCAAACAGGCATTTGACAAGGCATTTGCGAAGTACGATCTGATCGTCGGCCCCGCGTCTCCCACCACGGCCCCCAGGCTGGGGGAGAGCCTTGCCGACCCCATTCAGATGTATCTGGGAGATATCTATACCGTTTCCGTCAATCTGGCGGGATTGCCGGGCATTACCGTGCCCTGCGGAGTGGACAGCAAAGGGCTGCCCATCGGCATGCAGCTCATCGGAGACTGCTTCCAGGAAAAGAAACTGATCCGCACGGCATATACTTACGAGACGCTGCGGGGCGCCTTTGCCGGATGTCCCGGAAAAGGAAAGGAAGGTGGACAGGCATGAGCAGACAGTATGAAACCGTGATCGGCCTGGAGGTCCATGTGGAGCTTGCCACGAAGACAAAAATATTCTGCGGCTGTTCCACCGCCTTCGGCGGCGCGCCCAATACCCACACCTGCCCCGTGTGCACGGGTATGCCCGGCTCTCTGCCGGTGCTGAACAAAAAGGTAGTGGAGTACGCCATTGCCGTGGGGCTGGCCACCAATTGTACCATTACCCAGTACTGTAAATTTGACCGGAAAAATTATTTTTATCCGGATAACCCCCAGAACTATCAGATCTCCCAGCTGTACCTGCCTATCTGCAGAAACGGCGGGGTAGAGATTGAGACGGAGAATGGCAAAAAGATCGTCGGTATTCATGAGATCCACATGGAGGAGGACGCGGGCAAGCTGATCCACGACGACTGGGAGGACTGCTCCCTTGTGGACTTCAACCGGTCCGGCGTGCCTCTTATCGAGATTGTATCGGAGCCGGATATGCGCTCCGCCGATGAGGTCATCGCCTATCTGGAAAAGCTGCGGATGATCATCCAGTACCTTGGAGCCTCTGACTGCAAGCTC
The DNA here is from genome assembly GCA_947623905.1 of uncultured Lachnospiraceae bacterium. Classification (GTDB taxonomy): domain Bacteria; phylum Bacillota; class Clostridia; order Lachnospirales; family Lachnospiraceae; genus CANQHX01. The sequence continues at coordinate 2,869 of CANQHX010000054.1, forward strand.
CAGGAGGGCTCCATGCGGGCGGACGTGAACCTGTCCGTGCGGGAGATGGGAGCGGAACAGTTCGGCACCCGCACGGAGATGAAGAATCTCAATTCCTTTAAGGCCATTGCCCGTGCCATTGAGAATGAGCGGGCACGGCAGATCGACCTGCTGGAGAGCGGGGAGAAGGTGATCCAGGAGACCCGCCGGTGGGACGACAATAAAGAGTATTCCTATCCTATGCGTTCCAAGGAGGACGCCCAGGATTACCGGTATTTCCCGGAGCCGGATCTGGTGCCGGTGGTGATCAGCGATGAATGGCTGGAGGAGATCCGGTCCCGCCAGCCGGAGCTGCGCACGGAGAAGCTGGCCCGGTACAAGGCGGAATACGGTCTGCCCGACTATGACGCGGAGATCATCACTTCCTCCAAAGCCATGGCGGATCTGTTTGAGGAGACGGTGGATATCTGTCAGAAACCCAAAAAGGTGTCCAACTGGCTCATGGTGGAGACCATGCGGCTTATGAAGGAGCACGCCATGGAGCCGGAGGATCTGGACTTTTCCCCCGCCCATCTGGCATCCCTGATCGATCTGGCCGATGCCGGCACCATCAACAGCACCGTGGCCAAGGAAGTATTTGAAAAGGTATTTCTGGAAGACATCGACCCGGCGGCCTACGTGGAGGAGCACGATCTGAAAAACGACAATGACGCCGAGGGGCTGAAGGCGATCCTGGAAGAGATCATTGACGCCAATCCCCAGTCTGTGGCCGATTATCGAAACGGCAAGAAGAAAGCCATCGGCTTTCTGGTGGGTCAGGCTATGAAGGCCACCAAAGGCAAGGCCAATCCGGGCATGATCAACCGGATGCTGCAGGAGATGCTGTAAAAAATGTAAAAAAGAAAACCCCCGCCCCGGGCCGCTGCCGGTCTGTCTCGAACCCGCAGATCTTTGGGATCTGCTGCGCTGCTTATCTGCAGGGGAAAATCAAAACTCGCCCGTGACCGGGCTCAGACAGTTGATTTTCCCCGGCGGCTATGCTCGCAGATCCTGCAAAGATCCTGCGAAGGTTTGAGACAGACCGGCAGCGGCCCGAGGCGGGGGGTTTGTAAATTTCCCATAAAAATCATGACAGCAGTCAGCAGTTATTTGCTTTTTGGATAAGCCTCTTTGATATCGGTCAGGCCAGCCAGATAATCCATACTGGTGTTCAGCGCAACGGCAATTTTTTTACATTGTTCAAATGTATAGTACCGTTTGCCCGATTCGATTTTTGAATAATCACTCTGATCAATTCCTGTCAGCAGCTGCATCTTGATCTGTGTGTACCCCCGTTCTTTTCGCAATTCTTTTAATCGATTCATTATTATCCCTCCACATTGTTGCATATGATAGAAGTAATACCTTTTCAATCTGTAAGTATTATGTCATGCGAAGGTATTCTTAATAGGGTAAATTGACCTAAAATGGATCGGAATATGGAACAAAACACGGTCCTTCCGTTTTTTTATAAAAAAAATTAAAAGTTGACAAATAGGTCAAAATGACCTAATATTTTGTAGAAAGAATTAAAAATCAGAATTGGTTGCGGGGAATGAAAGAAATGACAAAAAGAAAACATATCGTCATACTGACCATGATCGCTGTTTCCTTGTCATGTACTGCATGCGGAGGAGATGACGGTCCTTCCTCATCTGAAGTATCTCTCAGTCATGCGGTGGTGCTGACGGCGGCTCCTTTAAATTCAGCCGCTCCGCGCAGTTCCTCCATGCCGGAAAACTCTTATGCTCCGGACGCCTTAACGGAACCGGATGCATCATCTGGCGGAAATGAAGAATCATGCGATTATGATGTCAGTGATCTTAATGCGGTGAAATATGCCAGAGAATACGTGAATGTCCGCAGTGGTCCGGGTTCCGATTATTCAAAGATTGGCAGCCTCTCACAGAATGATCAGGTGAAGGTAACCGGCCGGGCAGATGACAATGGCTGGTATCGTATTGTGTATGATGGCAGCGTCGGATTTGTCAGTGACAACTATCTGGTGGATGAAAAGATAGGCGAACCGGAGGCTGTGGCAGAGAAATCCCAGGATTCGGACGACCGGGTATCCGGCGGTTCCGATACCCGGACGCTGTCGTCATCACGCGCCGGAACCGGAAGTGCGGAGCTGGATAAATTGTGTGACGGCATTTTAAATAATATTGTAAGCAGTGACATGAGTGAAAGGGACAAGGCTTACGCGGTATATACGTGGGTCAGCGGCAACATATCCTACAGGGGAACTTCTGCTACGGGCGACTGGGTGGCCGGCGCCAAAACCGCACTGACCAGATACAGTGGAGACTGTTACGCGTTCTACAGCGCGTCCCGGGCTTTGCTGACGAGGCTGGGATTTGAAAATACAGAAGCAAAGTCCTATACGGAAGGACATTTCTGGAACATGGTGAAGGTAGACGGTTCCTGGTGGCATTTTGACACAACGCCCGGATGGGGCACCGAGAGATTTCTGTGGACCAGCGACCAGATCAATAATTATTCCTATTACAGCGAAAAGTACGGAAAGTATATTACCTATAAATGGAATCCCGAGGGATGTCCGGCGACGCCGTAAACAATAAGACGGCATATCAGCAAGGAGGATATTATGAAACGCGGTATCATCACATGCATATCAGTCATACTGGCCTGTCTTCTTCTGGGCGGGTGCGGCCTTGGACAGGCAGACGGAACGGAAAAAGGAAGCGGCACGGATAAGATTGGCCCCACATCGGTGAAGGTGGGAGATCTGACAGTTTCTCTCAATGATGAGATGGACGGTGTGAAAGAGGCCCTTGGAGAACCGCTGCATTACGTGGAAAACAAGAGTTGTCTTTACGACGGTTATGACAAAACCTATACATATGCCGATGTGGAGATCATTACATATCCTATGGACGGAAAAGAATACATCAGCTCCGTGACTGTCCTGACAGACAATGCCGTGTCCGGCAGCGGTATATCTCTTGGGAGCAGTGCGGATGCCATAACGGAACGATATGGGGAAGAAAATCTCATTACCGGTCAGACCTATATTTATGAGACGGATACCTACGGTTATTCTTTCTTTATGGACAATGACAAAAAGGTGACGGGCATAGAGGTCTATGTTCCCACCGCCTGACCGGAGGGAAAAGACAGATGGTTTTCAGTTCAATTTCGTTTCTGATCCTGTTTTTGCCTCTGACTGTGCTGCTTTATTATATTGTTCCGGGGATAAAATGTAAAAATGCGGTGCTGCTCGCTGCCAGCATTCTGTTCTATGCGCTGGGAGAGCCGTTGTATATTTTTCTGCTGGCGGGCAGTGTGACAATTAATTATTTTCTTACGCTGGCCATGTGCCGGTGCAGATATCCCGGGAGAGTGCTGGCAGTCATTGCGGTGCTGAATATAGGCACGCTGTGTTTTTTTAAATATCTGCCTGTTGGTCTGCCTCTTCCCATCGGCATTTCCTTTTATACGTTTCAGATATTATCCTATGCCGTGGATGTGTACAGGGACAGGGATATCGTACAGAAGAACTTCTTTTCTCTTTTTCTGTATATATCCTTCTTCCCGCAGCTGGTGGCAGGACCTATCATCAAATACTATGACGTAAAGACACAGTTGGAGGACAGGCGGTTTTCCGCGGAAAAGGTCAGCGCCGGACTGCGTCGGTTTATATATGGCCTGGGAAAAAAGGTGCTTATCTCCAACACAATCGCTGTCATCGTGGACGGGATCTACGGGTGGGACTACAGTCAGTACAATGTGATCGTCACATGGACAGGAGCGGTTTTATACTGCCTGCAGCTGTATTACGATTTCAGCGGATACAGCGATATGGCCATTGGGCTGGGGAAACTGTTCGGTTTTGATTTCAGGGAAAACTTTCGTTATCCCTACGAGTCCACTTCTATCAGGGAATTCTGGAGAAGATGGCATATATCTTTAAGCACATGGTTCAAGGAGTATCTGTATATTCCCCTGGGAGGCAACAGAAAGGGAAAAACAAGGACTTATATCAATAAGTTGATTGTGTTTTTCTGCACCGGACTGTGGCATGGAGCAAATATCACATTTGTGGTGTGGGGAATGATACACGGGCTTTTCTCCGTCCTGGAGGAAAAAGGCACCTGGGCCGCAAAATTGAAGGGAACGCTGGCAGGCTGGTTGTATGCGTCGCTGATAGTTTGCGTGGCATTCGTATTTTTCCGCAGTGATACCATAGGACAGGCATTGTACTTTATAAAGGAAATGTTCACGGGATTTGATCTTTCCGGACAATGGCTGACGTTAATGCTGCCCTGGTTTGACAGGTTTACCATTGCCATGATCCTTTTGGGCGTTATAGGGATGTTTGACTGGAAAGACCGGCTGCAGAAATTCCGGTCCGCAAAAGCGGTGACAGCGGCGGAATATGCGGGCAGCGTGATCTGTCTGGCGCTGTGCGTTATGTCTCTGGCGGTCAACGGTTACAATCCGTTTATATATTTCAGATTTTAGGGTGACGGGATTGAAGCGCGGATTATTTTACTGGTTATATATATTTGCAGTATTGGGCGGTTGTTTTCTTATGTTTGCCGGCATGTTTGCGGAAGACGGGACCATCGTGTCGGAGACAGGGGCGCGCCGGCAGGAAAGCCGGGATGGGGATCCCGCTAAGCGGATCGACAGCTATCTGAGCGCGCATTTCGGAGGAAGGCAGGAGATGATCCAGATGTATGGATTGCTGCAGGATAAAGTATTTGCCCATTCTCCCGTGGAAGATGTGATAGTGGGTACCGACGGGTATCTCTTTTACGGGGATACGGTGGGGGATTACTGTGGCACCGGTATTCTCACGGGCCGGGAACTGTTCAATATAGCCCGTACGCTGGAGCTGATGCAGGAGGCTGTGGAGAGCCAGGGCGCCAGATTTGCCTTTACAGTGGCGCCAAACAAAAACAGCTTGTATGATTATATGCCGTATAATTATGTGAAATACAGAGGGCAGAGCAATCTGGAGCTGCTGGCCGGGCGGTTTCAGAACGTAAATTATATCGATCTGTTCCCGGTTTTTCGGGAGCGGCAGGATGTGTTGTATTACAAAACCGATACCCACTGGAATGACAGAGGGGCCTATTATGCTTTTGACAGGGTGCTGCGTGTACTGGGCAAAGAGCATGAGGATTATGAGAAGCTGGACCATACGGAAGCCTACACCCATACCGGCGATCTGGAGAGAATGCTGTATCCCCTGGCAAAAAACAATGAATTGCAGATAATCTATGACAAGCCTGCAAGCTTCAGAACGCTTACCAATACAAGGAGCTTTGAGCAGACCTACATCGAGACGGAAAATGATATGGCTTCGGGCAGTCTGGTCATGTTCCGCGATTCCTTTGCCAACAATCTGATCCCCTATTTCAGTGACGCCTACAAATATGCGGTATACGATAAAGCTGTGCCCTATGATCTGACGGAGATGAATGTTTACGACGCCGATACGGTGATCGTAGAGATCGCAGAGCGGAATATAAAGCTGATACAGGAATACCAGCCCGTGTTTGCAGCCCCTGTGAGAGAATCCATATCCGGGGAGCCGGTAAAGGATCTGACAGAAAAACTGGACGTGGAGGAATATGAAGGCTGGCAGAGGATAACCGGTGTTGTCAATGCTTCCTACATGAGTGAAGACAGCCGTATCTTCGTCAGGACAGATGGCGTGGAACGGGAGATGACACCCCAGAAGATTGGGGACAGCGCCTATGGGTTTTGCGGGTATGTGGACGTCGCGCTCTCCCCGGACGCGGCAGTGATCGTGGAGACAAATGGGGAAGTATGGGAGGAAACAGCTTGATTCCATGGCAGATATTGCGAAGAAGATGATGCAGAGATTACTGTGATCGATAACGCAAAGGTCGTATAGAAATAAATTTCATAGAAATCACAAAGGAGCGTGCGAAATGAAAAGATGGAAAAGAATACTGGCGGGAATGATAGCTTTTATCACTTGTATTGTTGCTATTACAGGTGGCTGTCCAATCGGAACTATTCGGGCGTATGCAGAAGAAACAACCGCTGATGGGTTGAAGTATTCTGTTAACAATGATGGTACGATTACGATTACGGGCTATGATGGTAAAGATACTGAAATTGTTATTCCTGAAGAAATTGAAGGGCATAGAGTAACAAGTATAGGAAATTATGCCTTTGCGTACTGTTTCAGTCTGACAGGCATAGAGCTACCGGACGGGGTCACGAGCATAGGAAATAATGCATTTTGCTATTGCTGGAGTCTGGCAAGTTTAGAGATCCCGGATAGTGTAACGAATATAGGAGATTATGCATTTTACTATTGTAGCAGTTTGACAGGCATAGAGCTACCGGACGGGGTCACGAGCGTAGGAACTGGTGTATTTGAGGTTTGCAACAGTCTGATAAGTATAGGGCTGCCGGATGGATTAATGAGCATAGGAGAACGGTCATTTTATGACTGCAGCAGTCTGACAAGTATAAAGCTGCCGAATGGATTAACGAGCATAGAATATCAAGCATTTGAGGACTGCAGCAATCTGACAAGTATAGAGCTGCCGAATGGAATAATGAGTATAGGAGAACGGTCATTTTATGACTGCAGCAGTCTGACAAGTATAGAGCTACCGGATGGATTAACGAGCATAGGGTATCGAGCATTTGAGGACTGCAGCAGTCTGACAAGTATAGAGCTGCCGGACGGGGCGACGAACATAGGAGAAATGGCATTTAGGAACTGTAGTAGTCTGATAAGCATAGAACTACCGGATGGGGTCACGAGTATAGGAGATTGGATATTTTACGGTTGCAGGAGTTTGGCAAGCATAGAACTGCCGGATGGGGTCACGAGCATAGGAGAGCGGGCCTTTGAGGACTGTAGCAGTCTGACAGGCATAAAGCTGCCGGATGGATTAACGAGCATAGGAGGACGGGCATTTAGAAATTGTAGCAGCTTGACAAGTATAGATTTGCCGGATGGGGTAACAAGCATAGGATATGGAGCCTTTGAGGACTGCAGGAGTTTGACAGGCATAGATTTGCCGGATGGGGTAACAAGCATAGAAAATGGTGCCTTTAAGGACTGTAGCAGTCTGACAAACATAGATTTGCCGGATGGAGTAACAAGCATAGGATATGAGGTCTTTGCGTACTGTAGCAGTCTGACAGGCATAGCGCTGCCGGATAGGATAACAAGCATAGGAGAGCGGTCATTTTATGACTGCAGCAGTCTGACAAGTATAGAACTGCCGGACGGATTAATGAGCATAGAATATCGGGCTTTTGAGGATTGTAGCAGTCTGACAAGTATAGAGCTGCCGGATAGTGTAACGAGCATAAGGTCTAATGCATTTATTTGCTGCGACAGTCTAACAATATACTGTAATTCTGGCTCTTACGCGCATGAATACGCTGTTGACAATGGTATCAAATACTATCTTATAGATCAACATGAGAATGATTACATTACCACTGCTGATGAAATTACAGTTGGCGTCGGCAAAGAATATCTGGTAGTCGCGAACCTTTATCGGAATGGAATCTTGCAGTTCAGTGACGAGCCTGTTACCTGGAGTATTGATAATATTTTTACCGCGCATGTAGAAACAAACACCAATTCGGGCGTGTATTCTGCGGTCGTTAAAGGACAATGGCCGGGTGAAGCGAATGTATATGTCCGGACACAAGATGGTATGATGTCCAAAATTCATGTAAATGTTGTGGATCATACGGATCTTTCATCGGATAACCGGGAGACGACAGAGTTTTCGGATTCTGTTTCAATTCCTTCCGGAAGCAGCAATTACAAGGTAACAAAAAGCCAGAAATGGGAGCAGGATCATACGATTAAGTCAAAAGTATCGATTGCGTCGTCTGTTGGAGTCGAGGGGAAAAATGTCACCGTCAAGTCCGGCGGTGAACTGATAGTAGATGGCAAAGCAAGTCTCATGGATATTACAGTGGAAGGCGGCGGGAAAGTCACCGTATTAAAGGGTGGCAGGCTTAGTGCCGAAACCATCACTGCGCAGGGAGGTATCTTCTGGAATGGCGGCGGATGTGTTGAAGTACAGTCCGGCGCATATGTAATGGCCACTAATATCATTTTGAAAAATGACGCATATATGAATATGGATACAAACTCTCAGGTTATTGTGACAGATACCTTTAAGATCGCTACTTCCGTAACAGACAGTCAGTTCAATGGCGGCGATCTGTTTATCGGAAAGCATTTCATTCAGGAGGGCAATGAGAAGAATTTTGTCGCGTCGGATTCCCATCACACAATTTTCTATGAGGATACCGATCAGCCGATAGACTGCAAAAGTTCAAAATATCACTTTGGATACATTTATGCTGCAAACGGAAAAGTCGGAATGGAAATCAGCAAAAATGTTTCTGCCAGTAACATGAAAAGATGTTATTCCATATCCATGAAGGATAAAATAAAAATGCCATGGACTTATACTGTCTGGAAAAAAACGTATGATCCGGCGGGTTATGTGGATGAAACAGAATGGCAGAAAGCAGTATTGGAAAGCTATAAAAAGATTGCCGGTTCAGGCGCATATCAGGTAAACTGCTCAAGACTTACAAATGCGCAGGCACAGGCGGTAAATAAACTGGCAGCTTTGTGGGTGGCTTCCCTGAAAATGCCCATATATGACGATATGACAGATGTTGGATTTAAAGATTACAGCCTGCGGATCAAGCTGACGCTCAATGATAATAAAACACATAATGCAATGCTTGCCTGCAGCGCATGGGGAATGGGAAACTTTTCTAATTTTAATACAGTGTATCTGATCATTGACGGCGATACGGATAACAAATATACGGTGGGCTTTGGCGCATCTGGGAATATCAACAGCTTTGCCGAGCAGGCCGGAGAATATGTACGGGATCAGTTCTGGGATCAGTATATGTCTTATGTTACCGGTGTTCATAATGAGGTGTTTGGAAAATCCATGACATGGGATATTTTCTCAAAATTCCTCACAAAAATAGTATGCCAGAAATATGTTACCGATGGAGGCAAAAGTATCCAGGATACATATAACAGTGTTTCCGGCACGATATCCAAATGGGTAAAGATTATAGACGCCGGTGTCGGACTGAACGAAAAATTTGATGATATAAGCAAAAAAACAAGTGCCCGGACGGCAGAATATCTTGCGTCGGAAAAAACGGGTGCAATAAATGTTTTGAAAGACGGCGCCGGTTCTTTCGATGAAGGGCAACCGTTAGCCATTTCAGGACAACCGTCAGCTGTTGCGGCTCCTGTGGATATCAAAGACGAAAATCTACTTGCCGCACTGAAAAAACAGCTTGGTACTTTATCAGACGGCAGTTTAAATCTGGCGGATGCACAAAACATCAGAAGCCTGGATCTGGCGAACTCCTATATACGTGATCTGAGCGGATTGGAGAATTTCCCCAGCCTGTCCGTACTGAACCTGCAGAATAATGAGATTTCCGATATCGCGCCGTTGCGAAAGTTGACGCAGATTACCTGCCTGGATATCAGCGGCAATCAGATTGCCGATCTGACGCCGATCAATAGTTTTAAGAATTTACAGACACTTTATATGCAGGCCAATCAGATTTCAGATCTGACACCGATTGTCGGTCTGGATAATCTGCAGATCTTAAAAGCGTCTGACAATCTGATCCAGACCGTAGAAACTATTTCGACATTGACAAATTTGAAGGTACTGCAGCTGTCAGGAAATGATCTGGCAAATGCGGCTTCCAGCTTCAATGTTTTTGGTCAGCTGGAATCATTAGAGCTTGCTGCCTGTGGAATGGTTTCTGTGGATGGTCTTAATATACCGTCGCTGAAGAGCCTTGACATCAGTAATAACAGCATTACCGCAATAGAGAATATCCAGGCAGAGAAACTGGAAGTGCTATATGCCGGAAATAATGAACTGAAGCAGGTGGATGGATTGGCAAAATTGGCATCGCTTCTCGAACTGGATCTGCACGATAACAAACTGGAAGATCTGGGAGCATTGCGGGATCATGCGAATTTGCAAAGTCTGGATATAAGTGGAAACCATATGACAGATGCAGGACTTAATGGTTTGTCTGGTATGCAGTCAATTGCATATTTAAATGTATCCGATAACCCGCTGTTTGGTTTCAAAGCGTTTTTAGAGCCTGCCAATTTATCGGAAATTAATGTTTCCAATACTCAGCTGACAGATACTGAAAAAGAGATATTGGAAGAATGTGGTCTGACGGTAACGGATAATAGTATGCCGATTTCTATCTTTTCGGCATATTATATGCAGGATATGGAACTGAATGCCGGAGAAAAGGGCTTTAATCCGCTTATTACCTATCCATATGATGCGGATTTGAGCGATGTGACCTATCAGTCTGGGAATGAAAGTGTCGCTACCGTCAATAAGCGTGGGGAAGTAAAAGGTCAAAATGCAGGAAAAACAGAAATTTCCGCAATCCTTCAGGAGGAAGTAATTGCCACATATTCTGTTACAGTAATTGACTCGTCTGGCGCTGTACCTACGGATGCGCCGGATACTACGCCTACACCGGAAGTTACACCTACACCAGAGCCCACGGCAACGCCCAGCCCGCAACCCACGGCAACGCCTACACCAGAGCCTACGGCAACGCCCAGTCCGAAGCCCACGGCAACGCCCAGCCCAGAGCCCACGGCAACGCCCAGCCCGCAACCCACGGCAACGCCCAGCCCGAAGCCCACGGCAACGCCCAGTCCGAAGCCTACGGTAACTCCTACCCCCACTCCCGTAATATACGGTGACATTAACGGAGATGGCAAAGTTGGTGTGCAGGATGCACTTCTGATATTGAAAGATGTAGTGGGTTCTTACAAGATGGATGTCATGCAGGTGGAAGCCGCAGATGTGGACGGAGATCAAAAAATAACGGTAAAAGATGCCCTTTTCATTTTAAAAATGGTTGTAGGAAGCATCAAGTCATTCCCTATAGAAACCAAATAATAGAAGCTGTTTTTCGGATATGTTTGTCAAAAAGGCAAAATGAGTGTGTGTAAAAACAAAATGCCGCAGGGTCATAAGATTCTGCGGTATTTTTAAATAGATGGAGTATATATGAATATGCTTTTGTTAGTGTAAAATTATAGTTGGCAAAAATAAAGGGAAGAAGCCGAAACCTCTTCCCAATCACACAGTTTTTCTTT
>CANQHX010000055.1 GCA_947623905.1 uncultured Lachnospiraceae bacterium
CAAAGGATCTGGATGAACCCATTGAGGGCCGTCACGTGATCGTGGTGGAGGATATTGTGGATTCCGGGCGGACGCTGAGTTATCTGCTGGAAAACCTGAAGAGCCGCAGGCCCGCGTCTCTCAGACTCTGCACCCTGCTGGACAAACCGGACCGGAGAGTGACAGATGTGAAGGTAGACTACACAGGATTTGACATACCCGATGAGTTTGTAGTAGGATATGGGTTGGATTACGCGCAGAAATACCGGAACCTGCCTTATATCGGCGTTCTGGAACTGTCATAAACACAGAGACGGCGCATCCCGCGTTTTTGTGGAAAGGAGATATATTGGATAACAAGCAGCCTAAGAAAAATGATAACGGATTCAAGAGCATGGGGATCTACATCGCCATACTGGCGTGTCTGTCCCTCATGGTGGTGGCGCTGTACAGCATGACGGTCAGCGGCGCCAAATATACGTCCGAGAACTTTCTGGACGATCTGAAAGATGGAAAAGTAAAGAGCGTGGAGATCCACGTAAGCGAAGAGAACCAGTCGGGCTTCCTTCAGATCGTGCTCAAAAATGAACAGCACAAGCGGCTTACCGTGACCAATGTGGAAAACTGGGAGGAAACGGTGATCGGCTACGACATCTATCCCCTGGTGGTACAGGAGACGGAAAACTGGCTGGTCACAACCGTGCTTCCCTGCCTGGTAACCTTCGGCGTCGTGCTGCTCATCTTTTATGTGCTCAACGGCCGCGCTGCCGGAGGGGGCAACGGCGGCAAGATGATGAATTTCGGCAAGAGCCGCGCCCACCTCACAAAGGAAGGGGACAACAAGATCACCTTCCGGGAAGTGGCGGGCTGCGATGAGGAAAAGGAGGATCTGCGGGAGATCGTGGATTTCCTGAAAAATCCGCAGAAATACCTTCAGGTAGGCGCCCGGATCCCCAAGGGCGTGCTGCTGGTGGGCCCTCCCGGAACCGGCAAGACGCTGCTGGCAAAGGCGGTGGCCGGAGAGGCGGGCGTACCGTTCTTTACCATTTCCGGCTCCGATTTTGTGGAGATGTTCGTAGGCGTGGGCGCTTCTCGTGTCCGCGACCTGTTTGAAGACGCCAAGAAAAATTCGCCCTGTATCGTGTTCATCGATGAGATCGACGCGGTGGCAAGGCGCCGCGGCACCGGCATGGGCGGCGGACATGACGAGAGAGAGCAGACCCTCAACCAGCTCCTTGTGGAGATGGACGGCTTCAGCGTCAACCAGGGCATCATCGTCATGGCGGCCACCAACCGCGTGGATATCCTGGATCCGGCCATTCTCCGTCCGGGACGGTTTGACCGGAAGGTGGGCGTGGGCCGTCCCGATATCAAGGGGCGGAAAGAGATCCTGGACGTCCATGTAAAGGGCAAGCCTCTGGCGGACGATGTGGATCTGCAGCAGGTGGCCCGCACCACGGCGGGATTTTCGGGGGCGGACCTGGAGAACCTGATGAACGAGTCGGCGATCCTGGCGGCGAAGAACGGCCGCGCCTACATGACGCAGGAGGACATCCAGAAGGCGTTTATCAAGGTGGGGATCGGCGCGGAGAAAAAGAGCCGCGTTATTTCCGAGAAGGAAAAGCGCATTACCGCTTATCACGAGTCCGGACACGCCATCCTGTTCCATGTGCTGCCGGATGTAGGCCCGGTGCACACGGTGTCCATCATTCCCACGGGCATTGGAGCCGCGGGCTATACCATGCCTCTGCCGGAAAAGGACGAGATGTTCAATACAAAAGGAAAGATGCTCCAGGATATCGTAGTATCCCTGGGAGGTCGTGTGGCGGAGGAACTGGTATTTGATGATATCACTACCGGGGCGTCCCAGGATATCAAGCACGCCACGGAAATGGCAAAGGCCATGGTGACCAAGTACGGCATGTCGGAAAAGCTGGGCCTGGTCAATTACGGGGAAGACAATGAAGAAGTGTTTATCGGCAGAGATCTGGCCCGCCGCAGCGATCTGAGCGAGTCGGTGGCTTCCCAGATCGACAGCGAGGTGAAGCGGATCATAGACAGCTGCTATGTCCGCGCCAAAGAGCTGATCACTGCCAACCGCCAGGTGCTGGATCACTGTGCCCAGCTCCTTCTGGAAAAGGAAAAGATCGGCAGGGAAGAGTTTGAAGGGCTGTTTGCCTTTGCCCCCGCGCAGGCGGACCAGACTGCTGGCGCTCTGCGCCCGGACGCTGGATGAGAATGGAGAAGGGGTTTGTAGAACTGTGATGAAAATGCACAAAAATGTTTTTGAATGAAAGCAAACTTTGTGCACACTTATCCGTTGGGGTCTGGTACAATACAAATCGTAAAACCCCCCAATACATTATATAGTTTTACTACACCCCATAAGAAGAAATACCTTCTCCTAAAAAAGGCAGCGTCAAGCTGTCTTTTTTACGTCTTAGGGGAAATCCGGACCGGGAGAGCCCCGGCCGCCTGCCGCGGGATCGTGTGCAGAGAAGTATGAGGAAAGGCGGGATCCTATGGATCGCAATCTCTATAAAGAATGTATGAAACGGGCCCAGTACATGACCACCATGATGCCCATATTCAACCGGAGGGCTGTGTTTGCGGACATGACGGAAAATTATTGCAGCAACAGCGGGCCCATGCCCGGAGAGACGGTGCGGCTGCGGTTCCGTACCGCCCACAATAACGTGGACGGCATCAACGTGCTTACCCAGAACGAGAGAATTCCCATGCAGTTCTCCTTCCAGCGCAATGATTATGATTATTATGAAGTCTATATACAGATCGGCAGCCAGCCGGTCCACTATATGTATGAGATACTGTACGGGGATATTGTGTATTATTATCACAAGGGCGGTCTCTCAAACCGGCGGGACGACCAGTATTCCTTTGGCCTGTACCCGGGGTTTTCCACCCCTAACTGGGCAAAAGGCGCCGTGATGTATCAGATACTGGTGGACCGCTTTTTTGACGGTGATCCGGACAACGACGTGGAGGACCGGGAATATATCTATATAGGTTCCGGCGTCAGCAGGAACAGGGACTGGAACAAATATCCCGACGCGCTGGACGTGGGGACCTTCTACGGCGGGGACCTGCAGGGCGTCATGGATAAGCTGGATTATCTCCAGTATCTGGGCGTGGATGTGATCTATTTCAACCCGCTGTTCGTCTCTCCGTCCAATCACAAGTATGACATACAGGATTATGATTATATCGATCCCCACATCGGCAAGATCGTCGCCGACGGAGGGGAATGTCTTGATACATGGGTCAATTCCAACAAGGAAGCCACCAAGTACATCCAGCGTGTGACGGACAAACGGAACCTGGAAGCGTCCAACCAGCTGTTCATCAAGCTGGTGGAGGAGCTGCACAAGCGGGGCATGCGGGTGATCCTGGACGGCGTGTTCAATCACTGCGGCTCTTTCAACAAGTGGATGGACCGGGAGCTGATCTATGAGGACCAGAAGGGATATGAAAAAGGAGCCTATGTGGACAAGGACAGCCCCTATCATGATTATTTCCGGTTTTTCAGCCAGCAGTGGCCTTACAACCAGTCTTACGACGGCTGGTGGGGACACGATACCCTGCCGAAGCTCAACTATGAGGGCTCCAGGGCCCTGTACGATACCGTGCTGGAGATCGGGCGGAAATGGGTGTCGCCTCCCTTCAACGCGGACGGCTGGCGCCTGGACGTGGCGGCGGACCTGGCCCATTCCCCCGAGGCAAACCATCAGTTCTGGAAGGACTTCCGTCGGGTGGTGAAGGAGGCAAATCCCAACGCCCTGATCCTGGCGGAGCATTACGGAAATCCCAGTCAGTGGCTGCGGGGCGACGAGTGGGATACAGTGATGAACTACGATGCTTTTATGGAGCCGGTCACATGGTATCTTACCGGCATGCAGAAGCACAGCGACCAGTACAGAGAAGACCTGAAAAACAACGTAGCCAGCTTCCGTTCTACCATGCTGGCCAATATGAACAACCTGCCGGTCAATTCCCTTCAGACGGCCATGAACCAGCTGTCCAACCATGATCATTCCCGTTTCCTCACCCGTACCAACGGCAAGGTGGGGCGGGCGTCCACCCTGGGGCCGGAGGCGGCCAATACCGGCGTGCGCAAGAGCGTGCTCCGGGAAGCGGTGGTGATCCAGATGACGTGGCCGGGCGCTCCTACCATCTATTACGGTGACGAAGCCGGTCTGTGCGGATTTACCGATCCCGACTGCCGGAGAGGGTATCCCTGGGGACATGAGGATTTCGACCTTATAGAATTTCACCGGTATATGATACAGATCCACAAGGAATTCAAGTGTATTTCCACCGGCTCCCTGTACATGATGGATGCCAGCTGCGCCCATGTGCTGGCGTACTGCCGGTTTGATCTGGACGAGCAGGTGGTGGTGCTGGTGAACAATACCGACAACCCCTGTCACGTGCAGGTGAACGTGCGGCCCTCCGGCTGCCCGAGAGACTGTACGTTTGTGCGGGTCATGGAGACCAACGTGAAAAATTATTCTGTGGGCAGGCTGAATGTTCCTGTGGAAAACGGTATCCTGGACCTGGACATGAAGCCTATGAACGCAGTTGTCTTGAGCCACAGGGAAGAGAAAAAGAAATCTGTGAAGAAACCGGCACAAGAGCCGGAAGAAGGAAAGGACGGCAGGCATGAATTTCAACAGTAAGAAACAGCGGATCATCGCCTCGGTGATCATCGTGGTAGTAGTAGTGGCCATGGTAGCGGCCCCTATCCTCAGCTATCTCCTGCATTAAGATCATGAAGACGGGGAAAGTGCCCGAGACCGTTCTGAAGCGGTCCGTGCTGAATAAAATTACGCATTTTCATCCCCAGGCGCCATTAAAAGCGGGGGTGGGGGAGGACTGCGCGCTGGTGATCCCCCTTGAGGGGCAGCAGCTCCTGCTGTCCACGGATCCCATCACAGCCGCTGATAAAAACAGCGCCCGCTTTGCCGTTCACGCTGCGGCCAACGACCTGGCGGCAGGCGGCGGTACGCCCATCGGCGTCATGCTGACGGTCCTCCTGCCTCCCGACACGGAGGAGGGCTTGCTGAGGGAGCTGATGGAGCAGGCCGACGAGACGGCGGGAAGCCTTGGGATGACTATTATGGGCGGCCACACGGAAGTGACTCCCGTAGTGAACCGGCCCCTGTTGTCCGTTACGGGCATCGGCTGGGTCCGGGAGGGAACGGCAGTTTCCACCGGAGGCGGAAAGCCCGGACAGGACCTCGTGGTGACCAAGTGGATCGGACTGGAGGGCACCGCCATTCTGGCGGACAGATGGGAAGAACGGCTGTCCCGCAGCCTTCCGTCCCGCATGATAGAGACGGGGAAGGGCATGCTGGAATATCTGTCCGTGCTGCCGGAGGCGCGCGTCGCCGCGGATTTCGGGGCAGGCGCCATGCACGACGTTACCGAAGGAGGCATCTTCGGCGCTCTGTGGGAGCTGGCCGAGGCGTCCGGCACCGGACTGAATGTGGACCTGAAAAAACTGCCTGTCCGGCAGGAGACCATCGAAATATGCGAGGTGCTGGGCGTAAATCCCTACCAGCTGCTTTCCGGCGGCAGCCTTCTTATCGCCGCGGATCACGGCAGCGCTCTGGTTCAGGAGCTTTCCGCGAAGGGCATCCCGGCCGCGGTAGTCGGCGTGCTGACAGCGGGCAATGACCGCGTCGTGGTCAACGGGGAGGACGTCCGTTATCTGGAGCCGCCGGGACGGGATGAGATCTATAAGGTAATGGAAACGTAAACGACATGCCAAAGGAACGGAGGAAGATACATGAACATGAGAGAAGAAATCTTAAATTCCCTTGAAAAGAACAGCCGGATCGACCTGGCGGAGATGGCTGTGCTCCTGGGGACCGACGAGGTGACCCTGGCCAATGAGATCGCCCAGATGGAGAAGGAAAAGATCATCTGCGGCTATCACACGCTGATCGACTGGGACAAGACCTCCAAGGAGCAGGTGACGGCCATGATCGAAGTGCGTGTAGCGCCTATGCGGGGCCAGGGATTTGACAACGTGGCGGAGCGGATCTACAATTATCCCCAGGTGCGGGCTCTGTATCTGATCTCCGGCGGCTACGACCTGCTGGTGATCATGGAGGGCAAGACGCTGCGGGAGACTTCCCAGTTTGTCAGTGAAAAGCTGTCCACGCTGGAGGGCGTGCTCAGCACTACCACGCATTTCATACTGAAGAAGTACAAGGACCACGGTACGGTGATGAACAAGGTGAGAGATGAAAGGATGCTGATCACGCCATGAGAAACCCTTTGAATGAAAAGATCGTTCAGGTGGAACCTTCCGGTATACGAAAGTTTTTTGATATTGTAAATGAGATGAAGGACGCTATTTCCCTGGGCGTGGGGGAACCTGACTTTGACACCCCCTGGACTATACGGGATGAAGGGATCTATTCTCTGGAGCAGGGACGCACCTTCTATACGTCCAACGCCGGCTTAAAAGAGCTGCGGCAGGAGATCGCGGCTTACCAGAAGCGGCATTACGGTCTGGAATATGATCCGTTGGACGAGATCTTTATCACTGTGGGCGGCAGCGAGGCCATTGATGTGGGCCTGCGGGTCATGGCGGATGAAGGGGACGAGGTGCTGATCCCCCAGCCCAGCTACGTGTCCTACCTGCCCTGCGCGTACATGGCGGGCGCGACGCCGGTGGTAGTGGAGCTGCAGGCGGAAAATGATTTCAAACTGACGGTGGAGGATCTGGAGAAGGTGGTGACGCCGAGATCCAAGATCCTTGTGCTGCCGTTTCCCAATAATCCCACCGGGGCTATTATGACAAAAGAGGATCTGGAGCCCATCGCCCGGTTTGTGGTGGAGCATGACCTGTTTGTCATGTCCGACGAGATCTATTCGGAGCTCACCTATGGGGTGAACCATGTGTCCATCGCGTCTCTGCCGGGCATGTGGGAGCGGACCGTTGTCATCAACGGTTTTTCCAAATCCCACGCCATGACAGGCTGGCGCCTGGGCTATGCGTGCGGGCCCAGAGTGATCATCGAGCAAATGCTGAAGCTGCACCAGTTTGCCATCATGTGCGCCCCTACCAACAGTCAGTATGCTGCCGTGGTGGCGTTAAGAGACTGCGACGACGACGTGCAGACCATGCGGGCGGCTTACAACCAGCGCCGCCGTTTCCTGATGCACGCGTTTAAGGAAATGGGGCTGGAGTGCTTCGAGCCCTTCGGCGCGTTTTACGTATTTCCCTGCATTAAGGAATTCGGCATGACCAGCGAGGAGTTCGCCCAGCGGCTTCTGGAGGAGGAAAAGGTAGCCGTGGTGCCCGGTACGGCGTTCGGCGCCTGCGGGGAAGGCTTCCTGCGGATATCCTACGCCTACTCCCTGAACAATCTGAAGATCGCCCTGGGCCGCATCGGCGATTTTATCAAGAGACTGCGCACCGAGGGGCCCTGACCATGGCCCTGAACATTGTCCTTCTGGAACCGGAGATCCCTTCCAACACGGGAAATATAGGCCGCACATGCGTGGCGGCGGGGGCCAGGCTCCATCTCATCGAACCGCTGGGCTTCCGGCTCAACGAAAAGTCCGTGAAGCGGGCGGGCATGGATTACTGGGACCGGCTGGATGTGACCCGGTACGTGGACTACGACGATTTTGTCAGGAAAAATCCCGGCGCGAAGATTTATATGGCTACTACGAAGGCACATCATGTCTACACGGAGGTGTCCTATCCAGACGGCTGCTTTATCATGTTCGGCAAGGAGAGCGCCGGCATTCCGGAGGAGATCCTGGTGGAGCATGAGGCGGATACCATCCGCATTCCCATGGCGGGGGATATCCGTTCCCTCAATCTGGCCAATTCCGTTGCCATCGTGCTGTACGAAGCCCTGCGCCAGAGGCAGTTCGCGGGACTGGAAAAGGAAGGGCAGCTCCACAGGCTGCGCTGGCAGTAAAGGAGAACTATGTGGATCGCAGATAACTGGAACGATTATGAAGTGCTGGACACCTCCGCGGGAGAAAAGCTGGAGCGGTGGGGAGATTATATCCTTGTGCGCCCGGATCCTCAGGTCATCTGGAACACGGGGCACGACCATCCCGGCTGGAAGCAGAAGAACGGCCATTACCACCGCAGCAGCAGAGGCGGCGGGGACTGGCAGTTTTTTGATCTGCCCCCGCAGTGGAGCATTTCCTATAAAAACCTTGTATTTCAGCTGAAGCCGTTCAAGTTCAAGCATACGGGGCTGTTTCCCGAGCAGGCGGTGAACTGGGACTGGTGTTCAGAAAAGATAAAAAATGCCAAAAAACCGGTAAAGGTGCTGAACCTGTTCGCCTATACCGGCGGCGCCACACTGGCCGCCGCGGAAGCGGGAGCGCAGGTGACCCATGTAGACGCGTCCAAAGGGATGGTCCAGTGGGCAAAGGAAAACGCCGCCTGCTCCGGCCTGAAGGACGCGCCCATCCGCTGGCTGGTGGACGACTGTGTGAAGTTTGTGGAGCGGGAGATCCGGAGGGGCAGCCGTTACCACGGCATCATCATGGACCCGCCCTCCTACGGCAGAGGACCAAAGGGAGAACTGTGGAAGATAGAGGACAGCGTGTTTGACCTGATCCGGCTGTGCAGCAATCTGCTGGACAGGGAACCGCTGTTTTTCCTCATCAATTCCTACACCACCGGCCTTGCGCCGTCGGTACTCACCTACATGCTGTCTCTGGCTGTAAAGGAGCGGTTTGGCGGCCACGTGGAGTCCGATGAGATCGGTCTTCCCGTCAGCGGCACAGAGCTTGTGCTGCCCTGCGGAGCGTCGGGCAGATGGAGCCGGTAACAGGAACTGCGATGTCAGGAGGATGGAGCCGGCAGCGGGAGCCGCGGCAGAGAAGGGCAGTCACTCTTTCCCATGGGAGTCATACTATAATGCTGAGGGCAGCGTACATAACAACAAACAATCGATCGCCCTCACATTGATACATTCAGACAGAAATCCCCCAGGGAAAGCAAAAGGCTTTATTTTTGGAAAAGTACGGTTTATCGGTTGTATGATCATAGATGAGAAGGCAGGCGCCCGGAGGGCGCCTGTTTTGCGTATG
Source organism: uncultured Lachnospiraceae bacterium (assembly GCA_947623905.1). Lineage (GTDB taxonomy): Bacteria > Bacillota > Clostridia > Lachnospirales > Lachnospiraceae > CANQHX01. Next base: position 9,076 of record CANQHX010000055.1, read on the forward strand.
GGCGAAAAAATGCGCTTTCCGCGGGGAACGGAAAGCGCCGGTAAAAACAGCTACATGGGTATGGCGAGCACGTATCGGTACATGACGATAAAATGACAGACGCTGCCGGCCAGTACAAATACGTGAAAGATCTCGTGGGAGCCGAAATGAGGGAACCGCCGGTTGAGCTTACCCAGCTTCAGCGCATAGATCACGCCGCCGATGGTGTAGAGGATCCCGCCCGCGGCCAGCCATGCAAATCCGCCCCGGGGCATATGCTCGTACAGCGGAGTCAGCGCCACCACTACTACCCAGCCCATGGCAATGTAAAGAACGCTGGAAAACCATTTGGGACAGGTGATCCAGAACAGCTTGATGATACAGCCCGCGATGGCGATGGCCCAGACAGCCGCCAGCATGGCGTAGCCCCCGTTGTCCTTCAGGACGATGAGGCACACCGGCGTGTAGGACCCGGCTACAAAGACAAATATCATCATATGATCCAGCTTTCGCAGTATCCGGTTGACCTTTTCCGAAATGTCAAAGGTGTGATAGGCGGTGCTGGCGCTGTACAGAAGGAACATGCTGGCGATGAACACGCCGCAGGCAAATGTATAAAACCCTCCGCCGCTGCGGTACGCCTTGATCAGCAGAGGCAGGGTGGCGGCCAGAGCGCCGATGACGCCGATAAAATGGGTGATGGCGCTGCCGGGATCTTTGATAGAATGTATTTTGTTCATAAAACCCCTCCATCTAGTATTAAAAACTACATGTCGTTGTATTGGTATAATACCCCTTTTGAACAGAAAAATCAACTGAAATCGTAATATTTTTCGAGAAATTTTTCCGGAGTGGTCTTTGTAACAAAAAGAATGGAAAAGGAACGGACGCATTGGTAAAATGTTCACAAAAATCGTTGACACCGGACAGGCTTTCGGGTTAAAATTATACAGAAGACACCGCCGCAGAGCAATGCGCCGGTGCAGTGTGGCGCCCCGCGGATACGGCGGCGTTTCACTTATATGAAAATAAACAGAAAAGGAGATTGATACCCATGAAAAAGTTTGTATGCAGTGTTTGCGGTTATGTACATGAAGGCGATTCCGCCCCTGAAAAGTGCCCCCAGTGTAATGCGCCTGCCGAGAAGTTTACCGAGCAGAGCGGCGATATGACCTGGGCTTCCGAGCATGTTGTGGGCGTGGCACAGGGCGTTTCCCAGGATATCATGGACGACCTTCGCGCCAACTTCAACGGCGAGTGCTCCGAGGTGGGTATGTATCTGGCAATGGCCCGGGTGGCATTCCGCGAGGGATATCCCGAGATCGGTCTGTACTGGGAGAAGGCCGCTTACGAGGAGGCAGAGCATGCAGCTAAGTTTGCCGAGCTTCTGGGCGAGGTCGTGACCGACAGCACCAAGAAGAACCTGCAGATGCGTGTGGAAGCTGAGAACGGCGCCACCGCCGGCAAGACAGATCTGGCCAAGCGCGCCAAGGCAGCCGGCCTGGATGCTATCCATGACACCGTACATGAGATGGCAAGGGATGAGGCCCGCCACGGCAAGGCGTTCAAGGGTCTGCTGGAGAGATATTTCGGTTAAGAAGAACGCGGTTTTATAAGAATATGAGAGGACAGGCTTTCGGGGCCTGTCCTCTTTTTGGTTGAAATCCCCTTTCTTTTTTGATAAGATAAAGTTTGTGAATAGTATGGAAAGGAAAGGCGTTATATTATGAAAAAAATAGATCAGATCTTCACTTTTGCGGCTGTATTTGCCTTCGCGGTCTGCCTGGGCACCGGCTGCGGATATTCCGGCGGCAGCGGGCAGAACCAGGCTCCTGTGGACGCGCCGTCCTCCGGTCAGGATGGAGGACAGGGAAACGTCCAGATGGGAGATACTTCGGAAAATTCCGCGAACGGAGGAGCGGGACAGGGAAGCTATGCGGATGTGACTTCCATCGTGGCGGAGCTGGACGCGTGCAATTTTTCCATAGAGCCTTCCGCGGACGGCGCTTTATCCGTGACAGTGGACGGAGAAGGGCAGATGTGCCCCCAGGTGTCGCAGGACGGCGGCACGCTGACCATTGCATGCCATCCCCAGTCTTCTTATACGAAAGAACAGATCGGCAGCGCGGTGCTGTATTATCCGGAAGGACTGGAGCTGGATACGCTGGATATTTTCCTGGGCGACGGCACGTCCCAGATCAATACCCCTGTTAAGGCGCAGGTTATGGACGTGAGCATGTCCGCCGGGGAATTTCACATCGGGAAGGCGGAGGCGGCAGAATCCTCCTGGATGGTGGGAGCTGGTACCCTGACGGTGGACAGCCTGTGGGGAGAGAACGTTGCTCTGGAATGCAATCTGGGCGATTTGGAGGTCTGCATGGAAGGCAGTCCGGAAGACTATGATTATGAACTGGAGTCCAATATGGGCGAGCTGACGGTAGGCGGAACGGCCTATGACGGCGTGGAGATCGGAAAACAGACGGTGGATAATGACAACAACGACGGACAAACGATCACCGCCTTCAGCAATATGGGGAGCATAGCGGTTACGTTTCAGCAGTAGCTCCGGTCTGCCGGGGCCGGTCTGCCGGTTTTCCGGAGGGATCGTCCTGCTGTTGTACGGGATCGTTTTTCCTTTTAACGGAACAGAATTGGAAAAATACGCATAAACTGCCTGAAAGTTGTCCAAACTACAATTGAAAAAGACAACGGCCGCGGTCCCGCGGCGGAAAAGAGGCAGAAATGAGAGAACATAGAAGGGCGTTGATCGTGTCCCTTGTAGTGTGCTGTGTGGCGGCAGTAGCGCTGGTGGGGCTGGTAAAGTTTACAGGCGATAAAGAAAAAGAACTCCAGACACTGGTGGACATGGAAGATACAAAGGAGGGCGAAGGACCTGACGATACCCGGACGGCGCAGCAGCAGCCGGACAACACGGGCGTGGCAGTGGTGATGACGGAGGATCCGGATTCCCGGGCCGTTTCCGGTTCGGATGTGGCTGTCGCGGACGGCAGCGGGCAGAACGGCGGCGCCTCATCGAATGGTACGGCGGCCGCGGCATCTCCGGCCGGCGGTGTGACTGCCGGCGGCAATGACCGCCGTTCCACGGAAACAGACGGCAGCAATGTAGTTATGGCAGAGCCGGACAACGGCGCCGGCGTGCTGAATTACAACGGGGAGAGCAAGCTGGTGTGGCCGGTGCAGGGGAATGTACTCATGGAATACAGTATGGACGCCCCTGTGTATTTTGCCACTCTGGACCAGTATAAGCGCAATCCCGGCATGCTCATCCAGAGCGAGGAAGATACCCTTGTATTCGCGGGCGCCGACGGCCAGGTGACGGCGGTGGAGGAGACCGCCCAGTACGGATGGACCGTGACCCTCGATCTGGGCAACGACTACACGGTCACTTACGGGCAGCTGAAAGACGTGGCCGTGGAGACCGGGGCAAAAGTGGCCACCGGCGCGGTCCTCGGAAAGGTAGCCGCTCCCAGCAAGTATTTTTCCGTAGAAGGAGACAGTATCTATATGGAGATGCGCAGAGGAAACGCAACGTTAGATCCGTTGGATTATCTGGAATAACAAATAGGAAGGAGCTCCCTGCGGGCTCCTTTTTGTTTTTTATCCATAGATTTTCCGCTGCGGGCGGCATCTTCCCGGACCCGCTCCCGCTTCGTGAAAAGCGCAGCGGATACTAGGCTCAGTGCCGGACACTTCGCCAAGTACCGGCGCTTTTCAAGAGTCCGGGCCAGACGCCGCCCGCGGCGATGTCCATGTACGGTAAAAAAGTAAGCAACCGAAAACAATAGATGGACCGCCAGCACCACACTATTTCGAACCATAGAAACTAAGAACAAAAGTCATGCATTGTGGAAATTCATAAGACAGCCAGTTATACATATTACCAGTAATGCCGACCACTACGGACTTTCCTCATTTCTGCTTTTTATTATAAAGAAAATGACGGTTTTATTATATTCATTGACAAAAACAAGATAAAATGCTATTTTATACAGGTAGTAATTCAATTCGTCCATTCGCGTGTTACTACCGTAGAAATTGAGAATCGTATTTGTGATTTGAATAATGTTGGATGTTGAAAATCTTCCGCATGAATGGCAAAACATACCCTAAAGGATTTGGGTTATTTTTGCTGTCTTTATGGGAAGATTTTTTGTTTGGAGAAAGAAAAGAGAGGCGAATTTATTTATGAAATATATCCCAGGTATTTACTCAGTACAGTTGATAAAACTGTTAGCAGATTGTGCTGAGGATAATTGAACTTGCTGACAGTTGCAACTGTACTATTCTAATGGCAATATTATCATTTGGAAAAGGAGTACAGTTATGCATTATATGAAAGAAGTATTGAAAAATAACAAGAAATGGGTAATTATCTATCTGTTAATCGGTTTATTCAATGCCTTTATGTCAAACTACAAAGCTGACT
>CANQHX010000056.1 GCA_947623905.1 uncultured Lachnospiraceae bacterium
GCAGGATCACGGACTTTGAGGAAGTGGTAAAGCTGGATACGGAGTATATCATGAACTGGTCGCTGGGAGAGGACGTGCGGATCTTGTGGAAGACTTTGCGGCAGGTGGCGAAGGGGGAGGGAGGATGAGAGGAAGGGGGGAGCTGCAAGGCTGAAACTAAAACATGGGTATCTGGAACAATATTCACTTATCCCAGTTTCCTTTTCTCACATCAGCAATTACGGACTCTATTTCCTCATCTGTCAGAAAGCCGGCCTTTGCCGCTTTATGGCGCATACTGTTCAATGCGATCATAGCTTTTGCCTGACGGACAGACGGTATAATTTCATTTTTTGAAGAAAGAGTTTTTAATATGTTTTTGATGTTGGTGTGTAAATCGTGTATAGGGTAGAAATTCATAAGATCACCTCTTGATGAAAGTGTATACAATTAAATTTGGAATGTCAATGGAGGAAGAGAAAGTTTGTAGATAGCGAGGATCATCGAGCATAAGTGGTTTGAATTCGGAAAGGACGGGCAGGGAAACGACTTGCCCAAGACCGTCATCAGCCGCGAGTGGAAGCCCGGCGATGAGTCATATTATCCGGTCAATGACGAGAAAAATAGTGTGCTGTACATCGCATACAAAAAGCTCGCCGATGCCGAGAAAACCGTCATTTATGGTGGACGTCTTGCGGAGTATAAGTATTATGACATGGATCAGTTGTGGAAAAAGCTTTGAATATGGTGAGAGAAATATGAAGAAGATATTAATGATTTGCGAGTCTTTTGGGGGCGGAGTATTCACATATGTTTCACAACTTTGCAACGATATGTGCGATGAGTTTGATGTATATTTGGCGTATTCCATACGTTCACAGACTCCTAAGGATTATAAAGAATTTTTGGATAAAAGAGTTCATCTTATTGAGATGAAAAATTTTGGGAAGAGTTTATTAAATATTGTAAATGATCTCAAAAAAATTAAAGAACTTCAAGCAATAGAAAAAGAAATTAATCCTGATGTTATTCATCTTCATTCCTCGATTGCCGGAGGGATAGGCAGGCTTGCGTTCAGTGTGAAAAAGAAGCCAGTTCTTTATACTCCTCACGGTTATGCACATATTCTAATGGGTCCGGGACTGGAAAGTCATGTATATAAATTCGCTGAAAAACTGCTTGGAAATCGTGCTATAACGCTTACATGCTGTGAGAGCGAAAATGAAGAAGCAAAAAAATTCAGCAAGAAAACAGCCTACATAGAAACAGGTGTGAATCTTAATGACTTGTCTGCGGTGCTCGATGGAATCGAACCGGTTAAGAATACTAAATTTACAGTTTTTTCACTCGGGAGAATCTGTGTCCAGAAGCAGCCACAGGTGTTTAACAAGATAGCCGAACTGGTGCCTGAAGCGAGATTTTTGTGGATAGGTGATGGTGAGCTGAGAAATCAGCTGACTGCTCCAAATATTGAGATAACAGGCTGGAAACCGAGACATGAGGCGCTTTCTATGGCAAAGGGAGCGGATGCATTTGTACTTTGCTCATTTGGTGAAGCAATCGCAATGAGCTTGATTGAGAATATGTACATAAAAAAGTTATGCCTTGTCAGCAATACGATAGGAAATAAAAGTGTGATCAATGACGGGATGAATGGGTATATTTGCAATAAAGCTGAAGAATATGCGGAAAGAATTAAAAGCGCCATGCTAAGCTTTCCGGCCGAAATACCTGAAAAAGCTTATGCAAATGTGATAGAAATTTATAACACAGATGTAATGAAGAAAAAATATATCAAGTTGTATGAATCAGTATAATATATAAGGAGAGAATAATATGACTATTGGCTACACTACGGGAGTTTACGATCTATTTCACATAGGTCATCTAAATCTATTCAAAAATGCAAAAGGACTATGCGACAAGCTTATTGTGGGCATTACAGTTGACGAACTTGTTTCATATAAGGGCAAGCAGGCTATGATCCCATTTGAAGACCGCATTGAGATTGTGCGTAGTTGCAAATATGTAGACGCAGTCGTTCCTCAATACGATATGGACAAGCTCACCGCGTGCAAAAAACTTGGCGCATCGGTTTTGTTCGTTGGTGACGATTGGTACGCCACGGAGAAATGGCAGGAATATGAGCGTCAATTTGTGGTGGAAGGGATAAAGATTGTGTATTTTCCATATACGCAAGGAACGTCTTCTACACAAATTAGAAAGGCGCTTGATTCTATAAGAGTACATAATTTGGAGGATCTAAAATGATGGTGGATAGAGTGTATTGTTCCAGTTCATATTTGATGTTCCGAACGATGGCGGATCCAAGCAGGTGCTTTTCCGAAGAATACCCCTTGAATCTATATAAACATCCTGATTGGACAAGCCTTTATCCGGTTCATAGCGGGAAAGATCTTATTAAATATTTTAAAGAGCGTGTTTCTGATATATGTGTTCACTCTAGGACAGCGCTTGCTTTAAGTGGAGGGATTGACTCTGCTGTTCTTGCACATTTTATGCCAAAAGGATCCATAGTTTACACTTTCAAATGCGTTGTTCCCAGTGTGAAAGTAACTGATGAAACGAAAATTGCTGCAAGATACGCTGAAATGAATGGGCTTGACCACAGAATTATCGAAGTTTACTGGGAGGATTTTGAAAAGTATGCTCCAGTTTTGATGAAACATAAAGGTGCACCAATCCACTCTATTGAGGTTCAGATATATAAAGCGGCATTACAGGCAATATCAGACGGAATGGATACAATTATTTTCGGTGAATCTGCAGATTTGAACTATGGCGGCTTAAGTGGTTTGATGTCAAAAGATTGGACCGTTGGAGAGTTTATTGATAGATACTCTTATGTAAAACCTTATCAAGTTCTGAAAGATTTTGATTTGGTAACGGAACCTTACAAAAGGTATGAGAATAATGGCAGGATTGATGTGCACGAATTCTGCCGGGGATTTTTCCTATGTGAGGCAATGGGGTCATATACGAACGCTTGTCAGACTGCCGGAATTGAATTAAAAACACCTTATGCGGAAACGATTTTGGCAGATCCTCTTGATTTGCTTCGTATTCGCGCCGGAGAGAATAAGTATGTAGTCCGCGAGGCATTCAGCACCTTATATCCAGGTTTTGTGATGCCTTCTAAAATGCCAATGCCCCGCCCGATGAATGAATGGATGGCCAATTGGCAGGGGCCGACTCACCCAGATTTCTGGGCGCACTGCACGGATGATATGACAGGCGATCAGAAGTGGATGATATGGGCATTGGAGCGATTCTTTAAATTATTAGACGAAACAACAGAGGTTAATAATGTATAGAGTTGGAATTGAAGTAGCAGATAATTATCGGCTGAATACAGTAAAAGAAACATTGAGAAGATGTTTTGCTGATATGGGATTACCTGTAAGTAATCCACTGGAGAAAATTATTACACCCGGTGATAGAGTTTTTATCAAGCCAAACTGGGTGGCATCCAAGTGGAGAGAATCCTGTTCACATAAAGACAATCTCTACTGTGTTATCACACACCCGAATGTTATTGAGGCAGTTACAGATTTTGTCGCTGAAACATTGCAGGGAAAGGGAGAGATCATCATCGGAGATAATCCGTCCATAGATGCCAATTTTGAGGAATTGATGGATTTTACAGGGATCAAAAGACTGGAACATAAGTATGATTGCCCTGTATCTATTTTAGATTTACGTCCCCTTGTCTGTGATGACTTAACCAATTATGGGAAGAAAGATAAAATGGTGCATCAATCTGGTGATCCTAATGGAACAGTTGAGGTCAATTTAGGAAAAAAATCATTGTTATATGATATGGATTCATCGCGGTTCCGCGGGGTTTTTGATGAGAGAGAAGAGACAGTTGCATCTCATACAGGAGAAACACAGTTGTATACGTTTTCAAAAAGTTTATATGATGCGGATGTATATATTTCCATTCCTAAGTTGAAGACGCACCAGAAGGTCGGTGCTACGCTGAATTTAAAGGGTTTAGTTGGTTCGGTTACAAATAAGAACCAGTTGGTCCATTGGCAGATAGGCTATCCGGAAATTCATGGGGACGAATATCCATCAAAAGAAGCCTGGGAAGCCGCACAGACAGCTAAAGTCACGCACAGAGGCTCCTGGCCGGGAAATGACACTATCTGGCGTATGGTGGTTGATTTGTACCAGGCGATGCAGATGAGAAAGAGAAAGTATCTTTCCGTTATTGACGGAGTAATCGCTGGTGAGGGACAGGGACCGTTTTGCCCAACAACCAAAAATGCAAACACACTCATCGTGGGAGAAGATCTGTTAGCGGTAGATATAACCGCAGCAAGATATATGGGACTTGATCCCCAAAAAATCAAGTATTTAGGATATTTTATAGATCATGAACTGATTGACTATGAAAATATACAAATATTTAGTGATGGAGAAAAGTTGGATAGATTTTTTGCTGGAAAAGAGAAATATAAGGATTTTTATGTAGTAGAACAGTGGAGTAAGATTAAGTTGTGATACTTAAATCTTTTGGCTAATATTGGGAGGTAATCTTTTATGAAATATACAAGCCGGCATTTTCGAGATGCCTACCCGGCATGGGGATGGAAAAAGTGTTCTTTTATTGTTCGTCATTTATACCGGCCTTTATCATTTCATTGCGCTGCATGGGCTGCTAATCTTGGCATTAATGCTAATCAAGTGTCCTATGCGTCATGCCTTGTATCTGTCATAGCATGTGCTTTATTCTTCATTAATAACTATGTGATTAATATTATAGGAGCAGTCCTATTCAATTTGTGGCTACTCATGGATTGTATTGACGGGAATCTAGCACGTGGTGTAAAAAAACTTCCTTTTGGTAGTTTTGCAGACGCAATGGGAAGTTATCTTCTTGTAGGTCTTATGGGCGTGGCAATTGGTTTTACGGCTTACCATAATGGTGGTATATTGTTTCATCCGGGTAATCCATTCATGATTGTATTGGCGGCGTTAGCATCTAGCGGAGACAGTCTTATGCGATTGATTTATCAAAAGTATAAAAATGTTGAACGAGAAATGGTGGATGAAGGGATTCTTCAGTTTGAAAATGATGTATTTAAAAACTCAGATGATGCTGGTAATATTCTTGTGCGTATTGAGTTTGAATTTGGTGCCGGAGGAATCCTTCCATTAGCAGTATTGGTAGCAACAATTTTTCATGTTTTGGATTTGATGGTTTTGTATATCTTTTTATATTATTTCGGAGCGAGTGTTCTAAGTATTCTTATGTATACTCGTCGGGCAATTAAACGTGAACATTTGATTACAAAGAAGCAGAAGTAAATAGAGAATCAAAAAAGTGGTTTCCACACTTTTCTATAATTAGGAAAAATAAGATTGAAGCACCAAATGAAGTATTCAACAAAGTTTTTCATTTAATAATCTAGAGGGGTGATTGATAATGAGATTGCTATTTATTCAGGGAGGATCAAGATGGAGATTTGACAGTGATGGGAACATTTATACTGATACAAACTTTAATGAAAATATATGGGAACGTTACCGCGGATATTGTGATGAATTAACAGTAATTCTTCGATGTGATCAAGTTATTTATAACCCAAAAGAGGCTATTAAAAGATTTAATAAATATAATATAGACCGTTCGTCGTTTGTTGCATTGCCAGATTTATATAAACCAGTTAGAAATGTTTTTAGTATTTCAATAAGACGAAGTATTGAAAAAACAATAGATCAAGAAATTGAGAAAGCAGATAAAATAATTATACGTTCACTAGGAAATATATATACTAACACTGCATTAAAGTCTGCAAAAAAATATCATAAGCCCTATTTGGTTGAAGTAACCGGTTTTGCTCGTGAGGGTTTATGGTATCACAGCTTTCGGGGAAAACTAGTTGCATGGCCCAGAGAATTTCATTGCCGTTATTTGATGAAAGATGTACCTTATGCAGTGTATGTAACTGACGAAGCACTGCAAAAACGTTATCCCTGTAAAGGACGCTCGCTTGGATGTTCAGATGTAGAAATTCATGATATGGATGATAAAATACTAGAAAAACGACTCGAAAAAATCCGAGGAGGGGGCAATAAACTAATTTTAGGAACAGCTGCATTGCTTGATACTCGTTGGAAAGGTCAGGTTACTGTAATAAAAGCACTTGCTAGATTAAAGAAGGAAGGCTTTACAAATATTGAGTATTATTTGATAGGAGTCGGTTCAGGCTGTTATATAAAGAAAATGTGTAGAAAGTTTGGAGTTGAAGATCAGGTAAATATAATTGGCGCATTGCCACATGACGAAGTTTACAAATGGATGGATTCAATTGATATTTATGTTCAGCCAAGTTTTCAGGAAGGTTTATGTCGCTCAATTATAGAAGCAATGACTCGAGGATGTCCTGTTATTGCAAGTGATGTTGGAGGCAATTATGAACTTATATCTCATGAATATTTGTTCAAGGCGGGAGATGTAAAACAATTGGCCAATAGAATTAGAAAGATAAATGACAGGGAAGAATTGATTAGACAAACAATAGTTAATTTCGAGCATTCTAAGAAATTTCATAATCTGACTTTAGATTCTGCTAGAGATGAATTTTATAATCTATTCATTTCAGAATAAAGTACTTGGTTACTATTGCTAAGAGAGGATATTTATGGCAGAAAAAATAATAATAAGAACAGTAGCGCATGTGGATGTGAAATTCAAAGGTCATGAAAGCGTGCTAAAAGTAATAAAAATATTAAAAGATAAGTACAGTTTAGAAGTCTGATATGAAATTATTGGCGGTAGAAATCTATCAAGATTAAAAGCAATATCACACAAATTAGAATTAGAAGATCAAGCAATATTCTTAGGATTATTACCACATGAAAAGACATTCGAGAGGTATGATCATATTGATATTTATGTCTATCTTAGTTTTAGCGAAGGGCTTTGTAGCTCAATAATTGAAGCAATGAGTAGAGCGCTTCTGGTGATTGCATGCCATGTAAGAGAGGAAAAACCATATGCTTAATATTTATATAGTTGCACATAAACCGGTTGATTTGTCATCGTATAATTTGGATAAATGTTATAAGGTGATCCGAGTAGGCAATTACGCACAAAAAAATAACAATCTAATATCAGATAACACAGGGGAAAATATTTCTGAAAAAAATAGTAATTACTGTGAGTTGACCGCTTGTTATTGGATTTGGAAAAATAGCACCTCTGACATAGCAGGACTTGTTCATTACAGAAGATTTTTTACAAAAGCATTGATAGATAATTCATCCCGACATTTCTTGAGGGAAAATGACATCAGAAAAATATTGGGCAAACATGATGCAATTGTTGCACGAAAGAGCATAACTGCAGAGGGAGCATATGCGAAGTATTTACGATGTGGATATGTTAAAGATCTGGATAATGTCAAAGAAGCCATAAAAGTGTTGTATCCGGAGTATTTGCCATACTACGAGAAATACTTTGAATACAGCGCGGCATTTAGACCATTTAACATGATTATTACGAGAAAAGATATTTTTGATTCCTATTGTGAGTGGCTGTTTGAAATATTGAAATATACTGAGCGTAAAACAGATTTAAGCGGATATTCGCCTCAGGAAAAGCGGATTTATGGATATATTGCTGAACGCTTATTGGATGTTTGGCTCAATGCCAATCACATTAAATGTAAAAGTATGAAAGTTATCAACACTGACGAAAAGTTCAGTTTGAAGTACATTCTGAGGAACACAAGGCTGTGGCAATGTATCAAATTGATAGAATTTCACTTAAAAGCAAAAAGAAAAGTAGCAAATGCTGAATGATATTTCTGCGTTATGTTTGTATTGCTTTATGGCTTATTATATCGTTTTTCCTGTGTAGAGGAATATATGCGAAATACTTACCGAAACAAAAAGAAGGTGTGAAAGGTGCGATTTGAAGTGATGACCAAACAAAAAATATGGGATTTCTTTGAGTATATAGTTATATTTTTCTTTATATTGGATACAAATACAGTATATTCGACAGCGCTTGACGTTAATTTTTATATTCCAGAAATTACTATCATTTTGCTTGCGGTATACTTGATTATGCGATTTTCAAAAAGAAGGATGAAAAAAACGCTTGTCGGAAGAATTGCAGGAGTTCTGTCCATTTATTATTTTTCAATGTTTTTCCTTTTTATAATGAACGTCAGCGAAAAAACCCGTTTTACTTTTATTGCCCGGATTCTCATGGTTTTTCCAATGATGATCTTGTACTTTGGCGATCACATAGACCGTGAAACGCTGTTTGACCCAATTGATAAGTATATTAATGTAATGACGGTTATTTCCGTTATTTCGCTTTTCTTCTGGACGTTTGGTTCACAGTTGCATATCATTTCGCCAACAGGTAGTATTCGCAGTGGATGGGGGGCCCAACTGCGCGGCATATCTTGTCCGAGTTATTTTGGCCTTTATTTTGAACGGCAAGGAGTTACCTTCTTAAGCTATACTGGTCTGCGAAACCAGGGAATATTTGCGGAAGGCCCGATGTTTTCTTTTTGCCTTGTATTGGCAATTGCGGCAGAACTTTTTTTGTCAACGGGGAATATGCGAAAAGATTTTCTTTTTTCCACCGGGCGCGGTAAGGGCCATATGGTCAATCTGAAGCTGTTTTGTTTAATGACGACACTGATTACAACATTTACAACTACAGGTCAGATCCTTCTGATACTTATGCTTGTGTTTCGCTTTTTCATGCGAAAATCGAAAGTGAAATTTAATAATCTGATAAAGCTGCTGATTGGGGGCATCTTGGTTGTTGTAGGCGCTTATGCAGCAATTTCCATCTTTTTGCTTAAATTCACGTCGGTTTCGTGGCTCATACGATCTGATGATCTTAATGCCGGATTCCATGCATGGCTGTCCTCGCCGATTTTGGGAAAAGGGTTTGGGGATCTGTCAGTCGTGAATTCCTTTCGTTCGGAAACTGCTTCTCAGCTTACAAGAGGAGAAAACGGAAGCAGTAGTTCTCTTATGGTGGTATTGTCCCAAGGAGGAATCCTGCTTCTATTCATTTATATATTCCCTGTATACAGAGCTATCCAAAAGGCCTTGCGGGGGAAAAATATGGGCATGCTTATGATAATTACAATCGTGATGTTTGAATTTGTTTTTACTACATCAGCATATCATTTTGTGACAATGTTCTTTTTTTCTTTTTTATATGCTACCGGGATATTGTGCAATATGAGGAAGCGAGAAAGCTGGATAAAAGACATCGTGTAGAATATCTGCTGTTGAAGACGAGGTCGGTATCGTTTATTTGCTTTTTCTATTATGTTCTGAATTTATACAGAAGAATCAGAGAATAAAGCCATTCTTTGCTGCTCTCTGATGATTAAAGTGCAATGATAGTGCTTTAGTTTAATTAGGAAAATAAAGTTCTCGAAAGGAAGATGCCAAAATGTTGAAGGAGAAAATTAAATCATCGGAATACATGTATAGATTCATATTACACTATATGCTAAAAAAGAGTCCAATATTTAGAGAGTGGTGTAATGACTATTATGAATGCCATACAATGTTCAAATTCCAGGAATTTGGGAATTTGAATCAAGATAAGCTTATATATATTATTAAAATTACAAATCCAACATGGGGTTTTTTTGCTGCTTGGAAAAGAGTATGTATGGGACTCTTGGTTGCTGAGAGGTATAAATTTATTCCCGTAGTGGACTGGACCGATAGTTTATATTATGAGTCCAATGGAGTCAATGGGATTTTTAATCCTTTTGAGTACTATTTTAAGCCTGTTTCAGATGTTTCTCTGGATGAAGCTAATAATAGCTATAATGTAACATTTTATGGTAAAAATTCAAATGGAATGTCAGATACTACATATGGCGTGGATAAAAAAACGATTGATGACTTTGTGAGAGTAAGTAAGAAATATATTCGTATCAGGGAAGATATATATAATGCTTTAGCAGAACAAATTGAATCGTTATTTGGAAGCAGAAAAATATTAGGGATACATGTTCGCGGTGTGGAATGGGGAAATTTAAACGGGCATCCAATTCCCGTGGGTTTGGATGATTATGTGGATGAAGCGGATAAAGCAATCGAAAAGTATGGATTTGAAAAGATATTCCTGGCAACAGACAGTGAGGACACAATTTTTTTCTTCAAAAAAAAATATGGAGATAATCTGATTTTTTATAAAGATTCGATCAGATCAAGTAGTGGAAAAAAAGTACTTGCTATCTATGATGACACGATTCGGAGAGATAAAAACCGTTATTGGTTGGGATATGAGGTATTAAGAGACATGTTAACGCTTTCTTTTTGTGATGGTATTATTGCAGGTATATCAAATGTGAGTCTCGCTGCAGATGTTTTCAAACAGTCACGAGAAGAAGCATGGGACTATAAATGTATATTAAAGCAGGAATTGTGTAAAAACGGGATTTCGCTCAGAAAGGCGATAAAATTAATGAAGAAAGAAGCAAACACATATCAAAATGGAATTAAGCAGAAAAAGGGTATTCGCTGAAGAAGTTCCTAATCAGTGCAAAGAGGGAAAAGCATGTCTATCGAAAAACAGAAATCACTTAGAACAAATATGATCCTGAATGCTGTCCGTGGTGCTATGCAGGTATTGTTCCCACTGATCACATTTCCTTATGTTTCCCGCATTTTGGGAGCTGAAAGCCTTGGCCAGTATAATTTTTCCAATTCTGTGGTCAGCTATTTTACGCTCTTGGCGGGGTTGGGGATTGGCAGATATGCCATCCGTGATGGTGCAGCAATACGTGAGGATTCGCTGCAACTAAACCGTTTTGCCAACGAATTATTTACGATTAACATTATTTCGACCGTATTCGCCTATGCCATGTTGGCGATTTCGCTCGTCGTATCATCAACGCTGAAAAACTACCTGCTACTACTGATAATCCTTTCCTTTCAGGTGATATTAACAACGGTTGGCATGGAATGGATTTATTCGATTTATGAAGACTATTTGTATATAACGGTTCGGAGCATCCTTTTTCAATTCGTTTCGCTCATCTTGCTTTTTTGCTGTGTGCACACAAGAAACGATGTGGCTGTATATGCTGTCATCACGGTCCTGGCTTGTGCCGGTTCAAATTTACTGAACTATTATCATGCCCGCAAAAGGATCCGTGTCAGGCTGACCCGTCATATTAATTGGAAATGTCATCTGCGACCTATCTTTATTTTGTTTGCTATATCACTTACGGTCTCAATCTATGTCAGTTCCGATGTGACGGTTCTCGGTATATTGTGCGGAGACAAAACCGTTGGTATCTATAGTGCTGCTACTAAAATATATAGCGTTGTAAAGCAGATTCTCGGCACGGTACTGGTCGTTTCAATTCCACGCCTTTCAGCTTTTTACGGCACAGGTAGAATGGACAAGTTCCGGCTGACAGCATCTAAAATCTATAAAACTATAGTTACGCTCATGTTGCCGACGATGACGGGCATTATGATTCTGAGCGAGAGGATCATCCTGCTGATATCCGGTCAGGAATACATTGAAGCGGCATCATCGCTGCGAATATTGAGCATGGCACTAATGTTTTGTATGGCTGCATGGTTCTGGGGGCAGTGCATACTAGTTCCAATGAAACATGAAGAAGAAGTATTTGGGGTCACAGTCGTCAGTGCCGTTCTGAATCTTACGCTGAACATACTGCTCGTTCCATTTTGGAAGGAAAAGGCGGCTGCGTTCACAACTGCACTGGCAGAGGGTTGTACCTATGTATGGAGCATGATACGTGGTAGGAAATACAGTGGGATATCTGGTATTGGCAGTACCTATCTAAAATCCATCATTGGCTGTTTGGGCATTCTGGCCGTAAACACAGTAGTAAAGTATTTTGCCATAAGCAACATGTTGTATATTGTGGTGACAATTGTGTTATCGATCATTGTGTATGGTGCAATTGAGATACTGGTTAAAAATGAGGTATGGCGGCTGATCCGTGAAATAAAATATAAACTGCATGTTCAAGAAGCAAACGCTCCAAAGAAAGAAGGATTATAAAAATGGAAATAATGAAAGCAAAGGTGATCGCAGAGCTGATCCAAAGAACTATTGCCGATTGGCATGTTCAAAGTCAGAGCCGTCCCTCAGATTATGTCATTGTCACAGATGAAATCCGCAGGATCAGACCGCTTAACGAGCACCGCGATGATCTTGAACAGGTCGTGCGTGAGCTTGTTACCACAAATACCGAGATGTGGCACGAGGAAGACAAGGTGCGCAGCCAGAAGGACGACGTTGTTCTTAAAGCCATAAGAAATATCAACCCGTTGAATCAGCACCGAAACGACCTGATCGAAGAAATTGACGAAATCGTTCTTGACAAGGTAGGCAAATAATCGGAGGGAATAATTATGGAAACAGTAGGAAGCCTGATTGACAAGCTCAGCATAAATGAACTGAAAATTTATCACATGGAGGAGCAGCTTGATCGAGAAGATGTCAGCGTTGAGTTTAAGGACGATTGTAAGAATCGTTTAGCCATTTTATCAACACAGCGGTCAAATCTTGAATCGGAACTGCAGGAATTACTGGATGATGTTTTATCCGGCAGGAAAAAGCTCCGCCTTTACCGTCAGATGAAAATGTATAACGAAAAGAAATATAAGGATTAAATGCCTGAAAATATATGGAACTGGAGGACAAAAGCCATGAAAATGAATTACATAATCGTACAAGCCGGCGGCAAGGGAACCCGCATGAGGCATCTGACGGCGAATAAGCCGAAAGCGCTGGTTCCAGTAGACAACCTTCCAATGATCTTTCATTTGTTTCGCAAATATCCGGTGAAAAAGTTTATTGTCATTGGGGATTATAAATTTGATGTCTTGGAAAAGTATCTTGCTGCGTTTGGAGGGATGTATGATATCCGTCTTGTCTGTGCCACCGGTAAAAATGGCACCTGTGCGGGACTTTCTGAAGCGTTGTCTTATATTCCAGAAAAAGAGCGGTTCATGCTGATCTGGTGCGACCTTGTGCTGCCTGAGGATTATGAGATTCCAGATGTCGATGATAATGTTATCGGAATCTCAAAAGATTTTCCCTGCCGCTGGAAATATGAAAATGATAGCTTTGTGGAAGAACGTAGCATGGAGTATGGTGTTGCCGGACACTTCATATTTAGGGATAAATCGTGTCTTTCTGATGTCCCTTCTGAGGGGGAATTTGTGCGGTGGCTTCAAGAAAAAGATATGAAATTCGCAGAACAGCCCCTGTACCGGACGCATGAATACGGGCTGTACAGCGAATGGGAGAGGCTTCCCAAAATGCGTTGCCGTCCGTTTAACAGCCTCCGTATCGAAGGGGACCGGATTTATAAAACAGCTGTTGATGAGCAGGGAAGAAAACTGGCAGTCCGTGAGATCGCATGGTACAAAAAGCTCCA
>CANQHX010000057.1 GCA_947623905.1 uncultured Lachnospiraceae bacterium
AGCATCAGTTAGGCGCATACACCGACTGCAACCACGGGCAGGGGCTGGCGGTGATCCATCCTGTTCTCTACCATCATATGCTTCCCGAAGCCGGGCCCCAGTTTGCCCGCCTCGCCGTGAACGTCTGGGACATTGATCCTGCCGGAAAGACGGAAACAGAGCTGGCAAACGACTTTATCGACGCTCTGGCGTCGTTCATCAAAGAAGTCTGTCTGCCGACCACATTTACGGAAATGGGCATATCTGCCGATACAGACTATGCGGCAATCGCGGACAGCACCGTTCTCACCGGCGGCTGCTGTAAGAAATTCACGAAGGACGAATTGCTGGCGGTTCTCCATGCGTGCATATAAGCGTAAAGGCTGACGATGAAAACGAAACAGATTTTGAAAATCATAACAGATGTCTTTATGACCGCGGCGCTGCTTCTCCTGATGGCGTACTCCCTTATAGGTGAGGCGGTTCATGAATGGCTCGGTATCAGCATTTTCCTGCTGTTCGTTCTGCACCATATTCTGAACATAAAATGGTGCAGAAACCTCTTTCGGGGGAATTATCCGCCGATTCGTGTATTCGGGACGGTGTTGACGCTGCTCGTGCTCCTCTCTATGGCAGGCTCTATGATAAGTGGTATTCTTCTGTCCCGTTATGTGTTTCGCCTGGATGTACACAGCTTCAGCGCGGCCCTCCGGACGGTTCATATGCTCTCGGCCTATTGGGGATTTGTATTTTTGTCTCTGCACCTTGGACTGCACTGGGGCAGAATCATGGGCATGGCAAGAAAACTCACAAAGAAGCCCTCGAAATTTCGGAAATGGACGCTTCGCAGTATGGCAGTCATGATCTCCGCGTATGGAGCGTATGCGTTCGTGAAACGGGATTTCGGGAATTATATGCTCCTGCAGTATCATTTCGTTTTCTTTGATTTTGAGGAATCGGTTGCCCGATTCCTGATGGACTATGCTGCTATCATGGGGCTGTTTGTTTGCGCCGGGTATTATTTCGCGGCTATGCTTATTCAAAAAGGCAAAAAATATTAAATTAAACAGAGAAAGCTTCAGTCAGTCCCATATCCGGACCGGCTGAGGTTTTGATTTTGCCCGTAAGCGTGGATGGCTGGTGTGGTGCCGTATGAGTAGTTATTACAAAATCAAAATTTTCCTACAATGATAAAATCAAAAATTCCCTGTGGCATATTGACATCACGTCAGAATAATGCTATACTTATTTCTGACATGATGTCAGAATAAACTGCTAAGACAAAGAGACAGCGGAGAACGCTATCGGCTCCGGGCTGGCGCCCTATCTGGAACCATCATTGTGCGGCAGCAGAACAAAAGAGCAGACATGCAAGGAGGAAACAAAATGCCTAAGGGATCACCGGAACTGACAGAAGCCCGGAAAGAAGAGATCATAAACGCCTGCGAAAAGCTGTATAAGACAAAGAGTTTTAAAGAGATCACGCTGAAAGACATCGGAAACGCCACCAGCTTTACCCGAACGTCGATCTACAACTATTTTCAGACAAAAGAAGAGATTTTCCTTGCACTTTTGCAGAGGGAGAACGAATTGTGGATCGCGGATCTGAATCGGATCATGGAGGAAAACACTGCGCTTACCAGGGATGAATTTGCCGATCAACTGGCGCATTCCCTGGAGAAGCGGGAACAGCTTTTGAAGATCATGTCGATGAATCATTACGATCTGGAAAGCAGTAGCCGGCTGGAGCGCCTCACGGAGTTTAAGGTTGCTTACGGAGGTTCCCTGCGTGCGGTCATGCGCTGCCTGGAGCAGTATTTTCCGGAAATGCCGATCTCGGATAAGCAGAAATTTCTATATACGTTTTTTCCGTTCATGTTTGGGATTTATCCCTATACTGTGGTGAATGAAAAACAGCGGACTGCCATGGAGCAGGCCGGAGTAAACTATGTGTTCATGACGATTTATGAAATTGTATACAACTGCGTAAGAGGGTTGTTGAAAGATTAAGAAGGAGGAAAACAAAATGAAAAAGATCACACAGACTGCAGGCAGAGATCAGCTTGGGAGCTTCGCGCCGGATTTCGCCCATTTCAACGACGACATTCTCTTTGGGGAGAACTGGAACAATCCCGACATTGACTTAAAGACACGGTGCATCCTTACCGTGGTGGCGCTGATGTCCTCCGGGATCACAGATTCCTCGCTGATCTACCATCTGGAAAACGCAAAAGCCAACGGCGTGACCCGGGCTGAGATCGCCGCTATCGTGACCCACGTCGGCTTTTATGTCGGCTGGCCCAAGGCGTGGGCGGTGTTCCGTCTGGCAAAGGATGTGTGGAACGAGGCGGAGCAGCCGCTTACGGAGAAGGACAACTATCAGAACACGATCCTTTTCCCCATCGGCGCGCCCAACGACGGTTTCGCTCAGTATTTCATCGGGCAGAGCTACCTTGCTCCCGTATCGAAAGAACAGGTGGGCATATTCAATGTGACCTTTGAGCCGGGCTGCCGGAACAACTGGCACATCCACCATGCCGACAAGGGCGGCGGACAGATCCTCATCTGCGTCGGCGGGCGCGGGTATTATCAGGAGTGGGGCAGGGACGCCGTGGAAATGAAGCCGGGCGACTGCATCAATATTCCCGCAGGCGTCAAGCACTGGCACGGCGCCGCGCCGGACAGCTGGTTTTCCCACCTCGCTGTTGAAGTGCCGGGAGAAAACGGTTCCAACGAGTGGCTGGAGCCGGTAGATGAGAAGCAATATGGAATCTTGAAATGAAAAAAAGGAGTGGAGAGATATGAGTAAAACATTGGTAGCTTATTTTTCAGCCAGCGGAACCACGGCGAGAGCGGCAAAAAATCTCGCAAATGCCGCCGGAGCGGATTTATACGAGATCAGACCTGCCATACCCTACACCCGGGCAGATTTAAACTGGATGGATAAAAAGTCCCGCAGCTCTGTGGAGATGAATGACAAGTCCAGCCGTCCGGAACTGGCAGACAAAGACGCCGATATCGCTGCCTATGATACGATCCTGCTTGGCTTTCCTATCTGGTGGTATACAGCTCCTCGTATCATTCATACATTTCTGGAAAGCTATGACTTTTTTGGAAAGAAAATCGTGCTGTTTGCCACTTCCGGTGGCAGCGGGCTCGGTAAGACGGCAAAAGAACTGGCGCCTGTTTGTCCTGGTGCGGTCATCCTTGACGGCAAGGTGCTAAACGGCAATCCTTCCGTGGACGCCCTGCAAAAGTGGGTAAAGACCATCTGAAGATTGTTGTGCATATGTATTTTTCTGAATAGACGAACCGGAATTGTGCTGCTTATATGATTTCGGTTGTGTTGGCTCGGCGGCAGATTATATCTGACGCCGGGTCTTTTTTTGGAAGAAAAGGAAAATTTGCCTGCCTGTATTTATCTTGACAAAAATGTATGGGGGCGGGTAAAATATAAAAAAAACGAAAAAATTTCCTTTTGACAGACGAAATTTGTCCATGCTGTATAGTAAAATATACCTGATAACATTCTTATCGAAAAAAGGAGAATTTAGCATGGAAAAAAACAGAAAAAGCAGCAGGATATTGGGAATCTACACAAAGCTGCTCAATGGCAGCATCGTAAATAAATTTCAGGAAGCACAGCGGTATGGTGTGGATGAAAGAAGTATTCAGAGGGATATTGATACGATCCGAAGCTTTCTGGATCAGGAGGCCGAAAATTCGGGCGTATATAATTGCGTATATTATGACAGGATAGCCAAAGGGTACCGGCTGGAACAGATATTCCGCATGAAATTTGAAAACAGTGAGATCCTCGCTATCTGTAAGATATTGCTGGACAGCAGGGCGTTTACCAGGGAAGAAATGCAGAAGATACTGCAGAAACTCATCGAATGGTGCGTGCCAAAGTGTAATCAGAAACTGGTACAGAGCATGATCCAGAATGAGATGTTTCACTATGTGGAGCCCCGTCATAAGACAGTTTTTCTGGATACTATGTGGGAGATTGCCAAAGCGATCCATACAAGCAGATGGATCACATTTTCCTATATGAGGATGCAGGATAAAAAACAGGTGAAACGAAAGGTGAAGCCGGTGGCTATCCTGTTTAACGAGTATTATTTCTACCTCACGGCATTCATTGAGGATGAAAAGACAAGGGAACATTTTGATGTGTTAAACGATGCCTACCCTACCATATATCGGATCGACCGGATACAGAACCTGAAAGTGCTGAAGGAGCATTATCATATTCCCTATAAGGATCGGTTCGAGGAGGGAGAGTTCCGCAAACGGATCCAGTTTATGTATGGGGGAAGGCTCAGGCGGGTGGAGTTTCAGTATTCCGGCGCCTATGTGGAGGCTGTGCTGGACAAGCTGCCCACCGCCAAGATCCTGAAAGAGGAGGACGGCATATTTACCATTCAGGCAGAGGTATTTGGCGACGGTATAGAGATGTGGCTGAGAAGTCAGGGAGATCTGATAAAAAATATCCGATATAGATAAAAAAGTTTTGGGGACGACAGTTTGTGTCCATGCGGTTTGATATGGTATATGTACATGCAGACAATGCATGCAAAAAACAAATCACATGGAGGGATACTGGTGAAGAAAGAGAAAAAAAGTATTTATGAGCTGTTGGAAGAGGATATCATGGAATCAGATCTTTCTCTGGGAGAGAAAAATGAAAAGCTTTCCAGGCTGATCAAGATCCGCTCGAAGAAAGTAAATATCCTGTTCGCGGGAGCTACCGGGAGCGGCAAAAGCTCCACCATCAACGCGCTGTTCAACATGGAAGTAGCCCGGGTGGGCGTAGGTGTGGATCCGGAAACCCAAGGGCTGGATCGGTTTGAGTTGGAAAATCTGGTGATCTGGGATTCTCCCGGGATGGGAGACGGCTTTGAGAACGATGAGAATTACAGCCGCATGCTTGTGGAGAAACTCAGTGAGACAGACGAGGAGGGCGTGCCTCTTATCGATCTGGTGCTGGTGGTCATCGACGCGTCTACAAAGGATCTGATGACTACTTATGAAATGATCAATGATGTGATCATTCCCTGTATGGGACAGGAAGCGGAAAGCAGGCTTCTCATCGGTCTGAACCAGGCGGATGTGGCCATGAAAGGGACCCACTGGCTGACGGAGAAAAATGTGCCTGATGATATCCTTCTTGATTTTCTTGAACGAAAGTCCCAATCGGTGCAGCGGCGTATACTGGAAGGTACCGGGCTGCATATCCGGCCCATAAACTACTGCGCCGGATATAAGGAAGAAGGAGGGCAGCAGAGAATGCCTTACAACCTCACAAAGCTGCTGTATCATATCGTTATGGCCATTCCCGGCGAGAAACGGCTGGCTCTTGCGGATAATATCAATGACGATGCGGATATGTGGACGTTTGATGATCAGGAAGAAGATTACAAAGAAATGACCAGGCGCGGCTTTTTCCAGTGCATCGGTGACTACATCACCCTGTGCGCGGAACGGGGCAAGTACAGAGGAGAAGATATCTTTGGCCTTCCCGGTAAGATTTTTGGTTCCGTGCTGGGCGGTGTATACGGCATGGCAAAAGGAGCAGTGGAAGCGTTGTTTGGATAAGTATGTTAATATGCCGCGGGGAAGTTACTCCCCGCGGCATAACATTTACGCTGAAAGCTATCGTTACATGTCGGCTTTTGCGCGCACCTTTTGAACGATTGTCTCAAATCGAGGATCTCCCTGCAAAAGTGCATAATTTTCTTTGCGTCTTTTGTCAGACAGTTCATTATACAGGTCTACATAGGCGCTGTTTGACCAGGCAGATCGAGGCAGAGTTTCGCAGCCTTTTTGCATAGCCGAATCATAACGACCGCTTTCATTATAGTTTTGGAATTTTTCCGCGCAGGCAAGGGCAGCTTCCAACTCGGCGATGGCATTTTCCCTGTCACCCAGATCGCACCATAATGCGGCTTTTGTATAAGCGCACATTACGGCGTTCATATTTTCGGCCAGCAGATCTTCTCCAAATACGATTGCTTGCAGCTTCAGGAAGCTGTCAAGAAGAGCAATCTGTTCCAAAGGCGGGAGAATGTCCCTTTCCTTGTAGGGCCAGATCCCGCAAAGACTGAAAATACCGGCACAAATACATTCGTAATATACTCGGACAGCGCCTTTGACAAAATCAGCGCGCTCCGAACCTTGCTTCAGTCCCATATAAATGATCTGGTGCGGCCGTGTCTGGGGAAGCTCGGGGAGTTTGTTGACGATCTCCAAGGCCTTTTCTTTGTCGCCCATCGTGTGGTAAGTCCTGGCAAGCATAGATTGACAGCGCAGGCGCATGGCGGTGTCGGTGCTTGTTTCAAGAATATTTTGCAGGATTTCCGCGAGCTCTGCCAGGTTTTCTTCCTTTGTGCGGATCACGTAGGTGGCCTGCTCCAATGAATGTGCAAGGGCAAACTGCAGATCCTCGCTGCCCGGGTATTCTCTGCACGACTCCCGTGCTTTTTCTACGGCTTCTTTTAATTTCCATTCTCGTTCGAGCCGGTAAATCTCCTCACAAAGCTGGCAGATCTTTTCACCTGTTTTCAGTATATCGACGCCGAGAAGCTCGTCGGTGGTCACATGGTAGAAATTGGCAAGAACGGGGAACATGGAAATGTCCGGAACGGAGGCGTTTGTCTCCCATTTTGAGATCGCCTGAAAGGAAACGCCCAGCCGGTCCGCAAGCTGCTCCTGCGTGAGATTGTGTGCAGTACGCAGGGATTTTAATTTTTTTCCAAGGTCATATTTCATAATAGTGTTACGTCCTTTCAATAAAATGGAACCGGTTCTGCATATAGTGTATCTTACAAAAAAGACGTTGTCCAGCCAATCCCATTTGAATAAAATTCAACTGTCGTTAGAATTTTCATAATTATGTTGACACCAAATACGATACCACATATAATGGGGATAGGAGGTATCATAGATGTCACAGTGGGATAAACTATTAGTAAAAATTTTGTCTTTGTCCAAAGACCTACGTTTTGATGAATTACGTAAAGTTCTGGAAAGTTATGGATACAAAATGAATTCCCCTAAAAAAGGAAGCAGCCATTATACATTCAGGAAACCGGGATGTCAGCCAATTACGATTCCAAAGCATGAACCGATTAAAAGAGTTTATGTTGATATGGTAAGAAAGGTTGTGGAAAGTGAGGTAGAGAGTGATGAAAACACTAGATGAATATATGAATATGTCATATCGTATGGAAATCGTAGAAGATAAGGATGAAGGCGGATATGTTGTGTCTTTTCCTGAACTTCCGGGGTGTATTACCTGTGGAGAAACGATAGAAAGAGCAGTAGTAAATGCTGCTGATGCAAAAAGAGCATGGCTTGAAGCCGCGCTGGAAGATGGTCTTATGATTCAGGAACCGGATAGTCTGGAAGATTACTCGGGACAGTTTAAATTGAGGATACCACGCAGCCTGCACCGTTTGTTAGCGGAACATTCAAAAAAAGAGGGGATCAGCATGAATCAATATTGTGTTTATCTGCTTTCACGAAATGATGCTTTTTATTCCAAATAATAGAGGAAAACGATCTCATCAGATCCATACGGTTGAGAGTAAGACAACTACTGCGTTCTTGAATTTGCAGATATGCATGATAGAATCTTATTGTAGTCAAATACAGACAGCCAGCGGCGAGGGTGTCAGTTTCACTCGCCGCTGGCGGAAAAAAGATAAGGAGGACGTCATGTTATATCTGTCAGAAAACTTAAGAAAATACCGTTGCTTAAAAAATCTTACCCAGGAGGATGTTGCGGAGTTTTTGGGGATCACCCCGCAGAGTGTCTCAAAATGGGAGCGCAGCGAATCCTATCCGGATATCACGCTGCTGCCGGCGCTGGCAAACCTGTTTGAGACAAGTATTGATCTGTTAGTGGGTATGGATACGATCCGCGCGGAAAAAACAAGATACAATATCCATAAAAAGGCTGTTGCGTATCAGCGGAAAGGGGATTATGTTTCCGCAGAAAAGATATATCGGGACGCATTGCTGATCTATCCCAATAAGCCGGGCATGATTCTGGGGCTGGCAAGCACATTGGCGTTAAAGGGCGATACGCAGGAAGCCATCGAACTGATGGAGAGAGGATTGCCCATATCGAACAATGAGAGACAAAAATCAACAATCCGCGCCACCCTGTGTTTCTTATATCTGAAAGCGGGATATGAGGACAAAGCCAGCAGGCTGGCGTCTGATCTGCCCCACATGAGGGAAAGCCGTGAAGTGATCCGGCCGCTGATCCGGCAGGGTTTGTCTGAAAATGAGATCGATGATAATATCAAAACCATCCTATACGGGGACGGAAAAGACATCTGGTAATAAAACGTCTATGGCGTGATCGTTTCAGAATTTAACGATATCGAGAGTATAATGATCTATGAAGGATATCTTCCCAAAAAATGCAGGGAAAAGGATCATGCGATATGCTATGATGTTTCCAGACAGCGGGAAAAGGAGAGGTGTGTATGGATTGGAGCGATGTATTGCAGCAGGCACTGGATTATGTAGAGACTCATATCACGGAAGAATTGGACTATGAGGTTATTGCCGGACAATGTGGTTATTCTTCTTATCATTTCCGGTGGATGTTTGGCGTACTCTGCGGCTGTACCCTTACGGAATACATTCGTAGCCGAAGGCTTACTCTGGCAGGCGAGGAGCTTGTCACGAAAAAGGCGAAGGTGATCGATGTGGCACTGAAATACGGGTATGAAAATCCTGACAGTTTTGCGAGAGCGTTCTCCAGATTTCACGGCGTGTCGCCGTCTCAGGCGCGCAGGGGCGGCGTAAAGCTGAAGTCGGTTTCCGTTCTGTCTGTGAAAGAAATATTGGACCAAAACAGAAAGGCAGGAGAGATCACAATGGAATATAGAATTGAGGAAAAACCCGAGATGATACTCACGGGCTATAAACGGCATTTTACGGGAGTGCCTCTGGTGACAAAGGAATATGCCGATCAGGCAGAGGATTTTTATGTGCATACAAGAATGAATCAGATGGTCCTTCGGTATATGTCTGCGGATAGGACGATGACCACAGATTATAACATCATCGATCATCTGGATGAGGAAGGCTATGATTTCTGGATCGCGGAACAGCTGACAGATTGGTATCACACCCATCTGGCGGAAGATACGGTGCTGGGAGAGGACGCGAAAAGGTTTGAAGATATGGTGATCCCGGCCCGGAAATACGCGGTGTTTGAAACAGAACAGTGTGCGTATCCTACCATGAAGCATGTAGCGCTTCGCAGACGTATCGCAGAGGAGTGGCTGCCCACATCCGGATTTGTATTGGCGGACGCCCCTGAGATCAACGTGATACACTGGTACCGGAAACCGGACACGGAAAAACGATACATAGAGCTGTGGCTTCCGGTGGACATCCATGTTGTTCATGACAGAAATATGTGATATACTGTTCCTTGCATCGAATAGTACAATCCCTCTGTAAATCAGTGTTTATAGCAAAAAACAGAGGTAACGACAGGAAGGAGAACTGCTATATGGATGTATTGGATTTTATACGTGATAAGTTTTCGCAAGATTGTGCCATCAGTACGGTGCTGCATCTTGTCATGGCCCATTATGATCTGTCCATGGAAGAAGCACAGAAAAAGATTGATGAATATTTTGAGATCGTGGAAACGATGGATGGCAGAAAGGTTCAATAAAAAAGAGATACACGTGCATGACGCCGTGTATCTCTTTTTTGCAATAGGAAAATGCGCGGGTCAGATAATGGCCTGGCGCTGTTTTTTTGATCTTCCCGCAACCAAATCTCTTTTTTGTTCATCTAATAGGTGTAGACAGCAAGCCGGCTGGTTGTTGTAAACAGACGCGAACTGGAGGTTCGCGTCGCCCCGTCGCGTAAACGCTTCGGAATGGGGATTAGTATGGATTACAGAGGAACCGTAATGAGACATTGGAGTAAACAGACCTTGAAGCAGGTGAAAAGATGAAGATACTTGTGAAGCAGGCCCAGCATGGCGACCCGGAGGCGTTCATTCAGCTCATGGAACAAAACCGGCAGTCCCTTGTGAGAGTGGCAAAAGGGTTTTTCAGAAATGAGGAAGATGTGGCCGACGCCGTTTCGGATACTATACTGGACGCATGGGAGCATATCCGGGAATTGAAAAGGCCGGAGTACTTTAAGACATGGCTGATACGTATTCTGATCAATAACTGCAATCAGATCTGCCGTCACAATAAAAAAGTATTCGCGGCAGAACGGCTGCCGGAGAAGGATGCGGGGTGTCGCATGGAGAGCAGCGCGGAATTCCTGGCGCTGCTGGAAGTTCTCCCGGAGGACAGCAGACTGATCTTTCAGTTGTATTTTGGCGAGCAGTTTACCACAAAGGAGATCGCGAAGATCCTCGGAATGAAGGAAAATACCGTAAAGAGCAGGCTGCACAGGGGAAAAGAAACCCTCAGGGAAGAACTGGAATAAGTCTGAAACGCCCATGTCTGCGGCTACAGAGAAAGGAGCGGTCATATGGAAAAAGGATACACGGAACAGGAAGTCAGGGCTGTTTTGGGCGGGCCGGTGACAGAATCGGAAATCGTCAGCAGGAAAATAAAAGAAGCGTACGGGAACGTCAGAGAGAGCGTGGACCCGGATCGGCGCGCAGCAGGGAAAAGAAACTTTAAGAAGCTTTGTATCGCGGCGTCCGTCGCCGCTGCGGTTTTTGTCGGGGCAGTATGTTTCTGCGCTGCAAATCCGGCTCTTGCGGCGAAGCTTCCCCTGATCGGGAACATTTTCAGGCAGCAGGAGGAAAACGTAAGCTATCCCGGCGACTACAGCGGGCATACCACACAGCTTGTGACAGAGGAGCAGCAGGAGGCAGGCACGGCCGATCCCCGGTACAGCCAGACGTCAGGCGGCGTGACAGTCACGATCTCGGAGTGCTGCGCGGACAGCATGGCCATGTATCTGGGCGTGTCCATCGATGCGAAAGACGGATTTCCCCGGGAAATGATCGCCTGCGCAAAAGATACCGGAAGCGCGTATTCCGTCCTGCAGATGGAGTCTGACGCAGTGATGAAGCTTTCGGAGGACAAAACCCTTGTGTTTGACCCATCGCTGGGGACCCGGGCAGCGGATGTCGTGGAAGGAAATTTTGTAAATGACAGCCGTTTTGAAGGGATCATCCGCATACAGCTTGACGGCCGAAAGGGCACGGATGAAAGCGGAAATATCGTGGAGCTTTCCGGACTGACGGAGTCCTTTCAGTATGAATTACACGTAAGCAGCATTTATGTAAGTCAGGCATCTCTGCATGATATCATAAGCCTGGAGGGGAACTGGGATTTTTCCCTTGACGTGACGCCTGACGATTCCCGTGTGGCAGTGAAGAATGTTGGGCTTGTGAATGAAGAAGGCGTGGGAATCGGAACGGTCAGAAAGTCGGACTATGAGATCAGCGCGCAGCTTCTCCTGCCGGAAGGCGCCAGCGCGGGGGACTATATGATGATCATGACCGACGCGGACGGAAAACAGCTCCCGCGAAGGGATGACGCGGAGGATGTCTGCAGTGTGTATCAGAGAAATGCCGGAAAAGTGACCATAACGGTCTGGAACCAGGCGGTGTATGAGGCCCACAGAGGAGACGAGGCGTATCTGAAGGAAAACGCGGCGTTTACCACAGAGGTTGATTTTACGGAATAAAGGCAGACGTCTTTCCATCGATAGAAACGTACCAAAACAGGGGTGCACATCGCGTAAGTGGTGTGCGCCCCGATTATTTTATAAAATCTTCCATACCATATTGACAAGAGATCGTAAAGGCGTATAAGCCATACCTGGACCAACTGGACCTGACCTATACCCAGTACATTACCATGATGGTCATGTGGGAGCACAAGGAACTGCGGGTCAAGGAAGTGGGGGAAAAGCTGTTCCTGGATTCCAGCACGCTGACGCCGCTGCTGAAACGTCTGGAGGAAAAGGGCTATGTCACAAGACGGCGCTCCGAAACAGATGAGCGGGATGTTTTTGTCACTATTACCGGGAGGGGAGAAGCTTTAAAAGAAAAGGCGGTCAGCGTGCCCGCGCGGCTCGCTGCCTGCGTGGAACTGGAGCCCCGGAAAGCGGAAAAACTGTACAGGATGCTTTATGAGATCATTGGCACATTGACAAAGAGAACGTAATGCGAGGGGAATGATATGGAGGAGAGAGAACATGGACGAAAGGTTTGATATTCAGGCATATATGACCCGGGGCGTGGAGAGCATTGTTGCCGGGGCCCTGAAGGCGACGCTGAAAGATCCCCGCGAAAGTGCTTTTATGGTGAAGTTCGCGGCGGCCAGCCGAAAGGCATCCAGGCGCCGCGAAGAGGCAGAAAAGGCCGGGGCCCATATCCCGCCGTTTCTGATCGCCAGTATCACATCAAGCTGTAACCTGCACTGCGCGGGATGTACGGGAAGTTATTTCCGGCGGATTTCTTGATAGGTTGGCCGATCGTGGCTGCAGGCTGGTAGTCTATGTGGAATTTGTGCCGGTGACGGAGGAGAGTCAGGAGCTTGCGCCCGGTGAAGAAGAACGGGCGGTCCTGCAGGAAGGAATCGACCGCCTGCGGGAGCAATATCAGGAAATGGTATTTGTCTCTTTTCCCGGCGATGAGAAAACCTCCGGCGGGTGCATAGCTGCCGGCCGAGGCTTTTTCCACATCAATTCCCACGGCGGAGCGGAGCCCTGTCCGTTTTCACCGTATTCGGACGTCAATGTGCGGGATACTTCTCTGCGCGAGGCGCTGGAGTCACCGCTGTTCACGGCTCTTCGGGAAGGGGATATGCTGGCTGATGAGCATGTGGGCGGCTGTGTGCTGTATGAAAAAAGAAACGCGGTAGAGGCGCTCATGGTTCTTGGTTTGAGCAGAAACTCCATTGACAAGCTCTAAATTTCTGTCTATAATAAAATTACAATTTAGTTTAGACGAATATACTGGTTGAAATTGACGATACTATAACCGAAGGAGGGATTGTCATCGCATATATAAAACGAGCTGTGGAAGATACGATTGCACGGGTGTCCAAAATGTTTCCGGTGCTGCTGGTAACTGGTCCCAGACAGGTTGGGAAAACGACCTTATTGCAAAGAATGGCAGAGGCACAGCAAAGCGAAGGCATAGAGCGCAAATATGTTACTCTGGATGATCCTGATGTCAGATACCTGGCAAAACATGATCCTGCCCTGTTTTTTCAGAGGTATTCTCCACCGGTACTGATCGATGAGATCCAGTATGCAACAGAACTGCTGCCCTACATCAAAATGAGCGTTGACCGTTCCAAAAGAAAAGGTGATTTCTGGATCACAGGGTCGCAGGTTTTCCATCTTATGAAAAATGTCAGCGAAAGTTTGGCCGGACGGGTCGGAATTGTGAACCTGCTGGGATTATCCGATGCGG
>CANQHX010000058.1 GCA_947623905.1 uncultured Lachnospiraceae bacterium
GCTGAATAGATAGCTCCGCCCCCAGGCATCCTCACAACAATGGTGAAATATTTTCCCGGTTCCAGCTTTACCGGCTGGTTCAGCGGGACAGTGCAAAAGCCGCCGAATGTAAGCTCTCTTTCCCCTGTTGCCGCCGCTTTTGAGCCGTTCAACGGATCGGGCTGATCGCACAGCAGAGAAGCTTCGTCCACATCTGTATAAACCTCTACCTCAACCAGACCGTTGCCGCTTATCCCTACATTGACCGCCTCCAGATATTCCGCCTTTCCGGTTTCTGCGCCGCCCTTCTGTGCCTTGAAGGAAACCGCGGCCTCCTGGCCGTCTTCCAGTCTGACCATGGGAATGTATTCGTTGTTGGCAACCTTTCCGTCGTAAAAATAATTGTATTGATAGGCGTCCTTTGGCATCATCTTATAGACAATGGGCCGCTCAATGGTGGCTTCATAGGAAAGATAAAAATAGCCGTGCCCGTCCCCGTGTTTGTCGGTGCCCCAGGAATTTTTGACGATCCAGGCTCCGTCATGCAGCGCTTTGGACATTGACTGCCCCTGCACGGTGAAATTTTCCTTTTCCACAGTATCGTCCCAGCCCACAATGGCGCTGCAGTGCCAGCCAAGGCCGTGGGTATTATATTTGTGGTACAGTACACCCTCCGGCGGGGACTGGTAACCGATGACGATCGCCCCGTACTCAGCCACAAGCTGCTTTAACTCGTCCGTTTCTCCCGAGACATACAGAATATCCTCGGGCTTGGCGATGCAGTCCGCGTAGCCATTGTCTTTCTCCTGCCCATACCGCTTGTCGTCATGGACGGGACCATTCCACTGGGTCATGAAAGCGCCCAGCGGATAAGAGCGCAGCGCTTCATTCTGCCAGTTCAGATTGAGCGTCTCATCCCCAACTGTATTGTGCAGGGGATCATCGCCTCCGTGATTATAATAGTTGTAAACCAGATGGCGCTCGTGAATATCAGCTTCTTCCTTTGACAAAATGCCCTGTTTGACCAGAGATGTCTCCATAGCGGTAATATGGCCTTCCGCCGTGCAGATGCCGCCGGTCTGAAGATTGACAGCGGTCATATAATCCAGATCCCGCCCGTCATATACATCCATGGCGGCCAGTTCGCTGACCGGCATATCCTTTATGTCTTCGAAAGACTTATGCCATGTAGTATTTTCGTCTGTTACCGTCACCTGGCAGGTGGCCGTCCAGTGAGTCTCCACACCGGTAGCCGTGATGGTGGCGGTACCCGGATTCACGGCACGAAGCTTTGCAGTGCCCTGGGGGAAAACTTTGTTCGGATCACTGACCCATTCCACGGTAACAACACTCTCGTTGGAGCTGCTCCATGTTATATGCCGCCTGTTATAGTCATACGGCTGCATTTCCGCTTTAAGTGTAATGGCGCGGGAGCTTTTCATGGTCAGCTGGGTCCGGTCCATGATCAGAGCGCCATCCTCCGCGGGTTCCCCATTGGAATACAACATGCCCGCAAAGGCGGGGGCGTTCTGTGAAAAGACCAGCAGTACCGCTAATAATAGTGACAATACTCGTTTTTTCAATCGGATCCCTCCCATCTCAACCGCGGCATGCCGGTCTGCCTTTCAGGCATTCCGCTGCCGGCAAACATTTTTGTCATTCTTTTACGCCATACAGGATCTCCGCCGCAAGGGCTGTGGCGTCCTCAATACACCCGTCGCAGGAGCGGATCACGTTGCCAGCGCCGATGCCTTTCAGGTCCCTGCAGGCTGTCACACCGTTTTTCTCCTGAAAACCGCCGATGATAGCTTTGGACAACTGATAGGTCTGCCCCTTGGACACAGGACGTTCCGTATCGCCGCAGCTGTTTTTCAGCCCGGCCAGCAGCACCGCGCCGGAGATAGCACCGCAGGTGCCCAGCGTGCCGCCCATGCCGAGACCGAAGCCCTCCGTCAGGCGAAACAGCTCCTTTTCCTCATATCCAGCTTCCTCGGCAAACGCGCAGGCTACCGCCTGGGCGCAGTTAAAGCCCTTCTTGTGAAATGCCAGTGCTCTGTCTATGTAATCTTTTTTCTTCATAATGCCCCTTTTCGCGGTCATATCCGCGGATAATATCCTATACCTCATTGAAAAACCGGCACGTTCGTACGATTTTTTCTATGCCTCCTCAAACAGCAGGAGCCAGTCCGTATGGGTATGGGTGCCCATGGGGATGCTGTAGGTGCGCTCCTGTGTGGTATCCACGGTCCCGATGTAGCTCTTCCGGCCTGTCACCGGATTGATCCAGTAAGCCTTCATGGACTTTGCAGGCAGCACGTCTGCGGCCACGACAATGTCCCTGCCCGTGTAGGTATAGAAAATGGCAAAATCATCCCCCGCAAACACGGAGATCCGCTCATACTTCTCCCCTTCCTCACAGGCAAGCATGTGCTGGGCGGCCTTGCCGGTCTCCCACTTCACGGAGCGCATAAGGGCTGCCATAATGCTCATGTTGTCGCTGCCGGGGCTGTGGATGGCATCCTTCCAGGGAATGGTGCAGCCGTAAGCCGCCGGGTCGTCCCCGCCCTGGTAAAACTGCATGATAGAGCTGTGACCGAAGGTAAAGCCGCATCCTCCCGCCAGCACGGACCAATAGGCGAACCGCCGCACATCGTAATCCTGCCAGAAGGGTTCTTTGGGATCGTGGAGCCCCTGAGGAATATGCTCATAGGAAGGCTCTCCGTCCAGCACAGGCTTTACGTTGCCGCACTGGGCCACCCTGTCGATATACCGCCAGCTGTCCTCGCCGTAGTAATAGCCCATGGTGGCGCTGTCGTCCCACTTTTTCAGGCTCCGCTGGTCATAGCGGCGGTGTCCCGACTGGAACATGTAAAAATCGATCCACTCGCTGTCAGGGAAATAGTCGCTTGTCACGGTCCGGCCAAAGGGATGGAACGTCACCAGCTTGTCGGGGTTGTGCTTTTTCAGCGTCCGCCCCATCTTGCTCCAGAAATCAAAGCCCTCGCTGCCCTTGCAGTCGCCGCCGGTGATCCAGATAATATTGGGAGCGTCCTTGTACCGCTCCGCGAGAAACGCCGTGTACTGCTCCACGTTGTCCTCCGTCAGGTCCCCGGCCTTGAACCTGCCGCTCCAGCAGGGCAGAAGGCCGCAGTACATGCCAAGCTCTTCCGCTTTCTTCACCGTATAATCCACCGTCTCCCAGAAGCTGCCCGGCTCCAGATCCGGCTGGCACATATCGTTATGTAAAAAGGCGCACCTGCCATCCACTGTCTCCGTAGGCCATTTGTGAGAGATGGTGATCTGGATCACATTGTAGCCCTTCTGCGCCCGGTTCTCCAGATATACGGCGATCTCTTCCTTCGTCAGCTTGCAGAACAGCAGCCACGCCGTGTCCCCCAGCCAAAAGAAAGGCCTGTCGCCGTTCATCATATACTTCTTGTTATCAGATACCCGCAAGGGGCCATATTCCCATGGTTTCATTTCTTCCTCACTTTCTGCGCATGCTTTACGCATCATACGTCATAAACTTAAATCCATCCTGCACTGTCTCGTTGAGGACGCCCTGCTCCTCCGGATTGCCCTCACGGATAATGGTAGTATTTTTGAAATGAATGTCCTGCGCCATCTCGCACCGCACGCCCTGACGGGCCACCAGTGTCACATCCTCAAAATACAGGTCGTGGATAGGCAGCTGCTTTAATCCGTCCACCTGGATCGCCTGGCCGCAGCCCTGGCAGGTGATATTTTTCATGGTCACATTCTTAAATTCGGGAATATCCTCCGGCACGATCTCTTCCTCATTGAGGGCGCCGCTGTATGCCATAGTAAACAAAATGGCCTGTTTGGGAATGTCCGTCATCTTGATGCCGTCCAGCACGATGTCCTCCACCACGCCGCCCCGGCCAAGGGTGCTCTTGAAGCGGATGCCGATGTCCGTCCCCATGAACGTGCAGTTTTCCACGATGATATTCCGCATGCCCCGGCTCATCTCGCTGCCTACCACAAAGCCGCCGTGGCCATGGTACACCACGCAGTCCTTGATGAGCACATCCTGGGTGGGAACAGGAGTCTTTCTTGCCTCGGCGTTCTTGCCGGATTTCATGCAGATAGCATCGTCGCCCACGTCAAAACGGGTATTGATGATCTGGGCGTACCGGCAGGATTCCAGATCCAGACCGTCGCCGTTCTGGGCGTTCCAGGGATTGCGGATAAAAGCGTTGCGCAGGGTAAAATGCTCGCAGAACAAAGGATGCACGTTCCAGGCGGGGCTGTTCTGGAAGGTAATGCCCTCCAGCAGTACCTTCTTGCACCCGATAATGCTCACCATCACCGGACGGTAAAAGTCAAAGTAAGGCTTTGCCCGCTCCAGGGCGTTCTCCTCGTCCGGCTTGATATCCCTGTTCATATGCCCGTCGTAGGAGGACTGGGAGGGGAACCACACCAGCTTGGAGCCCTCGCCCTTTGTGCAGCCGCCCCGGCGCAGCAGGGAATTCCACTGGCTGTCCGTCATCTTGGACCGCTTTACCAGGCGCCACAGGTGACCGTTGCCGTCAAAAGTACCTTCGCCGGTAATGGCAATGTTCTCCGCGTTTTTCGCGTTGATAGGGGAAAGGGCGCGGATACGGTCCTCCCCTTCATAAGAGGTGGCGATGAGGGGATACTCCTCCTCATTGTGGGAAAACAGCACGAACGCGCCGTTTTCTGTGTGAAGATCCACATTGGAAAGCAGCGTAATGGGCCCGGTAAGCCAGATGCCCTCCGGCACTACCACCTTGCCGCCTCCGGCGGCGTGGGCTGCCTCAATCGCCTTCTTAAATGCTTCCGTGTTGGACACGATACCGCCCTTCTGCGCGCCAAAATCCGTGATACAGAACGTATTGTCGGGAAACTCCGGCAGCTGAACCTGGGGATAAGGAATGTTCTTCATATTTGCCTCCATTTCTTTCTGGAAAACTTCTCAATTCAGTTCATATTCAAACCGCAAAGCCGCCTGCATCACCTGGGCCGTGATCCAGGACGGGTTCCACACCTGCATGCCGCCGCGGTAGTTCATGGTGCATTTCAGGATGATGGGATATTTGATCTGGAAATAATTTGTATGGTAATACTGTTCGCCCTGCTCGCCGATGACGTCGTAGCCGTACTCTCCCGGCCTGGTGCTGACGCCGTAGGTGAGAGCGTCGCTCACATGCTTTCCCATCTCCGCGTAAAACGGCTGCTGAGATTCCACGCCGAAGGCGTACATCTCATATGTAGGGAAGAACACGTCCAGATGGTGGTTCTGTACACTGACGCCGGGCCACCCGGTGGTCTTGAAATCCATCTTGTAGCAGGCGGTATCTTCTGGAAGCCTGTCTCCCAGAAAAAGACGAACGTCAGGATCCAGTCCGCCGCGATGGACGCCCATTTCTTGAACCGCTCTTCTCTCGTGAGCCGGTACAGCTCCGCCGCCGCGGCAAAGGCATAGATGCCCGCCTCCTTATCTTCGCACCGGGCGTCCATAGTCGCCTTGGCGAAGGGAATATCAAAGGTGCGCATATGCCGCTGGTAATATACCTCATAACGGCGCGCCGCATAATCCAGATAGGAAGGCTCCCGAAAATATTCACTGGCCTTTGCCAGCGCCCATATGCAGGAAATGCCGGCCGCGTTCACCGCATGGCTTACTACGGTGCCGTCGTCGTTCCAGTTCATGGGATAAGCCCCGTCCTCTGTCAGCGCCTTATCGCTCATAAGGAAGCTGCAGGCGTCCTTTACCGCCTGCTCCCAGTGCTCCGGCACCTTCACCCTGTTGCTGCGCAGAAGCTTCATCACTTCGATGAGATCCACCAGGGCCTCTCCCTCAATACGGGAGGACGCAGGCTCATTGGGTGTCTTCCAGCCGTTTCGCCAGTCCTTCGCCTCGATCATGTAATATCCGCGGAACAGTCCCGGCTGTCTGGGGCTCTGGCCGTTTTTCACGAAAAAGTCCACGATCTCCATTGCCCGCTCCAGGCGGAAGGTTTCCTCCGTCTTTAAGCCCAGCACGCAGTCGCACCATGCCAGCTTAATGGCCTGTCCCGTCCAGCCGTACAGGAAATACTCCGGCCGCCTGGATATGTTGCCGAAGCTGTTGGCCGCGCCAAAGGTAAGATATCCGGCACAGGTATCATCCTTATAATAGCGGGTGTCCGTTACCTGCTTTTTGTACCGGATCATTTCTTTGTATGTATGCTGCGCCCTGGTCACAGGCTGCAGTACACCGTATCCCAGAGCTACAAGATCGCGGAAGCCTTTGCCTTCCTCCGTGGCGCCGCACGACACATAAAAGGTCTTCCTCAGCGTCTCCTCCGGCTGCATGTAGCGGTAGCCGGTAAGATAGGGAAGGGGCGTGTTGCGGCCTCCGTACACTACGTCCACCATACCGTTGAACATAAGAGGACCGGACAGTGCCACCGCCTTGTGGCCGTTCTCCTCTTTGAGCACGCCCAGAGACCAGTATTCCCGGTTGTCCCCCGTGGGCACATCCGGCTTTGACAGGAAGGTCATATACACATGCCCGCCGTCCTGCTGCCATTCCATGTTCACGGCAGGAATGGGCAGCCTGTGTTCTTCCACGATGGTGCCCAGACCGTTCTCCTCGCCGATATGGGGCACGATCCGTTCCGGATCCGCGCTGGGGTTATCGTTGTAGATCAGGTGGGGAATGGTGATCTTGTTTTTGCCGTGGTCCACAAAATCCATGGTGAAGCCATCCGCCACGTCACACAGTTCCCTGCCGGAAATATTCTTATATTCCACATCTATCTGCACGCCGAGCACTGTCGCCTCCGGCCGCACGGATATTTCCATCATATCATCCCGATATACATATACCTCCGTACCGTCGGCGTCCGCGCGGACACTTTCCCGCCAGTCATGCTCCTTCAGCTCCCACGGCCTGGTAAGGCTGTAGCATACCATCTCCCCGAAGGACTGGCTGTATACCTCCCTGCCGTTTACCAGAGCCGTCAGTTTCCCGTCTTTTACACGAAATTCTCCCCGGCTGCCAATATCTTCCGTCCTATTCATGTCAGTGTTTCCTTTCTGCTCACAGCCAGCCCAGATCGGTCCAGCCCAATACGCGTTCAATAGTATAATCCGCCGCTTCCTCCGGCGTCAGCTGACGCCGCTCCTCATGTTCCACGGCGCCGGGGCCCTCATTCTCAAACTCATAGAGCCGGTTGTTTTTGGGCAGGAAGCCGCCCATCTGTTTCCAGCCTGCTTCGATGATGATGCTGCTCAGATGGCAGTGCATAAATGTACACTGTCCCACAGCATAGGGATCGGAGCCGGGATGCCAGGGCCGTCCCAGGAACATGGTGCCCTCTCCGAAGTTTCCGTCTACCTCACACTGATCGAACAGCATGCCGAACCGCTGGCTGCACGGTGTGCTGGGCGCGGCGATATAGCCCCGCCGGGTAGTCTCCTCAGGGGTGGGATTGCTGCAGTAGATATGGCACTTGTAAAATACCGCTCTCGCGCCGCCGAAGATAAAATCCACGTCTCCGGATATGGTACAGTCCTCAAAATACTGGGAGCCGTCCCGCACATAGAGCGTGTCCTGCCCGCCATGAAATTCACAGTGATAATATTTCTGGTGTTCTCCGGACGCCAGCAGCGCCAGCGCCTGCCTGCCGCCGCCCCTGCTGTTGTCATAATCGTTGTTGAATACGATATTTTCCGCCTGGAAATGGTCGCAGTACACTGCTACCGTGGCCGTGCGGAAAGTAGTGCGGGGCTCGCCGTTGTCCATAGTGCCCCCCGCATGAAGATCATACACGATCTCTGTGCGGCCGTCTTCCCGGCCCAGCAGTTTTACATTCCGCTTGCTGCCGCTGATCTCCACCGTCTCCCGGTAAACGCCCGGCGCCAGATGAATGATCGTCGTACCCTTGTAGTGATCCGGAATAGCATCCACCGCCGCCTGTATGGACGGATAATCTCCTTTTCCGTCCGGCGTCATGTAAATGTGGCTCTCCGCGGGAAGCTGCTGTCTCAGATCCTCCATAAAAATACCCCCTTTTTAACTGAAGATTTCTACGTTCAAAACACTTTAGTAACTGTCTGAAATTTCCGACATTGTCCTGTCTCTATTGTACAATATGCGGCATGTAATTTTGTATACATTTTACTTGTATTTTTGTGCTGAAACATGTAAAATAGCTACGTGGATGTTTTTCCGCCGCCTGTATGCGGGAGCGGGTTCCTCACCGGCATGGCACAGACAGGATCCATACTGTTCCCGCCCACAGGCGGCGGAAAAACACGCGAAAGGATATGATACTATGGCATTAAAGATCACGCAATACTATTACGCCCCTCCGGAGCAGTTTTCCAACAGCAGCCTGTACCTTACCTGGGCGGGCCAGCGGGAGTGTGACAGCCATTTTTCCATCGGTCCCAGGATGACCGACTCCGCCACCATGATCTTTGTGGCGAACGGCCAGGGCTACGTGGAATTCGGGAATTCCCGGGAACCTATTCCTCTGACAAAAGGAGATATGGTGACCATTTTCCCGAAGATGCGTTATCACTATTATACCAACCCGGAGGATCCCTGGGAGATCATCTGGGTCAGTTTTAAAGGCACTCACGCCGTCAGCTACATACAGGACATCGGCATCACGCCGTCCAACTGCGTCATACGAAGTGTGCTGAGCCATTCTGTCCACCGCACCCTCATGATCATCATCAACACCCTGGGGGATCCCGACGACGGTCCCCGCCTGGCGGCTACCGGCTCTCTCTATATGCTCTTTGCCTACCTGCGGGAGCACATCGACAAGACCCAGCGGATCAGCGAAAATCTCCGCCAGGATGTTGCGGTGATGAAGGCCACCCACTTTATCGAGGAAAACTATCAGCTGGACCTGGACGTGGAGATGCTGTGCCATCACGTAAACTACAGCCGCAGCTACCTGTCCCGGCTGTTCAAGGCCGAGACAGGCATGACCATTCCCGA
Organism: uncultured Lachnospiraceae bacterium; assembly: GCA_947623905.1. GTDB lineage: Bacteria > Bacillota > Clostridia > Lachnospirales > Lachnospiraceae > CANQHX01. The sequence goes on from CANQHX010000058.1 coordinate 8,963, forward strand.
ATACATCAGCACCATCCGGGTGGCCCGCGCCAAGCATCTGCTGACGGAATCCCAGATCCCCATGCGGGAGGTGGCGGCTTCCGTAGGCATCAACGATCCCTTTTATTTTTCAAAAATATTTAAAAAACACACGGGGATCTCTCCCAGCGAATACCGCGCGGAAAACCAGGCTGCGGAAGAACCCCAGAACCTGCAGGACAATCCTCCGCTCAGAAACTGATCTCCAGCTTTTCAAGGCCGTCTGCTTCGGCGGCCTTAACGCCGTCTACAAACACCTGAAGACCCGCTTCTTTTTCGTATACGATCTTCACTTCTCTGCCCCGCACCTTGATGTGGTCCAGGGTAAAGTATTCCAGTCCCAGATCAAGGGGATCGATGACCATCTTATCCTCCTGCACATCCAGGCCGCACACATACCCTACGATCAGATCCAGATAATAGGAGTGGTTGTAATCCGGCTCATCGCTTAAGTCCTCGCCGGTCTCGGCATGGTACTGCTCTACCAGGTAGGGCTGGGTCACATCCTGATGGCGATAATGCTGCAGGGAGTATTTCCGCAAAAACTCCGCGAATTCCTTATCATATTTATGGCCGTTGAGCTTGCTCTGCCGTCCGATGGCCTCCAGGGCGATACCGTTGGTATACGGCCATGAGGGACCGTCCCACACACAGCCGTCCCTGCTCTTCATGGCGCCCATCCAGCCGCCGTGAGGCGCGTAAGCCCTACAGTCCTTTGCCACGGTAGAGAACACGGAACCGGTGTTGAAATAGGCCGGATCAAACAGCTTTTCCAGACCGTTCAGCCGGGAAGGATCGGCGATCTCCGCCCAGTAGGGATAAATACCCACGATATTCTTCACCATGGCCTTTTCGTCTGTCTCATAGTGCAGGTCATAGTAGAATCCGGTCTCCTCGTCCCATGTCTTGTCGTTGATCTGCTTCGCCAGCGTCTCGGCCATCTCGGCGTACTTTTCTGCCTGAGGATCTCCTGCCGCCTCCATCATTCTGGACAGTCCCTTGATGTTCAGATAATGGTACACACTGGTATCCATACGCTTCATGGGAATGATCTTTGATTTATCCTTGCCGTTTAACGGAAAATCGGTAAAATACCAGTAGCTGGGCTGGAATTCCTTGCCGGTGCGCTGATGCTTCACCTCGATCTGCAGGTAATCGTTTTTGGCGCCGTACACTTCCGTATTGCCGTCCACGCATTTCTGCATCTTCGGCAGCATTTCCTTTATGAACTCCACGTCTCCGTCCACCAGATACATGCGGTACACGGCCCAGATGAGGAAGTTGGAGAAGGGGCTTCCCGCATGGTCCGTAAACACAGACTGGAGAATGCCGTTATCGTCCATGGTATCAAAATATCCCCGTACAAACTCATGGAGCAGCTCCTTATCCTCATACCAGCGGTAATCTGTCATCTGGAGAGGGCTGGACAGGATGATCAGCCGGCTGAATTCCCAGCCGCCGTTTTTCAAAGGTTCTTTTTTGCTTGTCTTGTGGGCGCGGCCTTCGTATACCGTAGGATGCTGCAGCTTCCCGTATGCGGGGTAGGATGTGGCGTTGTGGAGAATGTACCACCGATACCACCATGTCTTATTGAGCAGCGCGTCGCTGGACACGAAAACAGGCACCGTCCCGTAAAATTCGTCTCCCTGATCGATAGCGTCCTTCAGCCGTTCCTCGCCGTTCTTTTTCTCCGACATATAAGCATTCAGCCGGGCGCAGATCTCCTCTTTGCCGTCTGTTTCCATGTTGCCTACGGCCGCGGCGCAGTAAAAGGTCACACAGGCGCCGGGAGCGACCTGTATATGATCTTCCTCATATTCCCAGCCGGCGCACACGCCCACGTGGATGCCGTGGGGATACGGCTCCGGCGTATGGAAAAAGGTCCTTCCGCCCTCTTTTGTCGTCTCGCACCCGGTGGGCGCCACCTGAAAAGTGAGCGTCAGGGGCTTTGCCATACGGTTGGTCCATGTCTGAACGCTCAGGGCTATGTCCTTTTCCACCAGCGTCTTTGTCTCGGAGAAGACCACATGTTCATTCTCCAGATACATGGAAAGACGCAGGGGCGTCCATTCGGTCGTAGCCATGACCCAGTCCACCGGAACGTCCGGCGTTATGGTAAACAGCTGGTCTATATTGATCTTGTGGATAAAATCAATGTGACCGCAGAAGCCCGGAAGTTTATCCAGACAGTCCACAAACAGCCGCCGCTGCACAGGTCCGAACAACAGCTTGCCGGGGTATGCCCGCAAAGTACGGTTGGGGTATCTGAGCACCTGCTCGATTTTTTTCATGACACATTCTCCTTTCCTTTCTGCTATTGTTGCTGCATCATTTATGTACCGGTCCGTTTTTCACCGGCCCGCTCTGTGCGGTTATTTTCGCGCTGTCAGCTCCGGGCGCTTCAGGATCCCCTGCCGCCTGCACTGATACTCATAACTGTACCCGTCGCCGCTGCCTCTCCACGCGTCCGGTCCGAACCAGTTGTTGTTTTCGTTACAGTTGTGCAGGGTTCCGAACGTATTGATCCTTGTGCCGTACAGGGTCAGATCGATCTGATGGACGCCCGGCGCGAGCCCGGAAGCCTCAAAGGCATAGGGCGAGAAGGCAATGGTGCCTGCCCGTTTTCCGTCCAGATCCACGGCGATCACGGCGCCCCTGTAATAGGACGTCCGCACACACAGGTCGCCTCCGGGCGTCTCCGCCTGGAGATGGTACGTCACATTGCCGCCGTAGAAGGGCAGTCCCTGTTCCGTAATGGAACCGAAGGACAGCTCCCGCACAGGCGGCGTGAGGATCTGCCGCGTACCCTTTACCTGCACACCGAAATCTCCCAGCAGGAAAGCATTTTCCATATTGGAGCCCTCCCCGAAGGGAAGGATGATATCGATGATATTGACGCCTGCTTTCAGCTCCGGCATGGGCACCGTCTGGATCCGCACATCCGTATACCAGCCGCTGATGTTCACGGGCACTTCTTTTCCGTTAAGCCGTATCCGCGCCGTGGAAGCCTGCTCCAGCGCCAGACTGGCTCCGCTGACCGGCAGCTGGCTCTCCACGGCAAACCGCAGGGTCACCTCATGCTCCGGCGCCTTTTTCTCCATAGTCCATGGCTGGGCCATCCGCCCGCCCTGAGGGGTATAGCCATATGCCTCCCTCAGCTTCTGGCCGACGCGCAGCACTTCTTCCTTCGGAGCAAATACGGTATTCTCTCCTGCGTCCACGGCATATTGCGCCATGTCCAGCACAGCCACGTTGGGCTCCGAGAGCGTGACCGGCACAGAGTCCAGATCGGTCACCCAGAAAGCCGTGCCGCTGATCTGTCCGTCCCGCCATTCCGGCAGAGTTTCCTCAAACGGCTCCCTGCACAGCTTCAGCAGTATATCGTCATGGATGTAGTAGCTCTGGAGGATGATGGTATCGCCGTTTTCATGACGATAGCCGCAGGCGCAGATCTTCCCTGTCATGGTATCGTACCGCTTTGGATACCAGATACCCTTCACCCGAATGTTCATCCATAACAATGTCTCGCAGTCATACCGGGGTTTTTTCTTTCCATACACGATGAACAGCCACTGATCCTCGCCGTCCTGGCGGAGCTGGTACAGCTGCTTGACGCACGTGCTGCCGCTGCCGTCCTGCAGCTTTACTTCCCGAAAAGGTTCAAGGACCTGCAGGATGGAAGACTTTTCAAATGGAATGTGCACCGCTCCCGACAGCCGCTCCTGCAGTTCCGGGGCCTTTACCCCCTCCATGAGCGCCGGTACAGATCCGGCCACCACCACACAGCCGCCGTTTCGGATCATCTGCTCCAGAGCGTCCACCGTGGTGGAACGGAGCGTCTTGCAGTTGGGAACAACCACCACGTCATAGGTGCTCTCGCCTACCCGCATCCGCGGGCCGTCCGCCCCGCCCTTCTGCGCAAATATATGTTCCGATATAAAATCAAAATCCTGATGTTCAAACAGCAGCCATTCCGTCAGCTGCTGGAATTCACTGTCCATCTCCTTGCGGATGCCTGCCGTCTGGGACTCGGTACCCCAGTAACACCAGTAGCTTTCCACCGGATGGATCACGCCGATGCGCACCTTCGCCCTTCCTCTCGTCAGGGCGGTGTTCAGCCGCGCGAAATGGTCTTCCACCAGTTTGTATTCCTTATACCAGGGAGACTGATAATGAATGGAAGCCGGATAATCCCGCTTGGCCTCCCCTTCCATGGTCATCCAGGACAGATGGGGCACTCTGACGGTCACGCCCAGAGCTGCCTGCCAGTCGCCGCCCAGCTTATGTCCCCGGAAATCAAAATCCCAGTTGGTCACGCCGTATAACTCCGACAGCACTGCCTCCCGTCCGTACTGATGGGCCACGGACTGCGCCTGCTTGGCCGTAGTGTACTCCCGCTCGTCGCACAGCATATCGATGCCGGGAATGCCA
>CANQHX010000059.1 GCA_947623905.1 uncultured Lachnospiraceae bacterium
ATACCGGACGAAGTAACTGTTTTCGTAGAATTTGTACCCCGCAACAGGTTTATCCCCTGCGTACCCTGCTCTCCTTGTGGTCCAGTAGGTCCAACAGGTCCCGGTATTCCTTGTTCACCTTTATCCCCTTGCAAGCCTTGAAGTCCAGTCTGACCCATCATACTTACGGAATATACCGTATCAGTTGTGCTGTCAGAATAAGTGTAGACGATGCGTGTCCAGAGGTATTCCCCTGCATTGACAAACGGAATAGACGCCTCCCATATTCCTGTAGGCGGTGTCGTGCCGGACGTACTTTCCTGGTAGGTGATGTCTGTGCTCTTTATTCCTCTTCCATCTGCACCTTTTTCCCCTGGCGCACCGTCTTTACCTGCTGCACCATCTGAACCATTACGGCTAACAGAGTATGTCGTGGAAGATGATCCATCTGTGTATGTGGTCACTGTTTTTGCCCACAGGTACTCTCCTGGAGATGTGGCAGGGATAGAGGAAGTCCATTGCCCTGATGGCGGTTTATCACCATTTGCAGACTTCTGGTATGTAACAGACGTACCGGAAACGCCGATGCCAGCCTCTCCAGGTGCGCCACCTTTGTTTTTTAAAATATTAAATCGTTTTGTTGCAGTAAAAATACCGATATAGCTTGCGGTGATATCCACCCAACCGGAATCTGCGGATAATCCAGTCACTATATAGGTCTTAGATCCACTATTCCAGATGCCGGATACGCCGTCGCTTTGCTTCGTAGTATAAACACAGGCGCTTGTCACGTCCTGCTGCCCAAAATAGACCGTCACCCGGGTCTTACATTCCGGGAAAATAGTATAACCTCCATTATAGTCTGTCGGGATCGCCTGATAGTCATTATCAAGACTTACAACAAGGCCATTTGCCGATGCTGCTTTTCCGCTTATGTATTCATCTATATTCTGGCCATCCACCTGTACGCCGGTGCTGGAAAGGCGGAACTCCCCAGTGTCAAGGTTCCAGTAGTTTTTCCCGGTCTTGTCTGACAAAAGGCCTGTAATGATAGCGTCTGCCACTATCCCTTTTGCAGTAATGGCCGTTTTCCAGTCCCAGTCCTTTCCATCCTCCGTCCGCTGCACTGCTATCTGAAGTCCCTGTGTACCCCACTGCATACAGCCATAAAGGGGGCTGTCGGGATCCAGATCTTCTACCACAAATGCGCGGCCATCCACTTTTTTGGCCACAGTAGACTGCAGGCGCAGCTGTGTATAAAGGCCATTCAATATCCCCTGCACTTTTTCTGCCATAACGCCGCCGTTAGGGGTGAGCACGCTGTTGATGGCGTCACGTGCAGAAGAAAGACCTGAAAAATAATCATACTGCATATCTCCAATGGTCAGTTCCACATTCTGCTTTAAGATACAATCCCATTTTTGCCGGACCACTCTTGCCTTTGTGTCAATCCCCATTCCGGAATGCCGGCAATAAACAGTATCGCCCAAAGATACCTGTTCAAGTATCCTGTATCCTTCATATTCAGCCATTTCAGACAGATCCACCATGTTCACCACAAGGGTCACCTTTGGCTGGTCTATCCCATTTTCATAATCCTTCCGGCATCTTCTTATCAGTTCCTCCCGAAGCTCCTCCAGGGTATCATACCCTGTCTCATCCGCCGAACAGTCTTCCGTCAGCTTCACATCTTCATACATGATCACCCGGCACCGTACATGATCATACTGATCGATCAGGGGGCTATCCACCCATGGGCTGCTGCCCTCCAGAGTATATCCATTAAAGGACACAGGAATGATCCGTGTCACTGCATCTTCAATATTGCATTTCTCGGTCATGCCATTCAGGTTTTTCCCATACAGGATCCCGACGCCGTAGTCACCACCCACACGTTCATTGATCACAATCTCAAAATCATCGTATAGAATCTCCCCACCCCAACGCTTTACAAATGAGTTTTCATCATCTCCGTTGATCGCTTCCATCAGGTTCTTCCGCACATAATAACTGGTAGCGGTTCTGGTGATATCTGAGCGTCCTGTGTATGGCGTACCCGCGGTCATGATGTCAAGCGCCTGCTGCCCGTTTTTATTTGTAGGACGCACATCAAGCAGAAACGCATCATTTGCAGACTCAAAAAACACCGGCCGCGCGCATACTTCTATATCACCATCGGAAGTCTTTTCCGTGTCATACACGGAAAAAAGCCTGTCCCCTTCGGGGCCAGGTACTTTCAGAACAGACTCCGCCAGAAGATCTTTCAAATTTCCGCCTTTATCCATCGGGAATACAGCAGACAGTTCCCATGCCCCATTAAGGGTCCTGTCCAGCGTACAGGACTCCGCCAAAAGGGTATGATCACCATTTGCAGCATAATTTTTATTTCCTTTTTTGTACAAATATATCATTACAGGCACCTCCAGTTAGGGATCACCTTCAAACCAAAACCATCTGTTACGCTGATCGCATTATGGCCAGGAATTAAATACAACCCGTCATAATCTCCACTGACAGCCGTATTTTGCATCGTCCCATCAGTACGGTATGCGATCATCCGATCCGTATCGATGGTCAGGTTCTGGCCTACATTTGCAGTCATGGCCTTTCCGTTTACTTTCAGTGTGCACATGCCTTCCCCTGTCAGCTTATATATAGGCCTGCACTCCGAATAAGGATTTTCCTGTACTGCTGCCGGTGCATATTCTTTTATTCCGTCCTTTAAATACACGCCTGGAGAACATATGATCAATACGTCAAAATCACCAGCATTATCCGTATACTGTGCCACTTTGCCCAGTTCCACTTTCTTCACCTTATAAAAATAGGCCGGCGCATCGCAAAACGTAATCGTCCTGCAATCCTGCAGGAATCGTCTGGCTGCTGTATAAGCATCCATTCTTCCCGGCTTTGTCCAGGACGTATTAACGTCCAGCAGCATAGAGATCTCCGTATCCTCATATGTACCTGTCCTTTTCCATACATTCCCTCTTCCGGGGATTGTGGTACTCCGTAAGACCTCCTGGCCAAGCTTTATGGAAGGGTATTCCTCCATAAAAATATGTTTGTCCACGGAACGGATCCCGTTCTGGTCCTCAAAATAATACTCATCAACCATTTGCCACCGCTCCTTTTGCCGCTCCGGCGCTTCTCTGCTCCCTGGCGATCTCGCGCTTCGTTTTCTTCACGGTATCGTCCACCAGCTTCCGTCCGTCCACGTAAAACTCATTATGTATGTTTATAGAAGGATCATCCGGTTCGTCCGGCTCATATCCATTATTCTGGAATTTGTTCCGCGCAGCCATCTCATTGTTTGCAGACATATGGTATACTTTCGCCTGCATCTCTCCTACAAATTCTGAAGCTGACGCCTTTTTCATGGCCTTCACGGTCCGCTTCACGCTGTCAACGGACGAAGATTCCAGTTCAGGCGTTTCCTCTTCTACACCCTGGCCTACACCAGCGATCATATTAACACCGATCTCATCCCTGGCGCGTTTGGACGGAGAATGGATCCCCAGCCAGTCCTTAATACCATTGAACGCGTCGGATACTACATTTACCGCGCAGTCCCAGAGCCCTTTCGCGGCATTGATCAAGCCATTCTTTATCCCTTCCAGGATATCAATGCCGATCTGCCCCCAGTCCTTATCCAGGAAGGCTTCTCCAATCTTTTTGATCATTTCCGGGATAGCCCTTATGATATCAGGGATGGCCTGTACGATACCTGACAGCAGCTTTCCTATAAGCTCTATACCTTTCTGCAGCAAAGAGGGCGCTGATTTTGCGATAGAGGCGGCAAAATCAGCAATAAGCCTGGCCGCCTGTCCAACCAACTGCGGCGCGTTCTTAATAATCCCGTTCAGGAGTTTTTGGACAAGCTCCACACCTTTTTCCAATATGGCGGGCAGATGCCCTGCTATAGTGCGGGTAAAATCCCCCAGCATTTTCCCCGCCTGGGAGATCACATCCGGGGCAGCCTTGGTCAATCCGTTCAGCAGATTCGAGATCATATCCCCGCCGCGTTCCAGAATATCCGGGAGGGCCTTCAATATCTCATCCAGCCAGTCATTCAGCATATCCCCTGCCTGGGAGATCACATCCGGGGCAGCCTCGGTCAATCCGTCCAGCAACATGGTGATGATCTCCAGCGCCATGTCTGCAAGCTGTGGCAGTGTTTCTTTCAGGCCGTTTATCAGCTCATTCAGTATGTCGCATCCGCCCTGCGCGATCTGTGGAAGGTTTTCCAGGATTTTCTGTCCCAGCGTGGTGATGATCTGAAGCCCCATACTCCCCAGCTGCGGAAGTATAGCGGCCATTCCACCTAACAGGGCCGTCAATATGTCCCATCCGGCCTGCGCGATCTGTGGAAGGTTCTCACCAAGCGCCTCCAGTATCTTCGTGATGATAGAACTGGCTGTTGAAACTAAGCCGGGAAGCATATTGGAGATACCCAGCAGCAGATTGCTGATCATCTGGCCTCCCGCCTCTATCAGTCCATCCACGCCTTTTTCCTTAAACGCCGTGCTAAGATCTTCTATGACGTCCACTGCTGCCGGCAGAAGCTCCTGTCCTATAGAATCGGTGATCGGGCCGACCACTTCACCAAGCAGCTGCTCTGCATTATCCTTCAATGTAGAGATCAGGCCATTTACCGTCTGGCTCTGCTTTGCCATTGACTGGTAATATTTCCCGCCTGCAGATGTAGCCCTCTGCATGGATGCGGTTATCTCATCCACAGAAATAGTGCCCTTGCTGATCCGATCATAAAGGGAAGCCATGGACTCGCCGGTGCTTTCCGATATCTCCTGCAGCGGGTTAAAGCCGGCCTCTATCATCTGTTTTACATCTTCCAGTGACACTTTTCCCGCACTGGACATCTGCCCATATGCCGTGGCAACACGCTGCATTTTATCCGCTGACCCCTGGGATATATCACCCAGCATCATCATACTGTCCATGGCGCCGTCAGCCGTAAAGCCATAATTCATCAACAGCTGAGTCGTATCCGCCAGATCAGCAAGTTCAAATGGTGTTTCCGCTCCTACCTTTTTCAGGCGGGTCAGTGTATCTGCCGCCTTTGAGGCGCTTCCGGTCATCACTTCAAAGGAAGTCTCATACTGCTCTATGGACGCATTGTACTGTGTTCCTTTTGCAGCGAAACCGGCCACAGCCGCGCTGGCCGCACCAATGGCGGATGCTGCAACCTTCGCTGAAGAAATGGCAGAATCCTTTAATACACCAAATCCCTTTTGGGCAAAGGATCCAATACCATTCAGAGCATTCTTCCATGCAGATTCTGTTTTTTTTGCATTTTTATCATGGGTATCACCGGTTTTATCAGCATCATCCGACATATTTTTCCGGACACTCTTACTGGCAACCCCCATATCCGCATATGCCTTTTTATACGAATTTGGGATATTATATCCCTGTTTCTGATATTCTTCAGCAATCCTCTTCGCGTCAGCCTTTAATTGCTCCACTGACTTTCCGCTTTCCTGTGCCAGCTCCTCAAAGGTCTTTCTTACGTTTTTTTCAGTACTTTTAAGCCCTGATTTTACTCCGCTATCGTCTATCTGGATCCCGATTTTTACATTCCCATCATATGCTGCCAATGCTTCCACCTACTTTCTGCAGGTACAATCATCGGCACATAATGGCACTACTTGATTTGATCCCCGTCCTTTATTTTTATTTCAAATTCCTTACCGCATTTCCTGCCCTTACACTTCAACTTTATCCCTCTGCATACTGACCTCTCGTAATAAAATATTGGCATGGAATAGCCGCAGTACGGGCATTTCACTCTCTTTGGCATTGCTCCATCCTCTTTCTGACGTACTCTTTCATGTCTCTGTTTCTTTTGGCCAGCTTTGCACGGTCATCCATATTGCTGAAAGAATTCCTGATAGCATATAGCTGCCGCATTTTCTTTACAAAGGCCCTCTGATTCTTCCCCATACCCTTTAGATCCGCCGTTCTGTAATACATAACCCTGGATATGAGCAGATCTTCAGAAAGCGACTCAAACATGGCCATAAATTCCCACCAGTGCAGCGCAGCATTTGGCGTCTGGTTGAGGTTTATTCCATATTGTGCGCGGAACGCCGCATATATCCTGCCGGCGTCCGCCTCGAAGCAGTATGCCCGCCTCGGCTTCCGTCCTCCCTGTCCTGCTTTTTCCTGTTCCATGCCGCATCTGTAAAACCAGAGCAGCTTTTCCATGGCAGCGTCCATATCGGACGGTATGCTGTTTTTGTAAAAAATGTTCAGTGCATCCAGGACCTTCTGTTCATCTTCCCTGTCGCTGAACATATCTATTTCTATCAAAATACAAGCACGGTACCCGAAATTTATCGGATACCGTGCGCCATTCACCTCCACCTCTACAGGGAGTGGATCCAGGAGGATGTTGCTCTTCATTATTTGATCCTTTCCATGCTGAAGGGCGAAAGAAAGTCCTTTTTCTGTTCCGCGATCTTATCCAAGAACTCCATATACATAGCTTTCATCTCAGCCACGTCCTCACAGTCCCCGATCACGTCTATGCCGGTTGCCTGCCGGAAAAAATTCCTGAACATCTGCTCCATTTTCCCAAGCACGTAGGAAGCAGGCGTTTCCGGCTGCAGTGTCCGTATCTCCTTTTCCATTTTCTGCATTCCCTGCAGGGCCTTCTCAAAATTGGCCGCATGCGTTTTGTTGGATATCCGGAAATCAAATTCCACACCGTTTACGATCATGTCTCTTCCTTTCCCTTATTCACCCGAATAAGTATATTCTGCAGGCACGCTGCCCACTTTCCGAAATTCTACATCGATAGCGGATGATTCCCCGGCGTTCCCACCGCCATCGGAATTGATGATAATGGACACCTGTCCCTTTTCACCTTTGCCGTTCAGGATGTTAAAATACACGTAGTTGGTGATCACGTCATTTCCCGTCCCGTACTTGATCCCATGACTGAAAAGATAGTCCTGCACTTCATCGCCGATATACCGGTCGCCGGAAACGGTGAAGGCCCGCTGGGTGCCCGTCCTCTGAGTGGACTGCCCGGCGCGGATATATGTCTTATCCACGGTGATAGGGTTCAGCTGAGCATCCAGGCCCTCAATGCCCATCTGCACTACGCCGTAATCCTTTACAGCCGTGGCCGCCTCTGCCGCGGGCTCAAGGTCGATGGCAAAGACATAATCATCATTGGTCACCCATCCCTCATAATCCGGTTTCGGTGTTTTTCCCTGCATCAGTTCACTTAACTTCACGGTCTGATACCTCCCTTTCAAAATAAATAAGCCTGCACTGTATCATGTACCGCGCAAGCCCCTCCTTTGCGTTAACGCCCGCCAGGTTAGGCATATTCTGAAGATTTTCCATGCTCTTGATCTGGCAGTTTTCCGGAAATGCCGGATAGTTTTTCTTTTTATTCTGCTGATCCAGCCAGTCCATAAAGGCCTGTGCGAAATTCATTGCCTCCAGGTTCAGATCATCTGTTGCCGTGGAATATGCCTTGATGATCACAATGGCAAAGCCGTATTCCTTTTCCGCTCCCACGCGGATGTACTTCTTTCTGACTTTATCGGAATAATTAGTCACAATGGAAATGGCGTCCGGGGACTCCGGTGAAAAGTTAAAATTCAACATGGTCCCTGCCAGTTCCCGCACCTTCGGCTCAAAAAATGCCTTCATGGCGTCATGCTTTGTCATTATCGTTTCCCACCCTTTTTCAGATAATTTTGTACCGCCTTGGTAAGATCGCCCTTTCTGGCCGTCATCATAGCCTTATCCCAGTGGGATGTGGCAAGGGGGTGGCGGAAAATGCCATACTCCAGCTTTTTCCCCGCCGGGACCTTGTACTCTCCCTTTTTTGCCCATGGGCTGCCCGTCACCGAGGATACATACAGTTCCCCCTCGTACTGGTAGTGTGCGTAATCGGAATCATACTCAACTACGCCTGTGTCTCCCTCGGCGTATATACGCACATTCTGGGCAAGCACATTGTTTTTTGCAGGTACATATGGATTCATGAATTCTTTGGCCTGGTTGGCCAGAAACTTAAGAGCCCCCTCGCCGCCGCATTTCTCTTGCGCAAGCTTTCCAACAGTCTTTTTCCAGTCAAATTCCACCTTCACGCTATCCACCTGCCCTGTAATGCTTTCCCATTCTGTGGCCGGTATTGTCCGAAAAGGAAGTGACCATAAAAGCGTCCGGCTTATTCTTCAGCAATATCTGGGATGCGGTGTATGGCGGCTTCCCGGTGATCAGATCGCTGCATTCCCCATGCACTATGACATCTCCTTTTGATATCGTAAAGAGCCCGTCACCCTCCCGGTCTTTCCATTCCTCATAAGGCAGGTACCGGTCGCTTCGCGGGATGCGGACCGTATATACGTTTGTCTGCATGGCATCTGTCCCGTTCTGGGACACAGCGGTGGACGCCTTGTAAAAGCAGCCGTGCAGCACTGTCCGCCTCCACTCATCGGCGCCCTTCTTACTATCTGCCGCCCTCAGGCAGTTATAAACAGTGATGGTGTGGACATAATTCGGATTCATGGCAATCCCTTCCTGCATATAACAGGTCCGTGCCGCCCAGATAAAGCTGCACCAGCCTGTTCATCTCTGCTTTTTTCCCGCTCTCCGTATATATGGACTGGCTCACATCGTAGGTGCCGGACTGGCCATCATTAGAGTAGGACGTCAGCACACCCGCCGCTCCTTCCTGATAAGCCTGCTCCGACACGCTGTGCGCCTTGTAGAGCAGTTCTGCCACGGCACAGACACATTCCCTTACCTCATCGGTCACAGAGGCGCCACGGCGCAGCCTGCCGAACGTAAGGCGGTCTATTTCCCTTTCCGCCTGCTTTTCCCAGAAAACAAATTCCGGTTCGGGCACTGCCGGGGACTTCCCCAGCAGATACCCTGAAGCATAAAACGCATAATCTGCATATGCCATCGTTACCACATCCTTACTGCTTCACCAGTGTCACTTCCTGTGTGACAGCCTCCTTATCTACCACGATGGTCAGGCTGGCCGGCACGTATCCCCTCTTTGTGACTTTCACGGGCCATACGCCGGGACGCAGATTAAAGACAGCCTGTCCGCCTTCATCTGTAACCAGTTTTGCGCCGGCGCAATCGATCCGGGCGCCTGCCACATTGTTGGGCTCCTCCTCGTTATCCTTTACCGTGACGGTAGCGGTATACGTGGTCACAGGCGTACCGGGCTCCAGATAAGCAAAGGCACACCCTGTCCGGTCCTCATTGATCCTGGTGGCCGGATTGGGCAGAGCCCATCCCATACGGAATACGACGCGCAGAGCGATCATATCCTGCTGTGCCAGGTTGTATACGATCTCCTTCGTCGTAGGATCCTGGATCACGCCCTGGTCCAGGATCTTTACGGTAATATCCTGACGGATGGCGTACACTGCCTGGGAGAAATTGCCAACTACCAGCTGGGCGATCTCCGGGAAAAACGCCCCGTTCTCAGGAAAATAGATCGGGGTACCATCCAGAGCGTATCTGGCAGCATCCTGGGGCGTCCTGGTGAAGATAGGCTGGCCAGTGGTATCCCGCAGACCCCGCAGCTTTGCCTTCAGGGTCATGGGACCGATAGCACCGGTAACGGCATAACCGTCCTCCTCCACTTTGCTGAACACGCCACCTTCTCCCAGCGTCAAGTCATAATAATCCTTGCCTCCGGAAGCGGGCACATTGTTGCCTGCCTGCCTTGCCAGGGTAATGATGTCAGCCTGCCACTCCTTCGGCCTGTTATCGCCGAAAATAACAGCAGCGTCCACTCTGGCCCCGATGGCTTCATTGACCCTGGGAGTGATCTCGCCAAAGATGTCCATCTCGGCGTCATCGAACACGCTTTCGGGAATAGGTACGATCACAGCCAGCTCGGCGGCAGTGAGATACACATTGTCCCATGCCTGCCTTGTAGTCTGCTTCATGCCCGTATCACCGTCCACCCAGTAAGCCGTAGGGAGAAAATCCAGCACCCGGATCCGGGTCTGCTTTGACGTCATGTTGGGCAGCTTACGCGCCATACTCATAAACGTAGACTGCTTGGGAGCATCCTGAAAAATACTGGACACGATCTGTTCTCTGATCAGCGCTTCTGCATCTGTCCTGTTTATGTTATTTACCGGCATATTTTACTCTCCTTCCTGGGCCAGGGCCATAACCTTTTCTGTGAAAGCGTTATAGTCATTGTCTACCTGCGCCCTGTTATCCAGATATTTCTTCTGGTCATGCACATTGTTTGTGATGTTGAAATTTCCATTTCCTTCACAGGAAACAGAAGCATTAAAAAACGCCACATCGTCATTTTCGACCCTGCTTGTGGCGCTCACTCCGTATGAACTTACGTTTAACATTTTTTCCTCCTTTACCGCTGCTCTTTTCCGAACAGGCTCCGCAGCGCTTCATTTGCCTGCTCTCTCTTTGTCTGCGCGTCATTATTGATCCCGGGGGTAGCCGATACTACTCTGGGCACTGCTGCCGACTGAAAAAGGTAGTCGTTTTCCTTTTTCAGTGCTTCGATGGCTTTCTGGATGTCAGCCGCCTGGTTTTTGGAGCCCTTTAAGGTATCCATGTCCATAAGCGCCATGATAGCCTTCTCACTTCTTCCGGACGCTTTCCTGATAGCGTCCTTTACTGCCGTCTCAAAGGCATAGTCTGCTTTCAGCTGCGCGATCTCCCCATCCTTAGCAGTCAGCTTTCCTGTGAGATCCTGTATCTTGACCTGAAGACCTCCCACATCCACGCCCTTCATGGCTTCCAGGTCCTTTTTCGCGTCCTCCAGCTGGCTCTTGTACTGATTCATCTCCATTCTCAGCGGATTCATTTCCTTGTCATGTTCCGACATCACATACTCCGTCTGCTCCTGGTTCAGGCCCTTTGCCATCAGTTCTTCTTTTTTCACGTTCACACCTCCTTCCAATTTGGCTTTCCGCTTCCAGACTGTTTAACGCCTTATCTGCCGGCGGATCTGTTGGATCGTTTTGTGCATAAAAATACCACCGGCCATATGACTGGTGGTTTTTTACCTATAATGATTTTTTCTGTATACGCAATTAGTACAATTTTTTTATTTCTTCTTTTTTTGCTGTAACAAGACGGTCACTAAATACTTTTTCGTCCACTTCTATCATATAAGCTTCACCATTGTTAAGCACTTCTACTACAAACCCGGTCCTGCCATCTTTCAACAAAACTTTATCAAAAAGATCTACCTTCATAAACTCTATCCGTCCTTATTTATCTACATGAACCGTAATCAACCGCATTTTTCCACTTTGTTTATCCCTTATCCAGCCAGTCAGGACCTTCGCCGCCTTGCCATTTGGACCCTCTATCTTCATATCTACCTGATATGTCATTCCATAGCCTTTGTCGCCTTTTTCAAAGGCCTTGCATTTTGGCAGCTGTTCATATATTTTCAGGATAAGCTCATCTGCATTCTCTTTTGTATAACCAAGTGCCTCCTTGAAAGCTCTGGCTTTATTTGGATCTCTCGCTGGCTCTAATGCGTAGTGTGTAAATTTTTCCCGTGAAATAACAGCCTTCTCATAATCCGGCAATCTCATTATACCAGTTTTATCCTGCTTTTCAACCGATTTCCCGGTTTTCTTTCCCTTTTCCGGCAGCCTGCCTGCTGCCACGCGGCCCAGGCCGTCCTGGTAGATCCGCTCTTTCTGCACGGGCAGGTCCATGGCGTCTGAAAAAGCCTCATATTCCCGCATGGTCCCCCGGTACCTTGCCTTTTTCAAAATTATAGAATCAGGATCCCCTTCCCCCTCCTGCAGCAGCTTTATATCCTCCCGGTATTTCCGCATTCTGGTCTCCAGCTTCCTCTGCTGCTGGAGGGCCTCATATGTGGTATACTCTTTTCCCAGGTACTCCCTGGGCGTATTTTCCAAAGCGTTCTGCTGATCCAGCCATTCATCTGTGTATGTCCTCACGGAAACGCCGGGTATAAAGGCGGAATAGTTGTGGTAGCAGTTTGCGCCGCAAAGACCGGTCACAGTGCCCAGACCGCATATGGTCTTTAACTGCTCCATGGTGTATACGCGTCCCTGCCACACCTGGTGGGAGGGACGGGCGCCTCTGTGCCATGTCACCTCATAGCTGTCCGTACCAAGATCCCTTGCCACCTGTTCGTTTATCTGGCCCTGCACCTGCCGGAAGCCCGTCAGCACCGCCCTGCGGGCCGCTACGTCCACCCGGTTGCTATGTCCAGAATCGTACTCAATACGCCTGAGCCCGGAAGCCGTCATGCGGTTTATGGTCCTCTCCAGCACCACCTGATAAGAAAACGCCCCGCTCTGTATGTCCAGGACAGCGTTGTCCAGGGTATTTCTATAAAACTCCAGCAGCGGGGTGTTGATAACCTTTCCGGAATGGTCCCGTAAGGCAAAGCCCATGCTGTCAGCCATATTCTGGTACTCTTTTGATATCTGGCTTTTGGCCGCCTCAGCAAGCTGCTGCAGTGGCATATTGCTGTCATAGGGGATCTGCTCAAATCCATTTACCTTGTATGCCCTTTCGTGGCCCATATACTGCTCATATACCTGATCAGAGAATATGTGTTCCAATTCCTCATCAGCAGCCCCCAGCGCCGCCTGTATCCACTTCTTTATCTCCTCCTCCGATCGTCCCAGCTGCTGCAGGCGTGTGATCTGCCAGTCGGCTGACGCTGTGGAAAAACCATTGATCCTGATCCGCCGCACGATGTCTGACATGATCCTTATCTCCAGGTCAGAAAATAACCGTTCTATTTCCACCGTCAGCTGCTCAGGTGTCATTCCATCACCTCATCCTGGACGCCTACTGCTGCCTTTGCCGTCTCTATATCCTCTCCATACCATTTGGCCCTGTATTCCGCCAGGGACATGGCGCCCATGGCCACGTCTGCACGGTCTGTCTGGCGTTCTTTTTCCGTATCCACAACAATGGAGTCATCCCACTCGAATGATGTCCGGCAGATCCCAGAAGGGCACAGACCTACGATGGTACACCAAAAATCCATGGCATCCACCAGGTCATCCAGCGCCGTCTGGAGAGCTTTCTGGCAGCTTGCGATAAATGAATAGGACCGCTGCTTGCTTGCCCTGATCTCTTCTGCCGTCTTATCCGTGTCATTGGGATCCGATATGGTTCCATATGCCAGGCTGCATTCAAATTCTACCATGCGCAGCTGATGGTTCCATCCGTTGTAAAGGGACTGGTCCCTTATTTCCGGAGAGTACGTATCAAGAAGCGGCTTATCCGCCGCGCCTGCATTGTATTCCACCGACCGGTACAGCCGCTCCTTCCCGCCCGGGTACTCAAAGCTGTCCGTATCCTTGCGGTATTTAAGAAGGCTCTGCGCAATATGCACGGCAGCCTCCTTGCTTTCATATTCCCAATTTATCTGGGAATATC
>CANQHX010000060.1 GCA_947623905.1 uncultured Lachnospiraceae bacterium
TGTGGTCATCTCCTCAGGATGATAGACATAGGCAAACGATATTTCCACCGCATCCATGGCGGATTCTGCCTCTGCGAGCTTCTGATCCACGGCTTCTGTATACTCGCTCAAGTCCGATCCGTCCTGCTCCTCCACGGCCCGGATCGCTTCCTTCGCATCCTCCGCCGCAGCGCTCAGCCGGTTTTTGAAATGATCCTCCAGCAGCTGACGCACAGTCTCGTCCATGCTTTCCTGAAGGCCGATCCGTACTTCGTCAAAGTCATTATCAAAGTCCTCTTCTGTCTCTATGAGCTCCTTCATGCGCGCGCACGTCGTCCCGGCATTCTCCAGAAGCTTCTGCCGGGCGGCGTCAAACTCCTCCTGGCTCACATAGCTCAGCATGGGGGCATATTCCGCCATCAGGGCGTCGTAGTCATCCAGCATGACATGGTCGGCCCAGTAAATACAGTCATTTACCCATGCGGTCCTGCGCACGCTGAACGCGTCGTCAAGGGCGGCCTCGGCGTCGGCATACGCCTCGGCGGCGTCCTCCCCCTGAATAATGGGCATCACTTCATCCAGTATGGCGTCCAGCTGCTCCAGATATCCGGCCTTCTCTTCTTCCGGCAGATTGTTCATGTTCTCCACCTGGCTGTGCAGGTTTCTGACCTCATCCGGTACGTAAGCGAGGCTGAAAGCCGCATTGAACGCCACCAGATAATCGTCCGTCATCCCGCGGGCTTCCGCGACAGTCTCCGCGTCTGCTATTGCAGGCATAGCCTCCTCGAACACTTCCTTCATACCCTGTATTGCCTGGGCTTTTTCCTCCTCTGTGGCATAGGTAAACGCTTCTGTCTTCTGGATATATTCCCTGGCGGTGGACGCGAACCATGTCAGCCAGTTCAACACATAAAACTCGTCTTCTCCCTCAGCGCGCAGGGACTCCACATCCTCCGGGGTTGCCGCCTCCTTAAGGGCCTCCGCATAATAGGCCAGACAACGATCCACCACATCGATGAATGCTGTCTTCTCCTCCTCTGTCAGATAGGCGTAGCCCTCTATGTTCGTTTTTATTTTGCCGGCACGTTCTTCCATGGCCGCCACAGCCTCGCTGATGAGCCCGTCCATATCCGGATCCGCCGCAAACACCTGGCTGGACAGCATGGATACCATGAGCGCCGCACATACCAGAACAGATAACAAACGTTTCATTCCGCATCTTCTTTTCATATTCTTTTCCTCCTCTTTTTTTGTTTATTATATCACGCGATCATACATCTGTACCCATATTCAGACGTATCCTCACCGTGAACATCTTTTTTTCGGCGTTGAACCGGAAGTTTGCGCTGCCTCCGTATTTCCGGGCGGTATGAGCCATACTGCGCAGGCCGTTCCCTCCGCCGTCCCTCTCGCTCAGAAAAGCCTCCGCCGACACAAAACCGTCGGCGCTCTGAATATGACGGCTGAAGCGCACCCCCATGCAGGAGTTGGATATCTCAATGGCAAAGGATTTCTGCACCGTACCCACCTTTATGGAGATCCAGCGGTTTTCCGGACATTTCCTGCACCCATTGATGGCATTTTCCATGACGTTGCCAAACAGCACCGTCAGATCCGCCGGTTCAATGTTCATCTCGCCGCACTGGGCATGTACCTCACAGCGGATACCCTCATCCCGTGCCATACCGATATAATACTGCAGCAGTCCGTTGACCGTCATATTGCTGCAGTACACTTCACTGTCCCGCCTGACGGTAGTGTCGATCACCTTGGACAGATAATCCTTCATCTCGTCCAGCATGCCCTGATCCAGCATTTCGTTCAGGGTATTGTAGTGATGACGTATATCATGGCGCATCACACGTGTAAGCTCCATATCCCTGACGATATTTTCATATTGAAGCTGCTGTATCTCCATGGCGCGCTGGTACTCATTGTCACGCTTGCGGCGCAGCGACTCCCGAAAGACAAACCAGTATATCATCATCTGATCCAGCAGTATGATCAGAAACAACGGCAGTTTCTGCTGATACTGCTGGTATCCCAGATAATAATACGTCATATCCACATACATTATAATGACGATAAAGATGCTTGTAGATGCGATGAGGATAAAATACTCCTGCCGCATCTTTTTTGTCTCCACTTCCTGTATGTATTCGCGTAAAGGCCGCACCACAAATATGATCATCAGCGGCAGCAGAAGCGCGGTGGTGGCGCAGTACATCACCAGTCCACAGGGGGAATATACCGACCAGCTTTCCATTTCCAGCAAAAAAGGAAACGCTGTGGAGAGAAAGCCGTTGAGGGCGTTTACCAGCCAGTACTGTGACGCCGCGTAAAACGACACCACAGTAAAAATCAGTATTTTCTTGATCAGGTCTTCCTGCACAAGCCAGATACAGGCAGCCAGCGTCAGAAATATAACTGCCGCGATGAACAATTGACGGCAAGGCCATTCAAGATCCCATTTCGCCGTGCCGTACAGTACCGCAGGAAACAGCACGGCAAACGCCGCAGCCAAAATTGTTATCCCGGTAAGGATCCACTTTTTCCGAAAACGGTACGCTTCCTCCGGAAACGGCAGAAAGATCAGCAGCATGCACGGAAAAAACTGGACCATAAAACCAGCGGCATTCCGAAGAAAAAAAGTCATGATCCATCCTCCATATACATCTTTCGCCGGGAAAGCTGGTCAAACACATAATTATCATAAGCCGCGCGTATGGCAGCGCTCTGCCGCACGGCAATAGGAAGTCTGCTCCCGTCCTGAAGGGTACAGGTGTCAGTTCCCATCTGCACAATATAATCCATATTAACAACGATCCCCCGGTTGATCCGCAGGAAACTCCCGTCCAGTTTTTGCTCTAACTTGCCAAGGGACATCCACACCTTCAGACACCTTCCGTCGGACAGCGACACATTCACCGCGTGATTGTCGTTTTCAAGGAGACAGATCTGATCCAGAAACACAGCATATCTGTCAGGCCCCACAGTAAATGAGATCCGTTTTCGCTGTTCAGCGCGAAGCTCCGTCAGACGTCTGAACGCCTCTACAATACCCTCGGTCGTCACAGGTTTTACCAGATAATGGAGCGCTTGAAGGGAAAAAGCGTCCACGGCGTGTTCCCTGCTGGTGGTAACAAAAGCAATCCCCGTGTCCGGAGATACCTCCCGCAGCCTTCTGGCAATATCGATGCCATTCTCACCGGGCATATAAATGTCCAGAAACACGATATCAAAGCAAGGCGCCTTTCTGGCCGCGTCCAGCAGATCGGCTCCGTTCAGGAATTTTTCCGCGTTCCGCGTAGGGTCCCAGCCCTGCAATGCGGATTCAATCTGTTCCTGCTCTCTCGGATCATCGTCGCAAATCGCGATCCGCATACTACCCCTCCCCTCATAAGATAACACTACAGACAGCCTGTGCGGAAAACATATTTATTTTGTTTATTATATCATACTCTTATGATTTATTCGACTTGCACATTTTGACTTTTTTGTAACCAGACATGATTTTTACGAAATCCCGGCATGCAGGATCGCCTCCACGGCGCTTCTTTTAACAAGGGCTGTTCTCATCGATACCAGCGAGAAGCTCCCATCGGCACCGATGATGTCCGTAATGTCGGGTATATCTACGGGCAGAGTGTGCGCGGCGCGGATGCGGAATTCAAGGCATGGGTCTTTGGCGGAGACGAGATAATCGACGCATGTGCAAATATCTATGGGTTATCCCTCAATGACAAGTATAAAACCCAGCAGGAGATCCAGCGGCTGCTTCGGTATTAAAATATCCAAAAAAAATTTTTTCTTAGTCAACACAGGCTCCGATAAGCCATACAGACAGATAGGCTCTAACCCGCATATTTACTGGGTTAGAGCCTATTTTACTTCAAAACTTGAGATATTATAACACAGATTTTTCCATGTGCATATTATTTATTCAAATGGACCCGCAAAATTCTGTCCCGGAGTTTTTGCCAGCGAAACGGGATCAGCGGGTAAAGATAGCTTTTCCCTGAAATGGTCCTGTTTGTGAGCACGGAGAGAAAGATCACCGCCACGCCGATCCAGAATCCCCATATATTGAAGCACGCCACCATGATCAGCAGGAACATCCGCATGAACTTCAGGGCATAGCCCAGTTCAAAGCTTGCCTGGCTGTAATTTGCCACCGCCACAAACGCCATGTATAACATTATCTCGGCGTTAAACCAACCGGAGTTAACGGCGTACTCTCCCAGCACAAGTCCGGCGATAACGCTGAACGGCGTAGAAAGCGTAGTGGGCGTGTTTAAGGCCGCCAGCCGCATGCCGTCAATGGCCAGTTCCAGGATCAGCAGCTGCGCCACCAGGGCAATGTGGATGTCATCTTTTATCATGATAAAATCCAGCCACTGGGGAATAAGATATTTATTCTGCATGAGCAGCAGGAACACCGGCGTGAGAAACAGTGTCACCAGCGTTACGAGAAATCTGGAAAAACGCAGATAAGTGCCTGTCACCGGCGGGAAATAATAATCGTTTGCTTCCTCTGTCACGTCAAACAGGGATGTGGGCATGATCATGGCAGAAGGGGAATTGTCCACCAGCACGACGATGTTGCCCTCCAGGATGGACGCCGCCGCCGTGTCCGGCCGCTCCGAATATTTCACTTTGGGCAGGGGATTGATCCAGTGCCCTTTGTACAGGCATTCCGCAAGGCTCTGCTGATTCATGGTGAGCGCGTCCACATCGATGTCCTGTATCCGTTTTTTCAGCTGTGTCAGAAACGCCGGATCCTCGCGGCCCTCATAGTAGCATACTACTACGTCGGTCTTGGACGATCTGCCCACGCGGATCAGTTCCATGCACAGCTTCGGGCTGCGGATACGGCGGCGGATCAGCGCGGAATTGTAGTTCAGCGTCTCTACAAATCCGTCTCTGGAGCCCCGCAGCACCTTATCTTTATCCGGTTCGTCCACGCTGCGGGCAGGATACGTGCGGCAGTCTATGACCATGCACCGATCGTACCCTTCTATGAAAAGCGGCACAGAGCCGCACAGAAGGGCGCTGACGATACCGTCCGCGTCATCCAGAAGATCTGTCTCCCCGTAAGAAATATGCTCCCGGGAAAAGGTTTCCGCGTCATCCGGCATATCCTCCGCTGTAATGTTGAAAAAGAACTGCATCATCTTTTCCAGTATCTCGTCCTTTACCATGCCGTCCACAAAATAAAAGACCGCCTGCCTTCCGCCGATGACCAGCCGGCGGTTTACCAGGTCAAAGCATTTGTCCAGCTGTATCATTTCATTAAATCGTTTTTCCAGCTGGTCTATGGTCATTGTACCCAATTCCATGACGCACCTCCGTTTTTTACTGTTCAGACAATAAAAAAGATTACCATGTAAGGTAATCTTTTTTATTACTCTGTACAATTGTCCGTTTTTTATACCGGTTATCTGGAAGTGCTGCCGAATCCTCCGTTGCGCACACCGTCCGCGTCATCGTCGAAGGTGATCCCATATTCCATAAAAATGCCCTGCATAAAACCTTCTCCGGCCTTCAGCTCTACCGTTTTCCCCTCGTTGGAGCAGTTGGTCATCTTCACGAAAATATGGCCTTCATTATCACTGTGATAATAGTCGCTGTCTATGATCCCTACCGTATTGTTCAGCTGCAGGCGGAACTTAAATCCGAGGCCGCTGCGGGGATAACACTGGAGCACCCATTCCGGTTCCATGTACACCCGGACCCCCGTGGGGATGCGGATCGTCTCACCGGGCGCAAGGGTCACATCCACCGGCGTGTAAAAATCGTATCCCGCGCTGCCGGCCGTTGCCCTGGCAGGCAGCTGTATCCGTTCATAAACGGAGTCCACCGCCGTGCGCTCCGCGGGTCCAAAACAATCTTCATATCCGGCGCGAAACTGCTCCGGAGATACTTTCTCAAATCGTGCGATACGCTTCATATTGTCCTCTTTCCGATAGAATGCTCAGTCTTCACAGTGGAGCACCACGTTTCCCGTCCGCAGGGACGCGGGCACGTTGATGACCCGCTGGTTGGCGCTGCCCTTCCATTTGAGGGTATTGTCCTTTTTGTCCTTCTCAAACTCTCCGTCCACCAGAACGTCCACCAGCTTCATCACCGGCAGATGGCGGACTTCTTCCCAATCTGCCCCCGTATAGAGCCAGATGGTCTTCCGGGGATATTTTTCCCGGATCTCACTGGCCAGGGCCGTAATATCCTGTACATTGGCGCTGTGAAGGGGATCCCCGCCGCTGAAGGTAACGCCGGAAATGTAATCCTTATCCAGCTGTTCAAACAATTCTTCTTTCGCAGCCTCATCAAAGGGCAGGCCGCCGTAGGGATCCCACGTGACGGGATTGTGGCAGTCCTCACAGCAGTGGGAGCAGCCGGCCACCCACAGCACCACCCGCAGGCCGTCGCCGTTGAGCATATCGTCCTTTGTTATATTGTGGTACCGCATGTCACATACTTTTCCTTTCCGCGATCTCGGCCATTTTCGCCTCGTTGAGACGGGTATCCCCCTTGACTCTGGAGTAGGAAAGATAGCCGTTCATCCGGTCGATCTTCGTCAGGTTGCGGCTGCCGCACACGGGACACACATCCATCTCCAGCTCCTCGTGGCCGCAGTCGTCGCAGTAAGCGAGAGAAAGATTGACGCCCTCGTAAAAGCCCATCTTCATGGCCCGGCGCACAAGGGATCGGATGGCTTCTTTATTGTAATTGACCGGGTACTTCACATACTGGATCTTGCCGCCGTTGGACAGCTCCCAGAACCGGTATTCCAGATCCTGCTTCTGGATGGGCGTGATATCCTCCGTCACATGGCAGTGGAAGCCGTTGCTCACATATTCCCTGTCGGACACATTTTCAATGATGCCGTACTTGTTGCGGAACTGCTTCACCTGCAGGCCGCACAGGTTCTCCGCGGGAGTGGCGTAGATGGCGTACAGGTTGCCGTCCTCCTCCTTGAACTCCTCCACCTTTTTATTGATATACTGGAGCACTTCCAGGGCAAACTGGCCGTCCTCCACAAGCGATTTGTGGTTGTGAAGCTGCTGGAGCTCATTGAACGCCGTGATGCCGAAGGAAGCCGTAGCCGTCTTCAAGATAGGCTTGATCTTGTCGTGGAGCCCCAGGTGCCCGCCGTAGAACCCGCCCTCGCAGTACGCCAGCGGATTGGTGGATGCCTTCATCTCTCCCAAATAAGCGTAAGTGCGGATGTGCAGCTGGCGGATCAGGTTCAGATAATAATCCAGCACCTTGTAAAAATCCTTGCCCTCCTGCTTTGCCTTGGCATAGATCATGGGCAGGTGCAGGCTCACCACGCCGATGTTCCAGCGGCCCACGAACACGGGACGGTCATTCTCATCCTTGGGATGGAGGCCGCCCTCCCGATACCAGGGAGACAGAAAAGCCCTGCAGCCCATGGGGCTGATGATCTCGCCGTACTGCTTGTACATGCTGGCGATATACCCTTTGCCCGTCAGGCTCAGCCAGTCGGGATACATGGTTTTGGCTGAACACTCAATGCCCGCCTCAAACACATCCTCCAGAGGACCGCCGGGGCCATGGAGTTTTTCATCATAGAGAAATACTACCTTGGGGAACAGGACAGGCTTCTTCCTGCCCTTCTTGCCCTGGCCGTTCATGCGGACCTTCAGCATGGCGATGGAGGCCATCTTCTCAAACCGTTTCGTACCGGTACCGATGGTCACGGTGATAAAGGGATAATCGCCCCGGCTGGAGGAAACAGAATTGAACTTGTACTCCCATCCCTGGAAGCCCTGCTCAAAGTCTCTCTGAATATCCGCCATGGTGACCTCCTCCGCCTTTTCGGGAGAAAGGCCCAGCCCGGTATATTTTTCCATATACTTTTTATAAGATTTTTCCGCGTATTTGCCCAGTATCTTCTCGGCGCTGGGCACGGTGAAACCACCGTACTGCTGACTGGCCGCGCTCAGAACGATATCACCGATGACATCGAACGCCACATCCAGCGTCTTGGGCTCATTATACCACAGGTTGCCCATCTCGAAGCCGCCGTCCAGCACGCTCTCCACGTCGAAGAGGCAGCAGTTCATCGTGTCTCTCCTGGCGGACATATCGTGAATGTAGATGTATCCGTCCCGGGCCGCCTGCAGTTCCTCCGTGGTAAGGAAAAATTTCTGGTACAGCTCCTTGTTCAGCTGATTGAAGATCAGACTGCGCTTGGTACTCACAAGAGCGCTGTCGGTATTGGAATTTTCCTTGTCGCCGATATACATGATGGACTGGCTTTTCCTGTATACCTCGTCCAGCATATGTACGAAATCCTGCTTGTAATTGCGGTAATCCCGGTAACTCTTTGCCACCAGAGGGCTGACCTTTTCCAGGGCGCCTTCCACGATGTTGTGCATCTGGGCAATGTGGATCTCGTCCAGGTCCATCTCATTGACCTTTTCCTCCACAAACCGGCAGATAAAATCGTGTTCCTGATCGGTAAACGTCACAAGGGCGCGGTAAGCGGATTTATCCACCGCCGCTACCACCTTCTGCACATCAAACGCTTCTCTTGTACCGTCTTTTTTGATCACAAAAACATCGCGTGCTAACATAAATACTCCTCCAGACACTGTAATCCCGCGGGTTTTCAGCCCTTCTGCAAAAATGCGATTTCTTTCCAAAACCACTATATGTTGTGGTGCATCCCATATATTACTACTATAAAATGGCTGCGTCAAGCAAAAAAGAACCTTTAATCATAAGATTAAAGGTTCTTTAATAATTCCTTCATAATTTACATAACATCGTTCACATAACGTTTTCGCAGATCATCAGAAGATGTGCCCGTCGTGGAAGATATGTCCGCCGATCTGCAGCCCGCTGACCCGCCCGTTGGGGGTGCGGAAATACAGGTAATCGCCGATGTTGTTGTAGCCGTCAAAGGCCATGCGGGCCGCCGTATAGCAGTCCTGGGTCACTTCTCCCGACGCAAGGGCTCTGGCAAAAGATCCGTTCCGGATAGGGGTAAACTGTCCGGGATCATAGATCACGCCCAGCACCGTATTGGGGAACTGATTGCTGCGCACACGGTTCATGACGCAGGCTCCCACCGCGCATTTGCCTTCAAAGGGCTCTATGCCGGCTTCCGTATATATAATGGTAGCCATGAGCACAAGATCGCTGTCGGTATAGGCATAAGGAGGACGGGTATAACCGGCCTCAGGTGAACCCGGTATGTTGGCGGTGCCGCTTACCACGGCAGACTGGGAGGAAACATCCGCAGCCGGCAGCCCCATGTCCGTCAGCTTCTGATTGAGTCCAACCGCCACGTCCATTGCGTCGTTTGCCGTCTGGGCGATCTGGGAATTCTCGGCGTCCTGCTGCGCCAAGAGCTTTTCCCGCTCTTCCTGTTCCCTGGCAAGCTGCTCCTGGTATACCTTTAACTGTTCATCGCACTTGGCAATGGCAGCCTGGTCGCCCTGGATCTTTCCGTTGGTCTCTGCGACCACCTTTTCCATCTCCGCTTTTTTTGCGGAAAGCTGCTCCTGAGCGGCGGCCAGATCCGTCTGGGCCTGTCCGAGAGCCGCCTGGTTCTGGGCGATCTGCTCCTTTGTCTCCTTCAGGTGCGCGAGCATGTCCCTGTCATACTTTGAGACGCTGGAAACATACTCCGCCTTGCTGAGCAGCTCGGAGATGCTGCCGGATTCAAGCAGCGCCGTGGAAAGGGTCATATCCCCCGATTCATACAGGTACTTGATCCGTTTTTTCATATTTTCATACTGAACAGACTCGTCCTGCTGCGCCATCTCCAGATCGCTCTGAATCGTCGTCACACTGTTTTCATGCGTCCTGATCTGATCCTCTATATCGTTTAGTTGTGTACTGAGCTGCTCCAGCTGTTGATTTACCTCACCCAAATATCCCTCTAATTGAGCTTTGCTCTGCTGCCGGGCATTTTTCTCCTGCTCCTGGGCGTTGATCTCAGACTGGATCCGGGCGGTCTCCGCCTCATTTGCCTGGAGCTGTGACGTTGCAGAAGATGCCACCGCGGGCACCGTGACAATGCCGCTGAGAATCATGACCGCCGTCATCAGAACAGCTGTGTTTTTTCTCATACAACCAAAACCTCCGTTTGTTATGCGGATCTGTGTGACCGTCCGATCACACTTCTACGACCCAGCCTTCCGGTCCGGGTATCCTGCCGAGCTGGATACCTGTCACTGTGTCGTACAGCTTCTGGCTCACAGGGCCGATGCCTCCGTCCCGGATCTGCATTACCTTATCCTCATAGCGAAGATGTCCTACGGGAGAGATCACGGCTGCAGTGCCGCTGCCCCAGACTTCTTCCAGGGAACCGTCCTCCGCGGCAGCCACCAGCTCGTCCACAGAGATCCTGCGCTCTTCCACGGGAAGTCCCCAGCTCTTGCACAGCGCGATACAGGAATTGCGGGTCACGCCGGGAAGGATGCTGCCGTTGAGCATAGGCGTCACTACGGTGCCGTTGATCTTGAAGAAGATGTTCATGGCGCCCACTTCCTCGATATATTTCCGCTCGATACCGTCCAGCCACAGCACCTGGCTGTAGCCTTCCTCATGAGCCTTTACCTGGGAGGCAAGGCTGGCTACATAGTTGCCGCCGGTCTTTGCTTCGCCGATACCGCCTTTCACTGCTCTCACATACTCGTCCTCGATCCAGATCTTCACGGGATCCAGCCCTTCCGGATAATAGGGGCCTACCGGTGAAAGGATGATGATGAACAGGTATGTATCGGAAGGACGCACGCCAAGGAAAGGATCCGTCGCGATGATGAACGGACGGATATACAAAGATGTGCCCGGCTTTTCGGGGATCCACGCCTGATCTGTCCGCACCAGCTCCTTCATGGCCTCCAGAAAGAGGTCGGGATCTACCTGGGGGATGCAGATGCGCTTGTTTGTATTGTTGGCGCGTTCGATATTCTTGTCGGGACGGAACATGAGGATGCGGCCGTCGTCGGTCTTGTATGCCTTCAGGCCTTCAAACATCTCCTGTCCGTAGTGGAATACCATGGCAGACGGGTCCAGCGTAATGGGCGCATAAGGCACAATACGGGGATCAAACCAGCCTTTTCCCGTCTCATAGTTCATCACGAACATATGATCCGTAAAAATGGTGCCGAATACTAAGGGGTCGTCCGCTGCGGGCAGCGGCTTGGGGTTTGTAGTTTTCTCGATTCTGATGTTCAATGTAAACGCCTCCATTCTGCCGTCACATCTGTGACATTGTCCTATAATCAATTTATTATCACTCTTTCGCCGAAAAATGTCAAGTGCCTGCTTCTGGCAACTGCGGGAAAGAACCCGGAAAAACACATTTTTTTACTGTTTCGTCATCCTGCGCCATCCTGCGTACGTGACCGTTCCCGTCCCCTCACACCATTCCCAGGGAGTGAAACAGAAAGATCCAGCCCGTAAGCGTGACAGACGCCAGCAGGGTGGTTGCCACTACGATACTGGCGGTGAGCACCCCGTCGTGGCCCATAGTCTCCGCCATGATATAGCAGCTGGGGGTAGTAGGGGAACTGAGCATCACGAGAGCGGTGAGCAGCGCATCCTGCCGGAAGCCCATCCAGACAAACACAGGCAGGAATATCCCGGGCAGCAGCACCAGTTTGATGACGCTGGCCCATATGGTAGGCGGTATCTTCGCGAGGGCTTTTCTGCCCTCAAAGCCCGCTCCCAGAGTGATCAGCGCCAGCGGGGTAGCCAGGCTGGCCACATAACTCACCGTCTTTTCTCCTATGGCGGGGAGCCGCAGGTGGATGACCGAACCGATCACACCCAGCACGATACCGATGATAATGGGATTTTTTACCACATTTACAAGAGCAGTCCTGATCTTATCCTTCCCCTGTCCTGCCCAATCTCCGGAAAGCCCCGGTTCAAACGTCATGACCACCACTGCAAAAATATTGTACAGAGGCACCACGGCAATGATCATCTGTGGTGCCATGGCAGCGCCGCCGTACATGCTCTCCAGAAACGCCACGCTCAGCACCGCGACGCTGCTGCGGTAGCTGCCCTGGACAAAGGCGCCGATGATGGAAGTATCTTTGATCACCAGGCGGGCGATGACCCAGATGGCGATGATCGACACAAGGGTCACGGCAAAGCACAGCGCCATAAAGGGAATGTCCAGAGAGCTGACTACATCATTGTTCACCAGCTCCTGAAACAACAGCACGGGAAGAGTCACTTTGAAGTTGAAAGCGTTGGCCT
This sequence comes from uncultured Lachnospiraceae bacterium, assembly GCA_947623905.1. Taxonomy (GTDB): domain Bacteria; phylum Bacillota; class Clostridia; order Lachnospirales; family Lachnospiraceae; genus CANQHX01. Next base: position 12,229 of record CANQHX010000060.1, read on the forward strand.
GTTTCACAAACTCCGGTCCCAGCATGCCGATGCGCTTTAAGAAATAGCCCAGCAGGATCACGAGGAAAACCGGCAGAGTGGCGTTGACACTGAAAAGGAAATTGCTCATGACTTCCTGACCCTCTCATACCGCCGGAATTCAAATTCCACGTCAAAATAGGTCTGCTCGTCGCTGACGCCGGTGAGCTGCCACGCATCGTCCTTATCCAGATCGGGGAACCACGTATCCGCCTGGTATTTTTGAAAGATATACGTCACATGGGCCAGATGACAATAGGGAAGGAACATCCGGTATATCTTCTCTCCGCCTATGACATATATATCTTCGTCCCGGTACTTTGACAGCTCTGCCATGGCCTCTTCCAGGGAGTGGGCCACTATGGCGTCCTTCACTTTATAGGCAGTATTCCGTGTGAGAACGATATTGGTACGGTTCTTCAGAGGCAGGCCGTTAGGAAAGGTCTCCAGCGTCTTTCTGCCCATGACAACCACCTTTCCCGTAGTAGTCTCACGGAAAAATTTCCGGTCCATGGGAATGGCCACATGCTGTTTATTTTCATATCCAATGGCCCAGTTTTCATCTACCGCAACGATGAGATTCATGACGGTTTCCTCCTTTTGCGCTCTGTCACACGGCAATGGGGATATTTTTTATCTTTTCCCCGTACTGATACCCTTCAATGATCAGATCGTTCTTTGTAAACTGATAGAAATCCTTTACCTCCGGGTTGAGGCGCACCACAGGCGCCGGATATTCCGGACGGCTCAGAAGCTCCCGGATCAGCGGCACATGGCGGTCATAAATGTGGGCGTCCGCGATGACATGGACCAGCTCCCCGGGGATCATATCGTTCACCTGAGCCAGCATCATGAGCATCAGGGCGTACTGGACCACATTCCAGTTATTTGCCGTCATCACGTCATTGCTCCGCTGATTCAGCACACCGTTGAGCACCAGCTTCCCGCTGTCCTTATCCGTGGTCACATTGTAGGTCATGGAATAGGCGCAGGGGTCCAGTCCGCCGCTGTGAA
>CANQHX010000061.1 GCA_947623905.1 uncultured Lachnospiraceae bacterium
TGAATGTAGAAGCAGCAAATATCCCTATTTTTTCTTCCGCCAGCAATGCTGAGATACCTGCCAGTATCCCAGTCAGTGAAAAATCCAGCACGCCTTCTATCCGAAAGGCTTTAAAGCCGTCCTCGCGCCGGAGTGTATTCCTTGGAACATCCTCCGTTTTGCAGACCAAAGAGTTTTCTTCCTCTGTTTTTCCAGTAAAACAATATTCCCCATTCAGGTTAACGCCGGAAAAGTCAGCGACTTTGCAGATTGAAAAGTCGCCATTTATTCTTTTTATCGTCATATTTTCTTATCTCCCTTGCCTGGTTCATGATTCATTTCTTCTGCTTATTGGATATAGCTACTTTTTAATGACCAACAGTTTATTATCGCCCTTTTGAAACTCATACTGTGTCTTAACGATTTCCACTCTGTAATCTCTTTTGAAATATGCTATCTGTTTTTTCTATCTGTTTCTGTTGATTGCCTTTTCCTCCGCCGGTTCAAACGAACCCATAAAACGTTTCAGCAGGAATGTGCAGAAATACGGAAAGGTATAGACGGCATTTTCATGCCCGATATTGTTGCCTGAAAATTTAAGGCCATAGCGGACATCCGGATATCTGTCGGAGCTGATCAGGGTGCGCATGGATTTCGTCTTCCCGCTTTTTGCCTTGACTTCTACGGGAATGAGGGAAAAAGCGGAACGGATAAAGAAATCCGTCTCCAGTGTAGAATCCTCGCGCTTATAGTAAAACAGCCTGTATCCCTGCTTGACCATGGCGTCTCCCACCATATTTTCATAGAGCGCTCCTTTGTAGACGCCAAGATTTTTATTGGCGCGCAGATCCTCCTGAGCTTCCTCGTCGAGCATGGAAACCAGAAGTCCCGTATCTGCAAAATACAGTTTGAAAACATCCGGGTTGAAATTGCCCCCGATGGGAAGCTCGGGAAAATCCATGCAGTAACAAATGTTTACGATCCCCGCATCGGACAGCCACTCTGCGCAGCCACGGTAATCACGGAATCTGGCGCCGGGAGCCACTTTTGAGATCTGAAATTTTTTATTCTCTCTGGCAAGCTGTGGAGCGATCCGGTTGAAAACATTCATGATCCTGGTCTGATCCATTCCCCGGGCATACTTCCGGATGTCCTCTCCATAATCCGCGATCAGCTGTCGTTGCGTCTCCAGAGATCCTTCAAACGTTCCTTTTTGGATATACTCCGCAACCACCGCCGGCATTCCGCCGAGGATGCTGAAATCAAGGAACAACGATCCGTACACCTTCATCTCCGTCTCGCTGAACGGACTAAGCTGCCGCATATGTGTCAAAAGATTCTCTATGGCGTCGGGACCATATCCCTTTGCCCACAGAAATTCCTCAAAATCCATGGAATGCATATCATAGTCTGTTTTATAGCCGACACTGTTGCTGTGTATCTTTTTATAGTTTGTGCCGAGCATGGAGCCGCTGCAGATCACGTCAAAGCGCTTGTCAATCTGAAAAAACTTCAAAGACGTAGTGATTTCGGGAAATTCAGTGATCTCATCAAAAAAGATCAGGGTCTCTCCCGGGATAAATTTTCTGGAGGGATCAAGCAGCGAAATATTCTTGATAATGTCAGGGACATCGTATCCATCCGCAATAATGCCTTTATATTTTTCATTCCGGACAAAATTGATCTCAATGATGCTTTTATAATTCTTCTGCGCGAAATGCAGGACGGATTCCGTTTTCCCGATCTGGCGGCAGCCTCTTATGATCAATGGTTTCCGATCCTCATCGGCTTTCCATTTGCTTAAATATGCGTCTATTTTTCGTGTCAGATACATTTTCTTCGCCTCCTGGGAATATCCCTTATTTATTATACACATTTTTATAGCGAAAATCAATCTGTATTGCACAAAAAATGAGCGAATAATTCTTTTATTTTCACATTTTCAGAAAAACAGAGTTAATCTATAAAAGATTTTCCGCATTGTCCTTCTTCAAAACCGAAAGCTCGGTCAACGCACTTGAGCGCTGCCGAGCTTTCTCATTCCTTTTTTTCTATTCATGCGCTATCTAATTAAATATACCACAGCGCATTCTCCCCTTCAAACATTGCTTCCTTTACAGATCCGTCTCATTCAGCATTTCCACGATCTTCTGAAATTCTTCCGTAGCTCTCAGACTGTCAAATTCCTGAGCAGTCAGCCACTCCTCTGCCATGACCCGGCAGTAGCTTCTTGTATCGGCAGTGTCAAAATCGGTCCTGTTTTCCGTCACCGTGCCAAGGAGCAAGCTGGAAATGGTCAGCGTCTCCGGCCTGTGGTCGAAGGCTCTGGCGTTTTGGGCGGCTTCCTCCAGACACCGGCAGGCTGCCTGTGTCTCACCCATGCGGGCATAGAGCAGGGCCAGCTCATAGCTGATGTGCATGGGGCCCCACGGGTCAGGGGTGACAGGCCCGTCACAGATGAGCTGTTCCAGAGCTGCCATCTTTTTGAACGCTTCTATGGATTCGCCGTCGGTCAAAAGCCTGCTGCCTGCCAGCAGCCAGACGGAGCTTCTCAGAGATTCATAGTCCTGTCGTATCTTTTTTCGCAGAAACGGCAGTTTTTCCTCCTGCTCCAGCGCCCACCAGATCTGATTTTCCCGGCACAGCTCCTGGGAGGGCAGCGTCTCGTAGAGAGCCCGGCCCATGTCCTTCCGCCCCATTTCACAGTGCTGGAAGGCCAGCCTTCCGGTGGCCTCCAGCCGGATATCCGGGTCGGAGCAGTATTTGACGATGCGCTCTCCCAGCGAGATGATCTCCGCGTCATACTTTTTCCGATTTTCCTTCCAGTCAGGGATATTGCCGCTGTCGTCGCCGGACACAAAGAGGGCGTACATGAGCTTGTTCAGCAGCGTGTAATTGTTGGGAAATTCCGCCACTCCCTCTCTGGCAATGGCGATGCACTGGTCGATCTGCCCCTTGCTGATAGCCGTCTGAAAGCGGGCAAGGTATTCATCCGTCTTTTTCTGCTCGGTTACATGGTCGGCGCCCAGCAGCTTATCTGTGGAGATCTGAAAGATATCCGCAATGACGGGAAGCATCTCTATGTCAGGATAACAGCTTCCAAGCTCCCAGCGGGAAACGGACTGGCAGGCAACGCCCAGCATTTCCGCCAGTTCTTCCTGGGTGATCCCTCTTTCCCGGCGGAGAGACCTTATGGTTTGTCCTATGGTCAGTTTCATGATAGTCTCCTTTCCGGAGTGTTCTTGATTGAAAGACCGGCATATCAGCGCGATCTTTCAATCTGGCGCTCCTTCATAAAATAAATGGCGGAAGCTGCGCAACTTCTGACTCTATTATAACCACGTTCTGACCTGTCGTCCACAACACTCTTAGTGAGATTTTTTCACGGAGCGAGTGAATTTTTCACAAGCTGAATACACTCTCTGGCGGCAGGTTCCCCGATATAAAAATACATGACCTGCCCGCCAAAGCCTGTACACAGATAACCGGTATCGTAGACGGTGATCTGATTCATATCCCGCATGATCCTGCCCCACGGCCCCAGGCTTTTCAGATAAACCTTTATATTGACAGCCTCATTTTTTATGATCTGATCGTACCAGTAAGGGTCCGTCAGGGAAGCATGGGCCATGTCCGTGTCGGCCACAGCGGAATCCGACAGATCAAAAAGATACCGAAGTACGGTGCCGGGATCCCCGTTGTATTGCCCTATGGTGCTGTATTTATCGTCATACGTAAGACATTCGTCCTGTTCCGCGGCGACAGCCAGATTTTCCTCCAGTTGCAGGTCCTTCTTAAATTCTCCCCATGTAGCAGGGCAATAGTCCTCCGCGATAAAGAGAATGTCTGCATTTTGATACTTCCCGGATCTCGGAGTGCAGACCACCGCGCATTTCGCGCTGATATCCTGTATGGCATACATATCACCTTCCAGCCGATCCTCCCCCTCGCCGTAATATTTCTCCAGCATCGTCTCACCGATCTTTTCCCCAATGTACCGTGCATCCACTGTAATGTTTTCGCTGCGGACCGTATCCCATTCATTTGTATAGGAGACCCCGTCCATACGGACACGATAATTAAAATCAGAGATGCCTGCTGCTGACGCGGGATCTGTCTCCGACTCCGCTGTGGGCCCTGTCACTGCTTTCGGCTTTGTCGTGGCAGCCGCCCCCGGCTCTGACGTGGACGCCGCTCCGGTCTCCGGCGGCGTGATCCGGGCAACAGGCAGCTCAGTTATTCTATCATCATCTCCCGTAAATGCCGACGGCTCCGCGCTGGCAGCTGCCACCTGTGCCTTCTGCGGCTCGCCGTCGTTATGGTTCGCCGTAACTGCTGCCGCGATGCCCACGATACAGAGCAGCAACACCCCGGCAGCCGGTACTAGCCATCTGCCGGCTTTTCTTTTTGCAAAACGGTCTGTTCCTTCCTGTGCCGCGGAGTTTTGGCTTTCCATATACGCCCTTTCTCCCGCTTTTATCGTCTCCTGTATCTTTTCCTCCCTGTCGGGTTCCCTGTTGATCTTCTCCTTATATTGGCCGCATATTTTTTTCAACTCATTCATGATGCTCCTCCTCACTCAATAACACCCGCAGCAGCTTCCTTGCTTTTGCCAGCCGGTAACCGGCAAGAGGAAGTCTGATGTCCAGGATCTCTGCGATCTCTTTCAGCTTCAATCCCTGAAAGTAATACAATATCACTACCTCTCTGAACTCGTCAGGCAGCTGCTCCATCGCTTTTTCCAGATCCAGCCTGTCCTCCACGGAATACAGCGACGGGCCGCTGTTTGGAAGGTTCTCCTGAGAAACGTTCACAGGCGTCTCTTTCTTTTTCTTATAAAAGTTTTTGCACAGATTTCCCGCGATGACATACAGGTAATTCAACGTCTTTCCCGTATAGTGAAATTCAGAAAGGCTGCGAAAGAATCTTTCAAAGGTTTCCTGCGTCAGGTCTTCCGCGTAGCCTCTGTCCAAAACATGGATCTGGCAATACTGCCGGATCAGGGGATAATATTGCCTGACAAACTGTTCCATTGCCGCGGTATCCCCGTTTTTCATCTCCCGGATCAAATGAAAATCTCTGTCCACCTTTTTCCTCCCCTCATCAACATGTATAGAAAGCGCTTTCTGATATGTATAACAATCAAAACGGTTATTTTTATAAAGCATAGCAAAAAAATCCCCTGAAACCCGCAGGCTTCAGGGGAATCCTATCATATTTCGTACTTTGATTATAACTATTCTATTGATTTTTTACTTAAAATAAGTTAAAATACAAACAAAAGTAAAGAATGGGGTGAAAATAATGGAGTATGTGAATCATGTATTGGGAATCCGAGTTGTATATGTTGGGGGTGATATACCCTCTGTTCCCAATTATATTCACGACAGATATCGTTTGCAAGAGGTATCGCTTAACGGAAGGAAGGCGATTTTTGTTTATCCCAAAACTGAGTTGGATCCTGTTAATGCAATCAAAAAACATTTTGAGAGGATTCAAAAAATGACAAGCGCGCCGGCAGTACTTGTGCCAGATCATCTTACTTATCGGCAAAAGACGTATCTTTTGCGTGACCATATTCCATTTATTGTAGATGGCAAACAGATTTATCTCCCCTTTTTGGCGGTTTATTTACAGGAACGGGGTGACGGAGAAAATACAACAGTTACGGGTATGCTTCCGTCAGCGCAATTGCTGCTTCTCTATTACATTTATCACGGCTGCGGTGAATTGATGACGAGCAGTGCGGTGGAAGCACTTTCTTTTACAGCCACGTCCATCTCCAGAGCTTCGAGACAGCTTGAAGATTTTGGACTGGTAAGCACAAAAAAAAGAGGCATACAAAAAATCATTTATTCTGACAAAGAACCACGGGAACTTTTTGAAACAGCAAATCGCTATATGGTGAATCCCGTAAAAAGAACGATTTATGTCCCCAAAAATGAGATTAGCAATAAATTGCTCATGAGCAGATATTCGGCATTATCTGAATATTCGATGATGAATCCACCTGCATTAAAATATTTCGCCGCTGCGAGCATTACAGAGTGGGGTAAAAGTTCATCAGAAAAACTGCAACATTCTGATGATCAGTGTGCGGTAGAGTTTTGGCGGTACGATCCAAAAAAGCTGGCTGACGGGGAATGCGTTGACAGGCTGTCTCTTGCTTTGTTACTTAGAGAGGATAGGGATGAACGAATAGAAGAAGCTGTTGAGGAAATGCTGACTGAGGTTTGGAGGGAAATCGATGGTAAGAGGAATTGAAAGCTTCAGAAAGTGGTTTCGAGGGTACGAAGACCAATACGTGATTATCGGAGGTATGGCGTGCGACTTGTTAATGACAGACGAAGGACTGGATTTTCGTGCTACAAAGGATATTGACCTTGTGCTGATCATAGAGTCTGTGGATGCTGCTTTCGGGTTCAGATTTTGGGAGTATGTCATTGCAGCCGGATATGAACATCGGAATAAAAGCACAGGCAACCCACAATTTTATCGTTTCATGAATCCACGATCAAGAGAATATCCAACCATGATAGAACTGTTTACAAGGAAGCCTGATGCCATCATTTTACCAAAAGAAGCAGTCCTTTCCCCGCTTCCAATGGAGGAAAACGTATCAAGTCTGTCAGTAATCCTTCTCGATAAGGCTTATTATGAATTTCTGCGACAAGGAAAAATTCAGGTGTCAGGTGTTACAGTATTGGATGCACCATACCTGATCCCCTTTAAGGCAAAAGCGTGGATAGACTTATCGCGCAGAAAAACGGAAGGTGAGAAAGTTGACAGCAGAAACATACGAAAACACAAAAATGATATATTCCGTTTAACGGAACTTCTTGATGGAAATATGGAACCACTTCCCTATTTGCCGGATACAATAAAAGCAGACATGCGCGAATTCATAGAACGTATGCTGTTAGAAGATGTAGATCTGAAGCAGCTTGGGATCCGGAACAAATCAAAAGAAATGATACTTGAGGAATTAAAAGCCATTTACAAATAATGACATTAAGTGTAGAAGCCTATGGGCGAAATAAGTTTATTAAAAAGGTCCCCTCTGATATTATGCTGAGGGGACCTTCTGATTTACAGATGTCCTTGTAGTATCTTCATCAATATATTCCATTATATCTGAGACTTTACAATGCAGAAGTTTACATAACTGGTTGATCGTATTTGTTGAAACACTGTTGCCTTTTTGAATCGAATAGTAAGTCGCTCTTGAAAACCCCATCTTTTCAAGCCGGTATGAAGTTATTTTTTTGGCTTTCATTGTCTTAAATAAAGGGGCATAACTGATCAATGCAAAATCTCCTTTTTTTTTCTCCAATTTTAATGTATGTAAACCCTCTTGACTATGTATGAATATTCGAGTATAATTCCACAAGTAGCTATGTGCGAATATTCATACATATATTACAGATCAGGAGGGGCGTCATGAAAAAATTACATTATGTTACCATACTGTTATGTGCCATAGTTTTGGCCGGATGCGGAAATAATCAGGGAACAGCCGCAAAATCTCCGCAGGAAAATGAATCTGCCCAGCAGACAGATGACAGCAATTCAGCAACCACTTATACAGAGAACGGGGAGAAAGAAGCCGAAAACAGTCAAAATGACAATGAAGGAATTGATGTCGTTACACAATACTGCCCTACAGAATATTTTTCTCTTAATGATAATTTAATAGTCGTAAAACGTGGGGAGGACACGAATTTATTCGGAGCCATCGATACAGATGGAAATGTGATAATCGACCCACAGTATGACGATATGCGGATTTCCGTTGTCAACGGTACTAAATATCTGGCTGCTAACATGGAAGGCAAATTCGGTGTGTTGAATCTGGATGGCAGTGAAAAAATAGCTTTTGAATATGATAAGATCGTGTCAGCCGGCGATATCGGATGGCTGGCGGTCAAAGATGGCGTACAGTTTCTCTTGCATGAAGATGGAAGTATTGATAAACAGCTTACAGGAAGATATTCAAGCGTGGTAGATAATAAGTATTTAGAGCCTTCTGTCGGTTATCATTATGAAGACTATGCGGATATGGACGATGCCCATGGTAGTATGATAATTTGTGGAACGGCATGTGATCTAGATGAAAATCTGATCATCAAGGTGAAGGATCAACAGAATGAAACAGACCAGTTTAAATTGCTTGGATATGATGATCTGGTTGTGTTTCAAAAAATCAGTTATATAGATGATAATAACGGCTTTCAACATCTGCGCGTGATGAATTTCAATGGCGATAATGTAATTGATATTGCAACATCTCGTGACGAAGTGTATGAAGTGGATAAAGAAAAACATGAATTTATTGTTGAAATTAGTTTTCCTGATACCATGTCAAATTATACATATGAAGAAAGAGCCGCAGATGGCGGATGTATAGGAACAGATTTGGAAGAAGGATATTACATCTTCAACACTGATACGAGGGAATTTACGCCATATCCTACTCCATATTATCGTTCCGGATTCAAAGTGGAAGAAACGGGAGACTTCAGCAGAGTTTTAGGCCAGGGTGGTACGGACCTGTTTGGTGAAAGATTTAAGACTGTAAATCAGTTGGGTAATGGATTATTTTGTCTGGAGAACATCGACGGACAATGGGGCATGGGAACTATAACCGGAAAAATAATCATTCCCTTCGGTGAAACAGATAGTTCAGGAAATTACAATGGAAATACTTTTATCAGCGGGATAGATGATATCGATGAGAGTTACATCTGGTTGATCAGTAAAAAGAACGATGGCGCTTATGAACTGGCTGCTGTAAAAAAGTAATATTTCTTACATAATCACATTGCATTTGCAAGGTATATTTCCATAATGATATTAAACGTAAATAGGTGTTGGACAAAAAACAAGGCGATCCGTTAGGATGGCCTTGTTCTTTAAGAAAATACTGATCTTCTAAGGTATGTTCACTTCGTGATGTGCTCCATAATCTCCCGGACCGAACTGCAAACATCTTCAAAAGAAATCCCACGCGCATATTCAAAATTCTTTTGATACTTCTGCCAAAAACTCTGAAGTTGAATACTTTTTTGTATTTCGTCGAGGATTTCGCCATAATGCTCTATGAGCCTGCTGCTGCCTCGTTTTTCCATCGTCCCTGCAAGTGCCTGTTTTAGAGTCATGGGATCGCACTCCGCGCCGCGCAGAGCATACAGAATATGTATATCGTAAAAATCCCTTGGGCGGGTATTTGCTACACTGCGTGACAGCACGGTTTCGATTTTCTCCGCTAATACAGTTTCGAGATTGTAAGCAAGTACACAGATCGTTCTGTCGTCAAACAACAATGAAAACGTATACTCTACCTCTCGAGGTGTGATCACATCACCCGTAGTAACATCGACCGTAAGGGGTACGTTGATCGGTGGGTAATACGCTTTCAGACAGACGCGGATGCCCGGATAGTCGTCGCCTTCTCGAATATCTGATATATTCCCAAGAACAAAACTCACATCATCGTCCACGGGAACAGCACATATCTGCGTGAAGATCTCTCTGATCTTCTCGTGTGTCAATGTAAAGCCTTTTATCGTCGTATCCAGATCCATTGTTGCCCGTGTATCAAGACCGACAATGGCCGAAATAAGAAAACCGCCTTTCAGAATAAAATTGTACTTGTACTGCGAAAGCGAAATCCGTTCCAGCAGTCTTTCCAGCATGTAATTCTGCATGACAAGCTGGGCAGAAATATGCTTTTCTCCCGCCATTTTTTTAATAAAAGCCTTTAACTGCATCGGATTATTCGTGATCATAAAAGTATCTCCATATAACGCATGATCTTTGTCTTTGCCCGCAGCCTTTCTGCATACTGCATAAGCCTGTGAATATCCCGGTTTCTGTCAGCCGCATACTGTTTCATTGCACCATTCACGATCTGAATATCACTGCCGCTGCCGCGCACGATATCACAAAGCGTTCTCTCCAGATCATAAATGCGGATCAGATTGCCGGAGGGTGAGTTTACCTCGATAACCCCCAGCAGATAAAACTCCGGCACAGTTCGTTTCACTATCAGATTTTCACCCTTTAACGTCTGCGCATGATATCCCTTTGGAAACGTCATTGTATAATGCGCCGGGGTACGGTCAGAATAACCGAGAAGATAGAGAGCTGTGTCATGCGAATAGATACCCCTGCAATACTTTTGCTGCAGCAGATACAGGTCATCCTCCCACGTGTCGCTTTTTACATAGATGCCACGTCCATATCGATTCAATATTCCTTCTTCCGTAAGCTCCGTAAGTACACTTCGATGAATGCCTGCCGCTGTCACCTGTCTTGTCGTGATCGAACCGCTTTCCGACATATCCAGCAAATCTTTTATTTTTTCTTTGTCTGTCATGAGCAGTCCTCCCTTTTTGACAACTACACATTACATTATATGCAAATAATGTGTAGTTGTCAACCGATGGTCCAATATATTTTCAAACCTTCTTTCTTACATTCTAATATGAAGCATAAAACCTTCTGTCATCTCCTCACCCGCGGTATGCCTCGGCGGCCTCCGTCATAGCCAGCACATTTTCCACCGGCGTGCCTACGGGAAGGTCGCAGCCGGGCATGAGGATCAGGCCGCCGCCTGCAAGCCCTGCTTTTTCGCAAAGCCCCGTACAGATGTCCCTGATCTCCTCCGGCGTCTTGCTCTTCATCACGTCAAAGGGACTCATATTTCCCATGATGGCATAATGTCCTTTTGCTATCTCCAGCGCCTTGTCCATATCTACGCTGTCCAGAGAAAACGCGTCTATATCGCAGTCCACCAGTTCCGGCAGCCGCGCGGCGGTATTGCCGCATATATGCAGAATGGTCTTCTCCTGTCCCTTGATGCGGGGCAGGGCCTTTTTCAGCAGGGGCAGGGCAAATTCACTGTACATGTCGGGGCTGATCAAGTCGCCGGATGCCACCGGGTCTCCCAGGCCCACAAGATTCACGCCGGCCTCCACGCACAGGTTTATATACTGAACGATCAGTTCGATGGCATAGTCAAACAATACCTGCAGGTCCTCTTCCTCTTCATCGAAGAGCATCTCCATGAAATTCTGGACGCCTACCAGCATACCCGCCGCGGAAAAAGGCGCCCCGGCGATCAATCCCACATATTTGGACTCGCCCACAAGCTCCCTCATGGCTTTTGCCTGCTTCAAAATAGCCTGCACGGAAGGCTCCGCCAGCAGCTGCTCCCTGATGGTATCTTTATTCAGTTTTGCGATCCCTTCCAGATCTTCAGCGGCGGGACTTACCTCCGCGGCCTTGCCTACCTCGTCAAATACAGCGTGAGAACCGGCTATCTGGTTCAGCAGGGCATAACAGCCTCCGCCCACCCAGACGATATCGCTCTGGATCTTATCGTAGTACCGGACAAGGGTAGCCGCGCCGCCGTCCTCCTGATTCAGCAGGTCGGCAAAGGAGATGTGCTCCTGATCAACCACCCATACGCCGCCGTCCAGTATGGTTGCCGGTATCCGGTCCACCGGCTGAAACTCCATTGCAGCTTTGACACGTTCTTTTGCAGTCATATGTATTCCTCCAATTATTCCTATCTGTTTAATAGGTTTTTTAGGATTATACATCTGCATTTTTGGAATTGTTTGTATTATTTTTATATTTTCTGTATTTATTTTTGGTTTTGTATATTTTTTTCTCCTATGATCTCATCATACAGATCCAGCCCGAAGCTGGTCAGTTCCGGCTCACCCTGCACCATCTTAAACGTTCGTCTTCCATCCGGCAGCCGTTGGGCCGACAGGTATTCCGCCTCCATTTTCCTCTCATGGTAACACCTCCTGGCAAACGAGATCAGGTGCGTGACTGTCAGCACCTTTACTCCCGCCTCCAGCAGAGCAAGGATAATGTCGTAGGCGATCTGAGACCCCTCCTGCTCTGTAGTAGTAGCAAAGGACTCGTTCAAAAGCATGAGGGAATCCGGCTCCAGATGGAGGATCATCTGTTCCATCCGTCCCAGCTCCTCATCCAGTCTGCCGCTGTTCATCTGTACATCCTCACGTCTTGTAAAATGGGTGTAGATACCGGGGAAGATCCCGCTTTCATATTTTTTCGCGGCCACGAACAGACCGCACTGCATCATGACCTGCGCAATTCCGATGCTCCTCAGGAACGTAGATTTTCCGCCCTGATTGGCGCCGGTGACTACCAGCAGCAGCCTGTCCCGGATATCCGCGTCATTTCCGATCACTTCCATCTGCCTTGCCAGCAGCATACTGCACTCTTTCAACTCTGAAAAGGCCAGATCCCTCTTGCCGCACACTGTGGGAAAACAGACGACAGGCTGCTCACGTCTCCCATCCTCTGTTTTCGGCGCCATTTTTTCCATACGTCGGTAGATACGGCAGGCACCCAGATAAAAAGCGCTCTGAAAATACAGCTGGTCAAAAAATCCCTGGCACTCCAGGTAAAACTTTTCCACATACCCCATGACGTACCGGACAACTGTATACTCCAGCTGTTTCAGATCCCGCAGCACCATATCCTCTTTCAATAGCGCGGAGGGTTCCGGCGCGAAAGCGCCCAGCCACTTTTCCGTCATGGATTTCTGCCGTTTTTCTTTTTTATATTTCTTATCGGTGGACTCTACCACATCCGGCCAGATCTGTTCCAGCTTCAGGCCGCCGGATAAGCTGCATTCCAGCTCCAGCACCGGCCTTAAGGGTTTTTGCTCCATGCCCGGTATATCCTCTCCCTGGCAGAAAAAGGCAAGACTCTTTAACAGCTGCCGCAGATAGGAATCGTCCGCTTCTGTAAACTCGCTGTCCAGCGCGTGAACAAGCTGGCAAAGTCCCCCGGAACGCAGATGCTGCCGTTTTCCCGCAAAATATCCCTTCAGTTCCGCCAGCTTATCCAGAAACAGATATACCATTTTTATCCGGGTGATAAGGTACCCGTTTGTCTCCCGATGATCCTTTTTCATATCCCGTCCGCCCAGCTTGTTCCACTGCAGTACGAGGGCGTCAGAAAAATGATAAAGATATTCCGCAAGCTCCGGATCTGCCAGAAAATCCTTCAGGATATCCTGTCGGAACTGTATCTCCTCTTTTGTGCAGAGGGGCACCATCATCACCTGCCGCATCACCTTGGAAAGGTAAGGATCGTCCTGCCCGA
>CANQHX010000062.1 GCA_947623905.1 uncultured Lachnospiraceae bacterium
AAAAGCGGGTGATGGGAATCGAACCCACGTATCTAGCTTGGAAGGCTAGTGTTCTACCATTGAACTACACCCGCATAAGCGCCTAGCTGACAACGCAAGACATATTATATTATAGGGTTTTATAATTGTCAAGTATTTTCGCTTCTAAATTCCTTGAAATTTCCGGGACATTCCGATATAATAAACAGGCATGCGGATATGGCGGAATTGGCAGACGCGCCAGATTTAGGTTCTGGTGGGAGACCGTGCAGGTTCGAGTCCTGTTATCCGCATTTGATAAATGCCTAGGCAATCAAAGATGCTCCTGATAATATATCTTCAGAATAAATGTCTGACTAAAATATTGTGTGACTTTCAAAAAGCAGGCTGCCTGCTCCGGCCAGGAGACAAGGCAGCCTGCTTACTTAATGATGGGACATCCGCATTACCCGATCAGCCGTATAAATGTATTGTACCCGGCGATGCCGTCTGCCGACAACCCATGATCCTTCTGATATGCCCGCACCGCGCTTTCCAGACCTGCGCCGAATATGCCCGGATTTTCCAGTCCGCCCGGATCATACCCGTTTAGCATGAGCAGGATTTCCAGCGCTGTGACCATATACTGCTTCTCGCCCCGGCGGACCGTATGGCCCTTTAAGGCGGCGTCAGAACGGCGGCCCCAGACACCGTCCACGGTCAGACCCGCATGATAATCCAGATTCATGGCCTGCTGCAGTACTTTGACGCCGGCCTTTATCGTATCTTTGCCGCGGATTCCGTCCGCCGCAAGTCCCGGGGCGGCAAAATTTCCCGCATGGATCTGTCCGTCACGGACGATCCTGCTGCCGGAGGTAGTTTTACCGCCCGCCGCGCCGCTCTGCCCGCCGCCGGCGTTTCCGGTATCCGCGCCTTTCGCAGCGGCATTCGTTCCGCCGCTTTCCCCGTTTGCATCCGGGCCGTCTGTCAGATTGACAGCGGTATGGTGTCCTTCATACAGCAGGACATCTCCCCGCAGCAGAAAACGGTCGCTTGTAAGATATCGGCTGTCGTAAAAAGCAGTAAACCCCGCAGCTGTCAATATCGCCCGTTCATTGCCCGTATAACCATCCTGATCTACTTTTTTCAGCGCATCCATGCCCAGCCGGTACCCCACAGCCTTTACATTTGCCAGGATGCCGGAAGAACAGTCCGCCTCACAGGCTATGGTGATCCCGGAGGGATCATAGCTGCTGGCTTTCAGGTGACTCCAGTACGTTGTCCTCTGGTTCTGGTCATATCCCACCAGATCGTTTCGGGCGGCTTTTTCCGATAAGACCGCCAGTTCTTTCCGTACTCTCTCATCAGGATGGCGCAGCATCACATTCCAAGGACGGTTAAACCATGTGCGGATACGCCACTCGCCGCCGGTCTGGTCTCCCGCCTGCCCTCCTGACAGCTTTCCTCTCTCGTCGCTGCCGCAATTGGAAATCATGTTATTTTCTCCCATTCGACCTTTTCCCTATCAGTATATGGATCCGGGAGCTTTTCTGACACCAAATGCGGTCATATTTCAGCTGTTTATCTTACTTTTATAAGTATTTTGTCTTGAATTCCGTCTTTCCGTTCCGGTCAATGTTCAATATCATGTAGCTGGCTTTTCGTCCTTCCTGCCGGGGATAGGTCAGACTGCCGGGACAGGCGGCGATGACAGGCCCCTTATCCTCCAGCACCGGTTTATGGATATGTCCGTACAGCACGATGTCCGCGCCTCTCACCGCTGCTTCATCCCTGAGCAGCTTCGTACCCAGACTGATCATATATCTGTGACCATGGGTGAGAAAGATCTTGTGCGGCCCGGCATCCACCATCCGTTCCTGCGGTTCATAGCTGAAATAATCGTTGTTGCCGCGCACCATGAGCACTCTGTATGGCGTACAGGCACGGATCTGTTCCTCCTGCCCTTCTATATCGCCCAGATGTACCATCAGATCAAAAGGTTCTTCCTTTTTTACCGCTTTTTTCAAATTTGCTGTGGAACCGTGCGTATCGCTTACGATCAATATTTTCATAGTCTCCTCGCATCAATGTGATGTTTCATTCATCGCCTCTTCGAAGCTGTTCTTTCATGGCTCTCAGGGCTTTTCCTCTGTGACTCAGCCGGTTCTTTTCTTCAGAAGACAACTCTGCCGTAGTACAGCCTTTCTCCGGCAGATAAAAAATAGGATCATAGCCGAAGCCGTTTTCTCCCGCCTGCTCATATCCGATGATGCCTTCTATGGTTCCTCTGCTGTCAAGCGAACTTCCATCCGGAAGCACCGCCGCGATGGCGCACACGAATCTGGCAGTTCTCTTCTCATCCGGCACACCGTCCAGCCGTTCCATAAGAATACGGTTCTTTTCGCTGTACGGAGTGTCCTCCCCCAGATACCGCGCGGAATAGATCCCCGGCTCTTTGTGCAGATAGTCGATCTCCAGTCCGGAGTCGTCCGCCAGCACCACGTATCCATTGTATGCGTCGGGCAGCGCTTCCGCCACTGCGCGCGCCTTGATGGCGGCATTCTCCGCAAATGTACTGCCGTTTTCCACGATATCCGCGTCGATACCGGCTTCCTTCATGGACAGCACGGGCACCTGCAGATCCCCCAGGATACTCCGCACCTCTCTCATTTTTCCTTCATTTCCTGTTGCAAAAATTATTCCCTTCATGATCGTCTCATCCTATGTATTGTTCTGCCGTTGTCTCCCTGTACCATCCTGTTTTGCGTTGTTCTTCTTTGCCGGCGGCTTTGCCCCCATATACTGATACAGATAGGTCTTCATCATACCGTTATAAATCTTCCGGTTTTTTGTGGCCTGCTGCCCGATGTAGCGCTGGGCGTCCTCATAGGCAGTGATCAGGAACATGGACCAGTCCTCCAGCCCCCTGTATGCCTGACCGATCTCCTGGTACAGCCCCGGCAGCGCCTCCCTGTCCTCCAGGCGTTCCCCGTAAGGAGGATTGGTGATGATAAACCCGTATTTTTTCGGATGGCGCAGCTCTTTTACCGGACGCTGCTGGAAATGGATCATGCTGCTGACCCCCGCCAGACGGCTGTTTGCCCTGGCCGCCTTCAGCACCTGACCGTCAATGTCATATCCCTGTATATCCGTTTCTGCATGGAGGTCGATCATGTCACCTGCCTCCTCCACACAGCCGTACCATTCCTTTTTTTCGATCAGATTGGTCCAGTGCTCCGCCAGAAAACCGCGGTTCATACCCGGCGCTATGTTCGCCGCCATCATAGCCGCCTCAATGGGAAACGTGCCGCTGCCGCAGAAAGGATCCACCAGGATCCGGTCCTTTTTCCAGGGGGAAAGGAGGATGATGGAGGCCGCCAGCGTCTCCGATATGGGGGCAATGGCGCTGTGCTGGCGGTACCCCCGCTTGTGCAGGGATTCTCCGGTAGTGTCCAGCCCCACCGTCACCTGATCCTTCAGCAGAAATACCCTTACCGGATAAGAAGCGCCATCCTCCGCGAACCATCTGATACCGTAATGAGATGACATGCGTTCCGCCATGGCTTTTTTCATCACGGACTGGATATCTGACGGACTGAACAGCTTACTCCTGATAGACGACGCCTTTGCCACCCAGAATCGGGCGTCCGCGGGAAGATACTCCTCCCAGGGAATGTTTTTCGTCCCCTGAAACAGTTCTTCATATGTAGCAGCGGAAAAACTTCCCACCTTCAGCAGAATACGCTCCGCGGAGCGAAGAAAGATATTGGCCCGGCAGACGGCCTCCTCGTCTCCGAGAAACGTCACTCTGCCGTCCTCTACCTGAATGATATCATATCCGAGATCGGTGATCTCCCGTTTCAGCACCGCTTCCATGCCAAAATGGCAGGGCGCCATCAATTCCATTTTCATCCTGTCACTCTCCATCGGCACCTGCACGTCTGATATTGCCCGGCCCGCTTGTCAGCCGGCGCATCCCGGCGCCAAATCTGTCAAAAGAAAAAAGAGCTGACCAAAAGGCCAGCTCTTTGGGAACAACTTAGAAGTTAGAATACTGAGAATTCTGATTCTGATTGTTGTTATCGCAGTTCTGGTTCTGGTTCTGCTTATTATTCTGGTTATTCTGCTTCTGGTTGTTGTTCTGATTGTTGTTCTGATTGTTATTGTTGTTAGCCATTTCTTTTTCTCCTCTTTCTGCAGTGCTGTTACTGCGTTTATTCGCTACAATGCTAGTATGCGGAGAAGAAAAGAAATATATACGTCTCTGAAAAAATTTTTAAAGATCGGAAACTGCGCTCACCGGTCTCTGAAAAAACTTATCACAAGACACACCACGATGATGACCAGTATCACCGGCAGGAAAAATCTGAGCACGGCCCACGCCAGCTTTGTGACAAGACTGATCACCGTACAGATCACCAGCAGCGCCAGCACCACTACGGCCACCACAGTCCACTTTGCCACCTTGAAGCTGTGGCTGGAGTACTCCACATCCTCCACATTGGCAAAAGGATCTTCCCCGGCATCTTCATAGCCGGTATCTTCATAACCGGCACTGTCATAGCCATTCTCATATACGCCTGCATCCCGCTCCGCGTATGTCCGGGAGGACTGTTCCGGGGGCATGCTGCCGTAGTCTATCCCTGCTGCCTCCAGGATGGAAATGGCGATGAGCCTGGGGCTGCCAAGTTCCTCCAGAACGTCCGCCTCCGAGCGCCCGGCGCTCTCCTGCTCCGCAAAATAATTATCGTAATATGCCACGTTGCTGTCCACCTGGTCCCTGTCCAGATAACCGCCCAGATGCTGCTGCAGCTCCCGCAAAAATTGTTCTCTGTTCATCTTCCATCCTCATCAAAGTATTTTTATATGACCCATGTGTGCCGCCGTCTATTGATCCGGCATGGCCAGCGGAGAGATCTGATCCGCCGGCAGGGTGTTGGTAAATATCTCACTGAGCCTGTCGTCCGGATACGTCTCGTCCAGAAAGACTTCAAACCGGTTGCCCGGAGCAATGCCTTCTCTGCGTTCCTGCTGACGCATACAGGCCAGCACGGAAATGGAAATATCCCATACGAGGAAAACAGCCAGACATATGGAGATCAGATTGATATACCGCTTGGAAATGCGCTCCACGAGCATGCACGCCACGGGATACAGCACCCTGATGCACAGATATCCGGCAAGGCCCCAGTACACAGCCATCTTCAGGCTGGTGCGCCCCTGTATGTTGGGAATGGATACGCCGCAGAAGGTTTCATAGGTATAATCCCAGGAACGGGTGCCCAGCACAAGTTCCTGAAGCCATGAGGCGGCCCACTCAAACAGACAGCCGGCCACGGCGGATATGGCAAACAGCACACCGCCGTTTTTCTGGCGGAACCGGTAAAGCATCAGCACGGCGAGGACGGCTCCCACGCCGAACACGGGGCTGAACGGTCCGTAAAGCACTCCCTGCCGGCAGATGAACATACCCGCGTGGAACCGGTAGGCGATGGTCTCGATCACCACGCCCAGTACACTGGTAAATACAAACAGCCAGAACATACCCAGAGCAGACGGTTTCCACGTGTACTCTGACAGTGTGGCCCGCATTTCCCCGTGCCGCACCTGTAACGCATCCATAAACTCACCTTCCAGCATAATGTATAGAAGAAACCTCTGGTTTCCCATTGTAACAAAAATACCCCTTGATGATTCAAGGGGCATATCAGCGTGCGCTAGAGGATTCGAACCCCCGGCCTTTTGGTCCGTAGCCAAACGCTCTATCCAGCTGAGCTAAGCGCACATATCCAGCGGCATCAGTAGATTGCCGCTGCATGGTATAATACCACATCACGCGGGTTTATGCAAGCACTTTTTTTCTTGTTTTGCGCTTGTTTTCCGCTGCCCCACTGCAACTGTTCTTTATTCGTAATTTTCTTCTTCGCCGGAATCGTCGTAGGATCCGCTGTCATCCCAGGAATCCCCTTCCCCGCTGTCTTCTCCTTCGCTGCCATAATCATCGGTCCCTTCGCTGCCGTCAGAACTTCCTTCATCGCCGGCATCGCTTTCGCCGTCTCCTTCAGAATCCCAGTCGGAACTTCCGTCATCCGTTCCTGCATCCCCGGTGTCGCTGTCACCGGAAGAAGCATCGTCTCCTTCTCCGCTGCCGGCGCCATCCTCGCCGCTGTAGCCGGTATCACTGCTGTTCTCCTGATCCGAACTGCTTCCGGCATCACCTTCGGGACTGCTGCTGTCCTGACTGCCGCTGCTGCTGCCCGGAGCCGGCGATGTCTGCAGCGCGCTGATCTCTTCCTCCGTGCCCTTGGAAATGGATCTGAGGGATGCCAGGAGCATATCCTTATCCTTCTGATCCTCGGACGCGATCATACCCACAGCGATGACAACGGACTCAGAATTCTGAGCGCCGTACATCACGCAGCTCTTGTACTGCGTCGCTACATCCGCGGGCGTCAGCTTCAGTTCAGCCTCAAATGTATCCACCCACACGGCGGAACCTGTTGTGAAGGATACCGTCTCGTAGGCGCCCACATAATTGACCGCCTTCAGCAGATCCCTGACTCCGGCCGCGGCTTCCGGCATTTTTATGCCGCCCTCGTCCCAGATGCTGCCCTGCAGGACATAAATATCTCCTCTGCCGGCGGACTGAAACCGCATTTTATTATATGTATCTTCCTGCCTGAGCCATGTACCGTCCGGCAAAGTGATAGCCAGAAGATTCGCCATGGAACCGTACGTCTGTCCGGCCGGCGCTTCTGTCTCAGGCGGAGCCGTCATGACGACCGCCTGTGTTCCGGGTGACGGAGAAGGCGCCTCATCGCCGCCCCGTTTTTTTCCGCAGCCTGCCAGCATAGTGACCGCAAGGGTCACAGCCATGATAACAAATAATCGTTTTTTCATATTAATCCCCATTCCGAAAAGAACCACAGGTTCTTTTCAAATAGCCCATTGAAGGAACTTCGTTGTCTGAAACGCGCTTTCCCTCTATTCGTTTCTCTCCATATTGCCCGGGTCCGCGCGCAGGACAAACTTTTCCAGCGCCCGCGCCACGCCGCTTTCATTGTTGGAACCTGTAACATGATCCGCCGCGGCTTTGATCGCGTCCTCCGCGTTTTTCATGGCGACGCCGACTCCGGCCACCTCCAGCATGCCCTTGTCATTTCCGCTGTCGCCGCAGGCCATGATCTCTTCTCTGTCTATGCCAAGCAGTTTGCCCAGCACAAGCAGTGCTTTGCCCTTATCGGCATCTTTATCGGTGATCTCCACATTATTCATGCCGCCGCTGACCCAGATCAGACGCGGATAAGATTCCGCAATGGCAATGGCTTTCTCCCGGTCAATGTATCCTCCCGCTCCATCGCGCTGAAAATTCAGCGTCAGCTTGTACATCTCCTCGGGAGTGCCGCGGAGAAAATCCTGCAGATCGTCCACGACGGTACGGGTACTGCGCACATAATCCCGCATCCCCTCGCCCACCTTCAGATGCATGAATTTCTCAAGAGACTGCTCCGTACAGTAAGCATTGGTCGCCATCAGCACATCCACGGTAATATCCAGACGCTCCAGACGCTCCACAAGCTCCAGACCCAGCTTCTTGTCCAGGGGCACATGATAAAGACACTTGCCGTCCTCCAGCCGGTACAGCCCGGCTCCGTTGTTTGTCAGGACGTAATGGATGCCTGATATGGAAAGAAGCTGTTCCGGCACTCCTTTAAACGGCCTGCCGGTGGCGGGAACCACCTCCACTCCCATGGCGATGGCCTGCCGTATGGCGCAGATATCCCGTTGAGAGATATGTTTGCGGTCATCGTACAGGGTCCCGTCCAGATCCAGTCCGATCATACGGACGGGCCGTTTCAGCTTATAAGCCATAGCGCCAGCACCTTTCTCCTGAGCGTCAGTCCGCCAGGTTGTGATGTACTGCCGGAGTATCGGCGGTGATAGGAAGAAATATCATATTTTTATCTTTGCACATCTGTATGATCTGGGGCAGAGCCTCCACCGTAGTGTCATGGTCCCCGGCGTCATGCATGAGCACTACATTGTACACATACACGCCGAGAGTGCTCTCCGTGGAGGAAAGCAGCTGGGATACCGGTATATTGGAACCTGATCCGTCGGTAGTATCCACATTCCAGTCAAAATACCGGATGCCTCTGGCGTTCAGATCCGCCACCAGTTCACTCATGCCCACTTTCCGGCTGCCGAGCCTGTTGCTGCTGCCTCCGGGAAAACGGTACAACAGAGACGTCTGTCCCGTAGTCTCCCGGATCAGATCCTGGATCCGGAGAAGATCCGTGTCAAAGTCCCCCACAGAAGCATACACCTGGTCATACTTGTGGGTATAAGAGTGCATGGCCAGCACATGGCCGTCGGCGGCGATCGCCTTATACCGCCCGATAGCGGCTTCATCTGTCCGGCCGTTTACAAAAAAAGTAGCCTTTATATTGTTTTCCCGCAAAATAGACAGGATCTGTTCCGTATTGTCGCTGGGTCCGTCGTCAAACGTCAGATACACGTACCGCTGTTCTCCCTCTTCGGCGCGCCGCATGCCGCTGTCTTCCGGGTTCGTCACGCCGGTCGCTGCCGGATCCGGTTCCGCCGGCTGCTCCGGCTGCGGGGAGTCCGTGACCTCCGCGGGCTCCTCAGTGGCAGCAGGCGCCAGGGTAGCCTCCGGCATCTCGGAATTGAGGATCGTATTTGTGCCGTCATCCCCATCGGGGGCAGAAAGATGATTGTTTTCCACTGTCGTGCTCTGGGCTGCCAGAAGGCCGTTGATCTGCTTTTGCAGACTGCTGATGCGCAATATCAGGAAAACGCAGAAAATAAGCATGATGATCAGCAGTGCCAATGTGACAAGAAACAGCTTGCCGGCACGATTTCTACCGCTGTGATGTGACGACATTTTTCTCCCTCTTTCTGTACGGAACACAGGCATCCGGCAGTCCCGTCTCTCACCGGTCCGCCGAATGCCTACCTTTGTATATCTGATTCACTTTTTTTATTATATGACACCCTCTGCACATTTTCAAGATAGTTTTCCCTTATTTTCTCAAAAATGTCACAGAGCCGCAGGCAGCATAAGAGTCGCTTTAAACAGATCGCCGTCCACCTGCAGTTCCAGACTGCCGCCCTGAAGAGACGCGAGGCTTCTGGCGATGGAAAGGCCCAGGCCGCTGCCTTCGCTCGTCCTGGCGGCATCGCCCCGCACAAACCGTTCCGTCAGTTCCTCCGCCGAGATGTTCAGCGGTTCGCTGGAGATATTTTTGATGGTCACGCTCACGTAATTCCCGGAACAGGACGTATCCACATATACCCGGGTGCCTTCCAGAGCGTATTTCCGGACATTTTCAAAAAGATTTTCCAGGATGCGCCAGGTCTTCTGTCCGTCGGCCGTGATACACATGGCTTCCTCCGGCTGCCGCCACTGAAGAGAAAGCTGCCGTTCCTGCATCTTCTCCTGAAATTCCCCGATGGCCTGCTGGATCATTTCCACGATATCCAGCCTTGTGACGTGCAGCTCCACCGCGCCGGAGCTGGCCTTGGAGGCCTCCACCACATCCTCCGTGAGACGCTTCAGCTGCTGGGCCTTCTTATCCAGCACATCCAGATACGCGCGGATCGTCTCATCCTGGGGCTGTTCTCTCCGAATCAGTTCGATATAATTTATAATGGACGTCAGGGGCGTTTTCAAATCGTGTGAAACGTTGGTAATGAGCTCCGTCTTCATCCTTTCGTCCTTCATGCTTTTTTCAAGAGCTTTTTCAATGGTATCTCCGATGTGATTGATCTTTTCCGCTTCCCGCAGCAGATCGCCATTCAGCGTCTCCGTGGGGATCTGGTAGCCGATCTCCCCGTCCGTGATGCGGGTGAGCCCTTCCGTGATCTTCTTCCGTCCCACCAGACGGCTGACACTCCACACCAGTACACCGATATCCGCGGCCGCCATGAGCAGGAGAAATACCCAGGCGCCGGAAAGCATGGCGATCCAGTTGAGCAGCAGCATTCCCGCGTATACCAGCAGATACCGCCACAACAGGGCCATATTTTTCCACAGGACCGCGATGCCTCTGCACACCATACACAGAAGGCTGTTGCTCCACAGAGTGCGGGCCTTGATCCGCCGCACAAGGCTCAGATAGCCCCACAGGAAGAACGACGACGCCAGGCAGCCGCACAAGGCCGACAGGACGATCACGTAAACGTTTTCCATGTCCGAATTGCGGAAAAACATGTCGTATAGATAACCGGCCCCGAAATTCACTGTCACCGCCAGCAGAAGCGCCGCCGGAAGGAGCACTGTCAGCGCGGCCGGTTCCGTCTTCCACCGGTCAAAGGCGTTGAGCTGTACGCCGGCAGCCGTATTGACCCGGCCCGCGCCCAGAGTGAGGATCACCAGAAGGGCAATAAGGAGAAGCCCTATGACCACCACCGTCCGTGACAACGGCTGTAGATACTGGTGGACCGCTTCAAAATTCCGACTGTCAATGCTGTATGAATCCGTCACCTTATAGGAGACATCCACGCCCACGATGAACAGATCATCCTCGCTCAGACAGCTCTGCAGGCTTAAGATGGATCCCAGGTAGGCAGTGTTGACATTGTCCTCGACCTCCTGGGAATTTCCCTTGCACAGCACGTATTTGCCACTGTTTTTCAGCTGCGTGACCGACTGATCCAGCCGGCCGGGATCCTCATACGCTTTCCTGTTGGTGAAGATCTCCTTTGCCTTGCCGTCCCGGTACCCTTTTGCGTAGATATACACCAGATTGGTCCTTCCCTCCTCCAGGTAGGACATGTCATATTCCGGCAGCTCCAGCTGTATCCCCTGGATGCCATTGGTCAGCATATTGTAGGCGTCCTGGAGATGGCCGTTCCACTCCATATCCGTATTGGCCATGTCCAGCAGATCCCGGTAGCCGTTTGGCGGCGCGCTCTCTCTGATGCATGCCCCCTGGTAGATCCACCAACTGGAATAGGATGTCTTTGTTTCCTCATCATAGAGGACTTCTCTTCCGTCGGCGCTCTCATACAGCGCGTCAGACTCCTCGGTCTGGGCGGAAGCGCCGGACAAAATATGCTCCAGAAGAGCGTCCCCCTTTTTATCCCAGTCCTCCGACTGGCTGTCGGCGTCAAGAGTCTCTGTGCGGAGTTTTCCCGTCCGCACCCGCTCCTCAAACTCTGACATCCAGTAATAACGGAATTTTCCCGTCAGGCTGCGCATCACAAGGATATCCTGATCGGGTTCCCTCAGCTCGCCCCAGTTCTCAAGGTCTGTCAGAGAGTAGGCCAGGCCCTTCTGGTCCGTGATCTCATAGGAGCCGGACGAGTAATACGCCCGCAGGTCGATAAGTCCTTTCTTCCCCAGAGCCTGCAGCTCCTCCCGTCCCTTCTGCCGCTGCACGGACGAGATGGCCGTGTGCCCGTCCGCGATCATATTTCCGGCAAAAGAGGATGTCTCCTCGTACGTATCCTTTCCCACGTCGAAAATATCGCGGACATACAGCTCCGACCGGGACGCCAGCCAAAGAGTCGCCCCGATACAGCCGGTCCAGACCATGAACAGCACGATCCAGAGCAGGATGCCTCCCGTCCTGCACCATTTTTTCAGATACCATTTTTCTTTTTTATAATTACTTTGTTCCCCGCTCATGCCATCCCATCCTTTATATTTTCAATCTTATAACCGATCCCCCATACTACCTTCAGGTACCGGGGCTCTTTGGGATTGATCTCTATCTTTTCCCGGATGTGGCGGACGTGTACCGCCACGGTGCTGTCCGCGCCGATGGCGTCCTCCTTCCAGATGCGCTCGTATATCTGATCGCTGGAAAATACCCTGCCCTTGTTTTTGGTCAGCAACAGAAGGATATTGTATTCGATGGGCGTCAGGCGCACCGGCTCTCCGTCCACCGTAACTTCCTTCAGATCGTCCCGGATCACCAGGCCGCCGGTCCGGAACATCTGGGGCGTCTCCGCAACGGCGCTGCCAAGCATAGTGTAGCGGCGCAGCTGGGATTTCACCCGTGCCACCAGCTCCAGAGGATTGAAGGGCTTCGTCACGTAGTCATCCGCGCCCAGGTTCAGCCCCAGGACTTTGTCCGTATCTTCGGATTTGGCAGAAAGAACGATGATGGGGAGCCGCATATCCTCCCGTATCTTCAGAATGGCCCGCAAACCGTCCATCCGCGGCATCATGACATCGATGATCACCAGATCCACGTCCTGTTTTTTCAGGGTATCCAGCGCCTGGATCCCGTCATAGGCTTTCGTGACGGCGTATCCTTCCTGGCTGAGATAGATCTCGATGGCTTCCACGATCTCCCTGTCGTCGTCGCATACAAGAATGTTCTGCTTTTCCATAGCGTTCGTCCTTTCCGATAAAGATCAATGACCGCTGTTTTTTTACAGGATAACTATAACGGAGGATTTTTAAGTCCTTGCGGGGGAATTTCTTAAGGTTTTCTAAAGATACCGGCGAAAGGCGGTCTCAGAAGCGGCCGCCACCGGATCTTCCGCGATACAAAAAGGCCGTACTTACCGCGACCTGAATGATTCGCATAAGTACGGCCAGTGCCGGCGACCGGGATCGAACCGGTACGGGTATTGCTACCCACGGGATTTTAAGTCCCGGGCGTCTGCCAGTTCCGCCACGCCGGCAGAAAAAAACGACCCAGATGGGAATCGAACCCACGACCTCCGCCGTGACAGGGCGGCGCTCTAACCAGCTGAGCCACTGGGCCTTGCGGGACATTTCGCAATGTCTCTGCCGTTCCGCAAATACTCCGGAACAAAAATCAAAATGGACCTTTAGGGACTTGAACCCCAGACCGTCCGGTTATGAGCCGGATGCTCTAACCAACTGAGCTAAAGGTCCCTTTTATGACCCCAACGGGAATCGAACCCGTGTTACCGCCGTGAAAGGGCGATGTCTTAACCGCTTGACCATGGGGCCAAAAATGCGGGGCAGGAAGTTCCTGCCCGCAGCGCATTTTATATTATCATATATTATTGTTCAATGCAAGCATTTTCTTGAGTTTCCGTAGTTTTATCCACATGCCACCAGTTTTATTGCTATGCTAATGAACAACTTTAAAAAATTGGCCAA
>CANQHX010000063.1 GCA_947623905.1 uncultured Lachnospiraceae bacterium
AATCCTACGGTCGCCCTTGTGAACATCGGCGCTGAGGAGGAAAAGGGGAACGCGCTTGTGAAAGAGACCTATCCTCTTTTGAAGGCATGTAAAAATATTAATTTTATCGGAAATATAGAAGCCAGGGACATTCCTCTCGGAGGAGCGGACGTGGTGGTGTGCGACGCGTTTGTGGGCAATGTGATCCTGAAACTGTATGAGGGCATGGGAAAAACGCTGATCTCCATGCTGAAAAAGGGAATGATGGAATCGCTGCGCAGCAAGGTGGGCGCTCTTCTTGTAAAGCCGGCGCTGAAGAATACAATGAAAAAATTTGATTCCAGCC
Organism: uncultured Lachnospiraceae bacterium; assembly: GCA_947623905.1. Classification (GTDB taxonomy): domain Bacteria; phylum Bacillota; class Clostridia; order Lachnospirales; family Lachnospiraceae; genus CANQHX01. The sequence goes on from CANQHX010000063.1 coordinate 326, forward strand.
AGTACGGCGGCGCGCCTCTTTTGGGCTGCAAAGGGCTTCTTGTAAAATGTCACGGCAGTTCCAGCGCTCTGGAGATCAAAACATCCATTATACAGTGTATCGCATTTAAAGAGGAAAAGGTCAACGAGAAGATCTGCGCCCATCTGATGGACGAGGAGACTGTCGGGGAAGATGAGAATGAGTGATAGAAAGAACGGTTTGCCCGTGGAAAGACTGGAACAGATCATATCGTATCCGTTTCACGATAAAGGCCTGCTGGAGCAGGCGCTGTGCCACAGCTCCTATGCCAACGAGCAGGCCGGCTCTGCGATAGAGGACAACGAGCGCCTGGAATTTTTGGGAGACGCGGTTCTGGAACTGACTGTCAGCGAATATCTATACGGTCGGGAAGCAAAAATGCCGGAGGGGGATATGACAAAGCTGCGGGCCAGCATTGTCTGCGAGCCCACTTTATTTCTGTGCGCGAAAAAATTCGATCTGGGAGAGTATCTCAGGCTTGGAAAGGGCGCGGATCTCACCGGTGGAAGGACGAGGCCTTCCGTGGTCTCGGACGCGATGGAAGCGCTCATCGGAGCCATTTACCTTGACGGCGGTTTTGAGGCGGCAAAACAGTTTATCGATACATTTATTTTAAAGCATATCGATCATATCCGTCTCTTTCACGACAGCAAGACCATTCTCCAGGAGATGCTTCAGAGCAAAGAATCTTCCCCTCCCAGCTATGAGCTGACCGGCCAGGAGGGTCCCGGGCACAACAGAGTGTTTCACGTGCAGGTTATGTGGAACGGGACGTGTCTGGGCACCGGCACGGGGCACAGCAAGAAAGCGGCGGAACAGGACGCTGCCTATCAGGCTGTGCTGAAATTAAAGGAATGCCCTCCGGAGACATCAAAGGAGCACAGATAAATGTACTTAAAGAGCATTGAGGTACAGGGCTTCAAGTCCTTTGCCAATAAGATACTGTTTGAATTTCATAACGGAATCACCGGGATCGTCGGGCCGAACGGCAGCGGCAAGAGCAATGTGGCGGACGCGGTGCGATGGGTGCTGGGAGAGCAGAGCGTCAAACAGCTGCGGGGATCCAACATGCAGGATGTGATCTTTTCCGGCACGGAGCTGCGCAAGCCCCTGAGCTTTGCTTCCGTTGCCATTACCATTGACAACGGGGATCACATGCTGGATATCGACTACAAGGAAGTGACCGTTACCAGGCGTCTGTACCGGTCCGGAGAGAGCGAATACCTGCTCAACGGTTCCCAGTGCAGGCTGCGGGATATCAGAGAACTGTTTTATGATACGGGTATCGGAAAAGAAGGGTACTCCATCATCGGCCAGGGACAGATCGATAAGGTGCTCTCGGGGAAACCGGAGGACCGTCGGGAACTGTTTGATGAAGCGGCAGGTATTGTGAAGTTCAAGCGCCGGAAAGATACGGCCCAGAAGAAGCTGGAAAGTGAAAAGGCCAATCTGCAGCGGGCCAACGATATCCTGGCAGAGATCGAGAGGCGGCTGGGGCCCCTGGAGCGGCAGTCACAGGCTGCCAGGGTGTATCTGGCCAGGAGAGATGAATTAAAGACCTACGACGTAAACCTGTTTTTGCTGGAAACGGAACGGATGAAGGCGGTCATGACAGAGATCGAGGACAGCCTGCACATCGCGGAAGATCAGCTGAAGGAAGTCACGGAGGCCAATGAACAGCTCCGTCTGGAATATGACCGGAGACAGGAGGAAATCGAGGCGCTGGAGCAGGAGATCGAGAAGATCCGTTCCGCTCATAGCGAGACCGTACTGCGCAGGGAGCAGCTGGAAGGACAGCTGAACGTGCTCCGGCAGCAGCAGCTGGCCGCGGAGCAGAATGATACCCAGTATGAAAACCGCCTTTCCGTGCTGTCTGAAGATATGGCCGCGCATCTCAGGGAACTGGAAGACATGCAGAAGCAGCTGCGGGACAATGCGGACAGCCGGGAGCAGACGGAGAAACATCTGGCGGATGAGGAGGCGCGCCTGGAGGAGCTGAGTCGTCAGGAGGAAGATAAGGCGAAGCTGCTGGAAGTGCTCCAGAACGATCTTCTGGGCCTTGCCGATGACAATGCTTCTCTCCAGGCAGGACAGCAGCGGTTTGACACACTGCTGGAGCAGACCGTGGCAAGACAGGAAGAACTGGCCCGTCAGCTGACCTACTTAAAAAGTACCCGGCAGACCCAGCAGCAGATGCGCCTGGCCGGGGAAAAATCGCTGGAGACCATCGGGGGCCGGATCGAAAAGGCCCTGGAGCAGACTGATATTACGACACGGGAGCTTGCCGAAGCAAAAGAGCGGCTGTCCCGGGCCCGGGAAGCCTATCAGAACGGGCAGGTATCCTATCACCAGACCCGCACGCGGCTGGATTCCCTCGTGAACATGACCGAGCGGTACGAGGGATACGGCGGCAGTATCCGCGCGGTCATGGAGCAGAAAAAAAAGCATCCGGGCATCATCGGCGTCGTTGCCGATATCCTGCAGACAGAAAAAAAATACGAAACAGCCATTGAAACCGCTCTGGGAGGAAGCATCCAGAACATCGTCACGGAAGACGAGCCGACTGCCAGAGAGATGGTGGCATATCTGAAGAAAAACAGGGCAGGGCGGGCTACCTTCCTTCCCCTGACCTCTATTCAGGGGAAAAAAGGGTTTTCCAGACCGGAGGCCCTGCAGGAGCCCGGAGTCATTGCCCAGGCAAGCCAGCTGGTGCGGGCGGACGGCCGGTACGATACCCTGCGGTATTACCTGCTGGGACGTTTTCTTGTGGTGGACCATATGGACCACGCGCTGGCGCTGGCGAAAAAATATGGGTATTCTCTGCGGATCGTTACGCTGGAAGGGGAGCTGCTCAGTCCCGGCGGTTCGATCACCGGCGGCGCGTTCAAGAACAGTTCCAATCTCCTGGGAAGACGCCGGGAACTGGACGAACTGTCCGGGGCCGTCAGAGAGCAGGAGAACAAACTGAAAGACCTGCAGAGTGACGTAGAACAGCTGGAAAAAGAGGAAGAAAAGCTGCTGCGCCGCGACGCGTCGGAAAAGGAGGCTTTTCAAAAGCTTTCCCTGGAGCAGAATACAGCGAAGATACGGCTGAGTCAGGCGGAGGAAGCCTGTGACCGTGTAGAAAAGGAATATGCCCGGACGGTGGAAGAGAACAACCGCATGACCGCCCAGGCGGACCGGATCCGGAAACAGCAGCGGGAGATGACAGACAGTCTGGACGCTGCCGCCGACCGGAAAAAACAGATGGAACAGCAGCTCGCCAGGGAACAGGAGCTTCTGGAACAGCTGCGGGGACAGGATGAGACGCTGCAGGCGAAGATCACGGAGCTGCGCATCGAACTGTCCGGTACGGAACAGCAGAAGACCTTCCTGGAAGAGAACATCCAGCGTATCCGGGAAGAACTGGAACGTCTGAAGGAGGAAGAGACCGGTATTCACCACGAGCAGAAGGATGCCAGATCTGACGCCCGGCGGCAGCAGGAGGACAGGAAAGCGCTGGAGGACGCCATTGCCAGAGCCGGGGAGGAAGCTTCTCTCCGTCAGGCTGAGCTGGAAAAACAGCAGGCAGTCCGGGAAGAACTTACAGGCGTCAACCGCAGCTTTTTCCAGAACCGGGAAGAGCTGACGGAGCAGATCGCCGCACTGGATAAGGAATGCTTCCGGCTGCAGCACCGCAAGGAGCGTCTGGAGGAAGAACGGGAACAGCAGATCAATTATATGTGGGATGAGTATCAGCTGACATTCTCCTCCGCGGCAGAGCTGAAGGACGACAGGTATTCCGACCGCAATGAGCTGCGGAGCCTGATCAAGGAGACCCAGGGCGCGATCAAACAGCTCGGACCGGTAAATGTAAACGCCATCGAAGAATATAAGGAGACGTCGGAGCGCCATACTTTCTTAAAGACACAGCGCGACGATCTTGTAAAGGCGGAGGAAACGCTGCTTGGCATTATCAGGGAACTGGACGAAGGGATGCGGAAGCAGTTTGAAGAACAGTTCGGCAAGATAAAGGTAGAATTCAACAAGGCGTTCCGCCAGCTGTTCGGCGGCGGAAGGGGTACGCTGGAGCTGGTGGAGGATGAGGATGTACTGGAAGCGGGAGTGCGCATCATTGCCCAGCCGCCCGGAAAGAAGCTGCAGAATATGATGCAGCTTTCCGGCGGCGAGAAAGCGCTGACAGCCATAGCGCTGCTGTTCGCGTTCCAGAATCTGAAGCCGTCGCCGTTCTGCCTCCTTGATGAGATCGAGGCGGCGCTGGATGATTCCAACGTAGGCCGGTATGCCCAGTACCTTCATAAATTGACGGAGCATACCCAGTTCATCATCATCACCCACCGGAAGGGTACCATGGCGGCTGCCGACAGACTGTACGGCATCACCATGCAGGAGAAGGGGGTATCTACCCTAGTAAGTGTGAATCTGATCGAGGCGGATCTGGATCAGTAAAAACAGGAGACAGTTTATTAAGAGGGGATGAAAATAATATGGCAGGTTTTTTCAAACGGCTGGTGGCTGGTCTGTCCAAGACAAGAGAAAACATCGTAGCAGGCATCGACAATATTTTCAGCGGATTTTCCAGTATCGATGAAGATTTTTATGAAGAGATAGAGGAAATCCTTATTATGGGGGATCTGGGCATCAACGCCACCACGAAGATCGTGGAGGAGCTGAAGCAGAAAGTGCGGGAACAGCACATCAAGGATCCGGCGGAATGTAAAGAACTGCTCATAGAGAGCATCAAGGACCAGATGCGGGTCAACGACGCGGATTACCGGTTTGAGCAAGAAAAATCCGTGGTGCTTGTAGTGGGAGTCAACGGTGTCGGCAAGACTACATCCGTGGGCAAGCTGGCAGGCAAACTGAAGGATCAGGGAAAGAAGGTCATTCTTGCCGCGGCGGATACGTTCCGCGCCGCTGCGGGAGAGCAGCTCCAGCAGTGGGCCGACAGAGCCGGGGTGGAGCTGATCGGCGGACAGGAGGGCGCCGATCCCGCGTCGGTGATCTATGATTCTGTGGCGGCGGCAAAGGCCCGCAACGCGGATGTGCTTCTGTGCGATACGGCAGGACGGCTGCACAACAAGAAAAATCTCATGGAGGAGCTGGGCAAGATCAATCGGATCCTGGACAGAGAGCTTCAGGGCGTATATAAGGAAACCCTTGTGGTGCTGGACGGCACCACCGGCCAGAACGCGCTGGCGCAGGCCCGTCAGTTCATGGAAGTGACGGACATTACGGGTATTATCCTCACCAAGCTGGACGGTACGGCCAAGGGCGGCATTGCCGTGGCCATTCAGTCGGAGCTGGGCGTGCCGGTAAAATTCATCGGCGTGGGAGAGACGATAGATGATCTGGAAAAATTTGACGCGGATCAGTTTGTTAATGCGTTGTTTGACGTGAAAAAAGAACAGGGAGAATAAAAAAAGATGCTTACACTGGAAAAATTTGAAGAAGCTTCGGAGATCGTTTCAAAGGTCACCGTGGAGACAAAGCTGGCGTACAGCGATTACTTCAGCCGCCAGACAGGGAACAAAGTATATTTCAAGCCGGAGAACATGCAGTTTACGGGAGCGTACAAGGTACGGGGCGCCTACTACAAGATATCCACTTTGAGCGAGGAGGAGCGCAGCCGCGGGCTGATCACCGCCTCTGCCGGAAACCACGCCCAGGGCGTTGCCTATGCCGCTCAGTGCATGGGGTGCAGGGCTGTGATCGTTATGCCCACTACTACGCCGCTGATCAAAGTGAACCGCACAAAGGGCTACGGCGCGGAGGTCGTGCTGTTTGGAGATGTGTATGACGAGGCCTGTCAGAAGGCCTATGAACTGGCGGAGGAAAACGGCTACACGTTCATTCATCCCTTTGATGATCCCGCCGTGGCTACCGGACAGGGGACCATTGCCATGGAGATCATCAAGGAGCTCCCGCTGGTGGATTATATTCTGGTGCCCATCGGCGGCGGCGGCCTGGCAGCGGGCGTGTCCACTCTGGCAAAGCAGCTGAATCCGCACATTAAGGTCATCGGCGTGGAGCCGGAGGGAGCCGCCTGCATGAAGGCCTCGCTGGAGGCCGGGAAGGTGGTTGAGCTTCCTACGGTCACTACCATTGCCGACGGCACGGCGGTGAAGATGCCGGGCGAGAAGATCTTTCCTTATATACAGCAGAACATAGACGATATCATCACGGTCTCCGATGAAGAACTTATCGGCGCCTTTCTGGATCTTGTGGAAAATCACAAGATGGTGGCGGAAAATTCCGGCCTGCTGACGGTGGCGGCGCTGAAGCATCTGGACGTCAAGGGCAAAAAGATCGTTTCGGTGATCAGCGGCGGGAATATGGACATGATCACCATGTCCTCCGTGGTGCAGCACGGACTGATCCTGCGGGACCGCATCTTTACCGTATCGGTGCTTCTGCCGGATAAACCCGGCGAGCTTGTGCGGGTGTCCCAGCTGATCGCCGAGAGAAACGGCAATGTGATCAAGCTGGACCACAATCAGTTTATCAATATCAACCGCAATGACGCCGTGGAGCTGAAGATCACTATGGAGGCTTTCGGTACGGAGCATAAACAGGCAATTTATAACGCGCTGGAGGAGGCGGGATACCGTCCCCGCATCATCCGGCCCAATCTGTAAACTAAAATGAGTGGTATCTATTATGGGTGCGATATCGGCGGCACCACAGTAAAGCTGGCAAGATTTGACGAACAGATCAATATAGAAAAGAAATGGTCCATTCCCACCAGGCGGGAGGAGGACGGCGTCCATATACTGGAAGACGCGGCCAAAAGCGTGGCCGAAGATCTCGATGGACTTGCCCGGGCAAACGGCGTCCCGCTGCTTCTGGGCGTGGGGATCGGCGTTCCGGGTCCGGTGGACCCTTCCGGCAATATATCCGGCGCGGTGAACCTGGGCTGGAAAAAAGTACATGTGCCCGATACGTTCCGACGGCACCTGCAGGAGGCCTTGCGGACATATCCCGGTCTGGAGGAAGCTGTGGCGGAAGAACCTGCCATCGTCTCCGGCAATGACGCCAACATGGCCGCGCTGGGAGAATATTACATGGGCGGCGGCATGGGCAGCCGGTCCATGGTGCTTTTTACACTGGGAACCGGCGTGGGCAGCGGGGTAGTGCTGGACGGCACTGTGCTTTCCGGTACGTTCGGCTGCGGCGGAGAAGTGGGACACATGAAGCTGAACCCTTCGGAGGAAGAGGCCTGCGGCTGCGGCGGGAAAGGCTGCCTGGAGCAGTATGCATCCGCCACCGGACTGGTGCGTATCTATCAGCGGTATCGGAAGGATCAGGGGCAGGAAATGGCACCCCGATCCGTAACGGCAAAGGACATCATGGAGCTGGCAAAGGAAGGGGATGCGGCAGCCTGTCACAGCGTGGATGTGATGTGCGATTATCTGGGACGGGCATGCTGCGCCGTCAGCTGCTTGGTGGACCCGGAGGTGTATGTATTTGGCGGCGGCGTGTCCAACGCGGGAGATTTCCTGCTGGACAAGATAAGGAAGTCATTCAGGATGTACGCGTTTGCCACTTCCGTCCAGGCGGAATTTCGCCGCGCGGTCCTTGGAAACGACGCGGGGATATACGGCTGCGGCCTGCTGGCCCAAAAAGAGCATGGCCGGTAGTTCTGTCACCTGAGGTCAAAATAATTAAACTTGTAAAGCAAAAATGCTTGACAAACGCCTTTGCTTTCTGTATGATAGCAAAGGTGATTTGATGAATGGCATGGATGAGATACTGAAAAAATCGCTGCTCTATGATTTTTACGGGGAACTGCTGACAGACCGCCAACGGCACATCTATGAAGCGTTTGTGTTTGAGAACCTGTCCCTCAGCGAGATCGCGGAGGAAAACGGCGTGAGCAGGCAGAGCATTTATGATCTGATGAAGCGCTGCGGCAGGACGCTGGAGGAGTACGAGGAAAAGCTCCGCCTGGTGGAGAAATTCGGTCATGCCAGAGAAAAGGCGGCGCGGCTGCAGGAGCTGGTGGCGCAGATGAAGCAGCAGACAGAAGGCGTGAGCCCGGAGCTGCTGGATGGTCTTATGCAGATCGGTCAGCTTGCCGGTCAGATCATGGAAGAGTTTTAGACAGAACGCGGTGTAGCCATCGCGCGGACGCTCCGGAATGGAGAATCATATGGCATTTGAGAATCTAACAGACAAACTGCAGAACGTATTTAAAAATCTCCGGGGCAAAGGCAAACTGTCAGAGGCAGATGTAAAAGCTGCCATGAAGGAAGTAAAGATGGCGCTGCTGGAGGCGGATGTGAACTTCCGTGTGGTGCGCCGCTTTATCAAGTCGGTGGAGGAGCGGGCCGTGGGCCAGGATGTGATGAACGGCATCAATCCGGGTCAGATGGTCATCAAGATCGTCCATGACGAGATGGTGAACCTGATGGGCTCCGAGACGACGGAGCTTCCTCTGAAGAACGATCTGACCGTCTTTATGATGGCGGGTCTTCAGGGCGCGGGCAAGACTACCACCATCGCCAAGCTGGCAGGACAGTATAAACAGAAGGGCAGAAAGCCCCTGATGGTGGCCTGCGACGTATACCGTCCCGCGGCCATTAAACAGCTGCAGATCAACGGTGAAAAAACAGGTGTGGACGTATTTGCCATGGGGGATAAGAACGATCCCGTGGATATTGCCAAAGCGGCTTATGAGTACGCCCAGAAAAACGGGTATCAGGTGATGCTCATCGATACCGCCGGACGTCTGCATATTGACGAGGACATGATGGGAGAACTGCAGAATATCAAGGCAGCGGTTCCCGTTGACTATACGGTGCTGATCGTGGACGCCATGACCGGCCAGGACGCGGTAAATGTGTCCGGCATGTTTGACGAGAAGGTGGGCGTGGACGGCGTGATCCTCACAAAGATGGACGGCGACGCCCGGGGCGGCGCGGCTCTTTCCATCCGGGAGGTGACCGGCAGACCGATCCTCTACGTGAGCACCGGGGAAAAACTTACGGATCTGGAACAGTTCCATCCGGACCGCATGGCATCCCGCATTCTGGGCATGGGCGACGTGCTGAGCCTCATTGAGAAGGTGCAGGCCGATTATGACCACGAGAAGGCAAAAGAGCTGGAGCAGAAGATCAAAAAAGCCACATTTGGCTTTGACGATTATCTGGAGCAGATGCAGCAGATCAAAAACATGGGCGGTCTTTCCAGCGTACTGAGCATGCTGCCCGGCATGGGGGCCCAGATGAAGGGCCTGGAGGACGCCATGGATGAGAAGGCCCTTGGCCGTATCGAGGCCATGATCCTTTCCATGACTCCCGCGGAACGCTCCAATCCCGATCTGCTCAACCCTTCCAGAAAACGCCGCATCGCCATGGGCGCAGGCGTGGAGATCGGAGAGGTGAACCGCCTGGTAAAGCAGTTTGAGCAGGGACGGAAGATGATGAAGCAGATGCCCGGCATGATGGGCGGCAAACGAGGAATGTTTGGCAAAAAAGGCAGATTTAAACTACCTTTTTAAATATACCGGCCGCAGCGCGGCCCAAATACAGCTAAGGAGGTGAAAGAAAGATGGCAGTAAAGATCAGACTGAGAAGAATGGGCCAGAAAAAGGCGCCTTTCTATAGAATCATTGTTGCTGACGCAAGGTCTCCCAGAGACGGCAGATGTATCGAAGAGATCGGTACGTATGATCCCACAAAGGAACCCAGCGAGATCAAAGTAAATGAAGAACTGGCTAAGAAGTGGCTTGCCACAGGCGCACAGCCCACTGAAGTGGTAGGAAAGATCTTCAAAATTGCGGGAATTGAGAAGTAAAGGCAGTACTGGAGGTTTTGACTATGAAAGAACTGGTAGAAGTCATTGCAAAAGCTCTGGTGGATCATCCCGATGAAGTCGTGGTACTGGAACGGGAAGATTCAAAGGGTATCATCCTGGAGCTGAAAGTGGCCCAGTCCGATATGGGCAAGGTCATCGGCAAGCAGGGGCGCATCGCCAAGGCGATCCGGTCTGTTGTGAAGGCCGCCGCTTCCAGAGAAGACAAGAGGGTAATGGTGGATATTCAGTGAGAATATCATAGAAAATGCAGATGTCCGGAAAGGTGTCTGCATTTTCTCATATGAGAGAAAATGACACTGTGTTTTGCGGCGCGAAACAGGATAAGTGAGGAATGATATATGGAAGATCTGCTGCAGGTGGGCGTGATCACCACCACCCACGGAGTGCGGGGAGAAGTGAAGGTGTTTCCCACCACGGACGATCCGGAACGGTTCCGGCAGCTGGATAAGGTGCGGCTGGACACCGGAGCCGGGTATGAAACGCTGGAGATCACCGGGGTAAAGTTTTTTAAGAACATGGTGATCTTAAAGTTCAAAGGGTATGACAACATTAATGACATAGAAAAATACCGGGGAAAGGGCCTGTTTGTCACAAGGGATCAGGCCGTGCCCCTGGAGGAAGACGAATATTTCGCGGCAGACCTTATCGGACTGGATGTGTTCTGCGAGGACGGACGGAAGCTGGGCACCCTGACAGACGTGCTTTCCACCGGGGCGAACGATGTGTACGCGGTCAAAACCCCGGCGGGCAGGGAGGTGCTGCTGCCTGCCATAAAGGAGTGCGTTCTTTCTGTGGATCTTGACAGGAACCGGATGGATATTCATCTTATGGACGGCCTGCTGGATGAAAAGCCGGCGGACCGATCACCGGACGGGGATGCCCGGCAGGGAAAACATGGGAGGAATGAGCAATAGGATGTTTTTTCATATATTGACACTGTTTCCGGATATGGTCATGGAAGGGCTGTCCACCAGCATTTTGGGGCGGGCCATGGAAAAGGGACTTATCCACATTGAGGCGGTAAATATCCGGGACTATGCGGACAACAAGCACCTGCGGGTGGACGATTACACCTACGGCGGCGGCGCCGGCATGCTCATGCGGGCCCAGCCGGTGTACGGAGCCTATGAGGCTGTCGTGGAAAAGATCGGATACAGGCCCAGAGTGGTGTACCTGACGCCCCAGGGAGAGGTGTTCCGGCAGAGCAAGGCGCGTGAACTGGCAGAGGAGGAGCATCTGATCCTGCTGTGCGGCCACTACGAAGGCATTGACGAGAGGGTGCTGGAGGAGATCGTTACGGATTACGTGTCCATCGGCGACTATGTGCTCACCGGCGGAGAACTGCCGGCCATGGTCCTGGTGGACGCCATCTCCCGTATGGTGCCCGGCGTGCTGGGCAATGGCGATTCCGGCGAGATCGAATCCTTTTCCGACGGCCTGCTGGAATATCCCCAGTACAGCCGCCCGGAGGAATGGCACGGGAAGCATGTGCCGGAAGTGCTGCTGTCCGGCCACCCCGCCAATATAGAAAAGTGGCGCAGGGAGCAGTCCATCCTCCGCACGGCCGCGAGAAGGCCGGATCTGCTGGAGCACGCCGGGCTGACGCCGGAGGAATGGGAATGTGCCGGAAGGGTCCTTGCCCGGACAGATCAGCCGCCGGAGGAATGGGAAAAATCATAAAAAATAATGAAAAATGCGGGAATTCCCTTGCATTCAGCTTTTTTTTATGGTATTCTAACCAAGTGTGTGAATTCAGACCCGGTCTGATAGAAGAAGACAGTCCTCTGTTGCGCCATAGAGCTGCATTAAGAATGTCCAAATTAAAAGGAGGGCACAGCAATGAATGAAATCATCAAAAGGATCGAAGCGGAACAGTTAAAAGAATCGGTCGATCAGTTCAGAGTCGGCGACACGGTACGGGTACACGGAAAGATCAAAGAGGGAAACCGTGAGAGAGTACAGGTGTTTGAAGGCACTGTGATGAAGATCCAGAACGGCGGCAACCGCACCACATTTACCGTTCGCAAGAATTCCAACGGTGTGGGCGTGGAAAAGACATGGCCGCTCCATTCTCCCAACGTGGTGAAGGTGGACGTAGTCCGCAGAGGTAAGGTTCGCAGAGCCAAGCTGAATTATCTTCGTGACCGCGTGGGCAAGGCTGCTAAGGTAAAAGAAATCGTTAAATAAGAAAAGTAGCTGAGAGGGGCGTACCATTTGGTGCGCCCCTTTTCAAAACACCGCGGCAATCTCTAATATTAAAGGATCGTGATGTGCAATGAATGAAAACAGCGCAGCCATCAGCTGGTATCCCGGGCATATGACCAAGGCCCGGAGGATGATGGAAGAAAACATAAAGCTGATCGACCTGATCATCGAACTGGTGGACGCCCGCGTGCCCGCCAGCTCCCGCAATCCGGACATCGACCGGCTGGGGCAGAATAAATCCCGGCTGATCCTGCTGAACAAGGCGGATCTGGCCGACCGGAAGAAGACAGACCAGTGGGTGGCGTATTTCCGGGACAGGGGGTACCAGGCCGTGGCGGTAGATTCCAGGAACCGCAAGGGCATGCAGATCATCGAGAAGGCGGTGGAGGAAGCGTGCCGGGCAAAGATCGAGCGGGACCGGAAGCGCGGCATCAAGAACCGGCCCATCCGGGCCATGGTAGCGGGTATTCCCAATGTGGGCAAATCGACCTTCATCAACAGCTTTGCGGGAAAGGCCTGTGCGA
>CANQHX010000064.1 GCA_947623905.1 uncultured Lachnospiraceae bacterium
CGCATCTATCAGGCATAGATACTTTATGGTCATATTTACCCACTTCTGAGCATTTCCGTAAGTAAAGAACTTTGTCTCTCCGTCCGCGACATTCTCATATTCAGCTTTCAGATTCATGCAAAGGTTATGATGCCACTCGTCGTAGTCATCGTCATTCAAGGACCTGTCATCGCAGAAAAAATTATCAATCTCTTCCAAGATTAATTTTCCACCTTTCTGCTTTGCAGTATTTGAGTCTTCTTTCAGCTTTTCTTTCAGCTTTTCCTCTAAATCTTTGAAAAGGGTATTGTATGCTCCTTCCATCGTCGCGTCACTGTATGCGCGAATAATGGCCGCCTTAACCCTATCTTCATCGGGGTCCTTAGTCTCCTGGCAATTTTCATCAAAACACCCATCACCGACAGTCACTCCCAGCATACTGTACAATAGAAAATTGATGGCATTATCTTTTGTCATAATCAGTTCCTCTTTTCTCTTTTTTTCTATTGCTTCATCCAACATATCAACTTTCGTTGGAAGATTAGCCCTTCGGTAAAATAATCTTTCAAATATCTATTTCATCATCTAAAAAGTGGTATTTTTTAGATATATTATAAAATTATTATTATAAGAATTCAATTTCATTTTAACATTAAACTATTCTTTTTCTTCCTGCTCCTTTTGCTGTAGCATCCTTTCTCACGTTCCGCATGAATTCAAAGTCTCGGGTCCACCGGCTCGCTCTCAAGCTAAGGATTTTTGTGCAGCAGATACCCCAGAACCTGCAGTCATTCTGGCAATCTTGCCCCACGGCGGGTGAACCTCCTCGTTGTTAAGCAGCCAAAGCACAGGGATACCGCCCGTGAGGCGTTCCTGCGGGAAAGGAGCGTATCCATCTGTAAGAATAACGATACTTGCCGGCAGGCACTCCGACATATGCCGGTGAACATACTCAAAAATGATTTGAAAATCCGTTCCGCCGCCACCCACCGCTTTAATAACCTTAAAATCGTCTACATTCTCAAAGGGCTTTGGTGCGATGATCGCCCCATCGAAAAAGCCAAGCCAGCCTTTCAGCTTACCGTTGAATTGATCGATGGCACCCTTGACCTCAGAATACACCAAAGTAACCATATCGTCCGACATAGAGCCGGAGGTATCGATCATAAAAAGAATATGCTCCACCACATCCTCTTTCTCATTAAAATCAGGAAGATAAAAGGGACTGTCGGCAAAACGACGATCGGGTGGGAAAAAGGAGTAATCTGTGATTTCCTCCTGAATAAAATCATTGAGAATTGTCCGCCAATCTGTCTGTGGTCTGCGAAGCTCTTTTAACAGCCGTCTGGCAAAAGAAGGAAGCAAATCGCGGGTATTGGATGCTCCACGAATCTCGATTGCTTCCGTCGCATCCTTGAAATGTTTGACCCAGACATCGCGCGGGCTATCGTCATCCTTATGCTTACCCCAGCAGCTATGGTCGTCCCAAATCGTTTTTTCAACATCGTCTTTCTTACCCAACTCCTGCCGTGCGCGCCCTTTGGCAATTTTGGGAAGAAGATTTGGGTGCTTTTTCGGATGGTGCGGCAACATTCCATAAACCTGCTCGACCGTATATTCGTGCCCCTCTTTGCCATCAGGAGCCAAATGCATGGAGACGCCGTATTTCTTTAGCGCAATGCTTCTTTCATTTCCGCCGTTTTCAAGCATGATATTGGAGTTTACTACAATATCACAGGCGATATTATAGGCGTTGTCATCCTGAGCATTTGCGTGAAAACAATGCTGCAAAACGACATGCATAATTTCGTGCATCAAAATAAAATCAAGCTCGCTTTCACTCAAACTTTCAAGGAAACCGGTTCCGAACACAATCCGAACACCATCTGTATAGACGGTCGGGACGCTTTCGCTGACAGAATAGATCATGTGCATCAGCAAAAGCCCATAAAAGCTGTGATTACAGAGAATCCGCATGCGCGACAAAAGCAGGCGGCCAATATAACCGCGAATTTTTTCATCAGACAGAGCCATTCAAAAGCGCCCCTTTCGTTTGCAGCCAACGGGTAAATTCGGGAACAGTCATCAGCTTCTGTTTGTAGTTTTTCTCAAGGCACATATAGTCCTTTATCAGAATCACTCCAAAATCGGGTGGCATTCTGTCGGCATACCGAAGGGAATTGGCAATGCGCGTCATATCGTCGCGGTGCGCCCGCGCATAGGCAGTCATAGAGGACGTGAGCGCATATAAAACGTCGGTATTTTGAGGCACTTCGAGCAATTTCCCGTCAAAGATCTCTTTGACGTCCGGCAGTTCATTATAAATCTTTTCCCAGGTTTGAAACTCTACCGCGGCACTCGTGCCGACAAGACCGGCAATCATCGGATACATCTGATCCAAATCATCATTTATGGCATTCAACAGATTGCTGACCATCTCCCAGGAACGAGGCGTGGCAAAGGCCAGATCATCGCTTCCCGAGTCAAATCCCATCAGGTAGTTTTGCCGGAAGGATAAAAAGCCTATTATTTTGGGATGGATCCCGTGCTCGATCGCCCACGCTTTCCAAGCGGAAAAACTGCCGGTTATTTCGATATGCAACAGACGGTTCGCCAGTGCTTTGGGCATTTTGAACGCCACAGATTTATCGGTGACACGGTTGCCGGCGGCGATCACAATACAGTTTTCGGGCAGACGATGCTCACCAACCATCCGATCCAGCGTAATTTGGTAAGCCGCCGCCTGTACGGACTGCGGCGCCGCCGAAATCTCGTCGAGAAAAAGAATGTTGACGGTTCCCTCGTCGTTTTCCATTTGAAAAATCTGCGGCTTTAACCACACGGCAAGCGTTTTGTCCTTATTGGAAGTCGGGATACCGCGTAAATCAATGGGATTAAAGAGCAGTAAGCGCACATCGGTGACGCATACGTGCTTTTTTGTTCGTTCCTCAATCTCCGCGGCAATTTGCCGGACTGCCTGCGATTTACCGACGCCGGGCGGTCCCCACAACATAACCGACGGCACCGTTTTCACCGGCAGACCCTTTTTGATGACCTCGCAATAGGCATCGGAAAGCTGCGTGACAGCTTTGCTCATATTCAACGATGGAATATTCGTCATTTTTACATTACTCATTGCTTTTCTACCCCCAGCCTTTTATCGATCACTTCCAGCTTCTGGCTGTATTTTTTAATCGTCTCGCTGTAATTTTCGTCTTTTGCCAATTCTTCTTCAATCTGTGCTTCTCTCAACCGCAGCTTTGCAAGACCGTATTGCAGCTCGTCCAGACGCCCCTGTAGATTGTCCAGATAGTGATCGATGCGGATGAGATTGCCGATATCGGTATCTCCAAGCTCCACGTAATACCGGCCTTCCCGACAAAGCCAGACAAAAGGCTTTTCCCTTATCATATTGGAGGGAAGAACGATTTCAAAGCCCCGGTAGGTTGTCAACGTCCGTTCTTTGGGTTCAAGCACATAGGACAACAGCTGCTTATGCAGAAGTTCCCGCAAGACACGGTGTCGCTCTGCCTCGGCTTTTGGAGACACCGGTTCCACGACAGGCAGGTTTTCCTGTTTCCACTGTGTATAAAACTGAAGATCGGCTTCGCAAGCCAGGATGTATTGTCTCTGGTTTTCCTTTTTCATCGGAATGGCTGCGCGTTCTTCCGCCAACGCAAGGCGGGTTTCTGTCAGCTTGCGCTGAAGAATCCGGAAGTGAGTCAGCTTGTTTGCCGTTTCCACTCGTTCTTTTACCAACGGATTCCCGACCGCGAGCGCTTTGACCTCGGCATAATCCAAAACAGTATTGTCTACGTCCGATCCGCTCCGCTCGGCAAGCGAACCAGAAAGCAATTCCGAAATGAAACGTTGCTTTGTTTCAAGTAACTGCCAGGAATAAGCGTCAAAGCTGCCCTCGGTAATGTATCGATAGATCTGAACCTGTTTATTCCGGTTGCCGCGCCGCAAAATTCTTCCCTCACGCTGGGTCATATCGGCAGGTCGCCATGGAACGTCGAGATGATGCAGCGCAATCAGCCGATCCTGAATATTCACGCCGAGCCCGAGTTTAAAGGTCGATCCGAGCAGAATACGAATCTCACCGCCGCGCACCCGGGCAAACAGCGTGTTTCTCCTTGCTTCGGTATCAGCGTCATGAACAAAAGCAATCTGATCTGCCGGAATACCATTTTGAATCAACAACGTCTTTATTTCGTCATAGATATTAAAGCCTGCTTTCGGCGTAGAACTGTCGCAGAAAATCAGCTGTGTTGATTTTTCGGCCTGTGTCCTGAAATAAATATCAGCGACATTCCCGGCACAACGAGCGGCCTTGGACTGATAAGTAAACACCGCGCCCGAATCGACAAGGCGAAGGTCAAGTGCTGCGAGCCGTCCGTCCGTAGTAATTTTGAGCATATTGTCGTTTGCCCGACTGATAAGTCCACTTCGGACCATATCGGCCCTTTTTGAAATATTATCAAGATAATCGGCAAAACGCACAGTCCTGGCAATTATCACATTGCGTCGTCCGGCGGTTTCAGGAATACCGGCTGAGGAATCCATACAGTGGAAATCCGCAATCGACGCGAGAAGATTCGTTAACTCAGGCAGATTGTGAAAACGTGAAAAGCGTGTTGCAAGACGGTAGGAGTTTGTATCTACATCAATTTCAAAATCCGTTGTTGCTTCCGCAAACATCCCGATCCAACTGTCAAAGCACTGCAAATCGAGCATAGCAAGCTCACCGCTCTGCAGATAACTTTGCATAATAAATGTGTCGGCGACCGAATTTGTGATGGGTGTGCCTGTAGCGAACACAATGCCCCTGCCACCGTTTTGACGCTGAACAGTGCGAACCTTATCCATCATATCCTGGCAGCGCTTTGAACCGCGGGGATTGACACCGAGTATGTTTTTAATTTGCGTGGCAAACGGCACGTTTTTAAAATTATGTGCTTCGTCGACGAAAAGCCGGGTAACACCAAGCTCATCGAAATACACGCGATCATATAAATCTACCATAGCAGCTTTTAGTTCTCGAATAGCCTCGTCAACCGCCTTCTTTTTTCTGGTAAGCCGCGAGGTTGCCTTGTTGCTTTGCTCTAATATGTCGTCTATCAGCTCTTGTTCCTTTGTGAGCGTTTGCAGATAATAATCCTTTGAGAGCGGAATCTGTTCAAAGCAGCTGTAAGCGATGATGATCCCGTCGAAATCCTCTCTTTGGATATATTCCAATACCATCGCCCGTTTACCGGGTGTAAAGTTTTTCGGCTCGACACAGAGCAACTTCGCGTTCGGATACATAGAAAGAAAAATACTTTTCCACTGCCCGACGATATTGTTGGGCACAACGTACATATTTTTCTTTGACAGGCCTATACGCCGCAGTTCCATACCGGCAGCCGTCATGATATATGTCTTTCCTGCACCGACGTCGTGCGCCAGCAGTGTATTCGGAGTGAAAAGGATTCGCGCGACAGCGTTCTTTTGATATGGGTAGAGGCACACATCGGGCGACATACCGGGGAATCTTAAAAATGAGCCGTCAAAAATTCGTCTGCGCACACAACCAAAGCGGTTATCATAAATTTCAACGAGCCGCTTTTTCCTTTTCGCATCTGTCCAGACCCATCTTTTGAAAGCAGAAATCAGCTTTTTCTGCTTCTCCAGCGCGAACACGGTTTCTTCCTGATTAACGATGCGCTCTTTTCCGGAGGCCCTTTCATAACTCGTAATCTCGTCGCGAACGACAATCGGACGCATATTAAGCGTGCGTTCCATAATGTGCAACGCCCCGATTCGTTCCGTACCGTATGTCTGCGTCACATTGACCTGATCGCCATAGCGGGATTTGAACGGAATTTCCCACGAGCCGGTCAGCTCATCGTGCTTTGTTAAAAACTGTTCTTCATCCAGATCGATGTAGCTGGATGTATACCATCTGCCGAACAGATGCTTTATGAAGTCGTCGATCACATCAGCAGGAACCCACGGGGATCCGAGGGTGATATAGATATCCTCCGCCGGCACCGAGGGCGGGAGCACCTTTTCGATGGCATTGAGATTTTCAGCAAAATAGCCGTCATATTCCGTGTTTGCCTGCTTGGCAGCTTCGTATTTACGTATAAGATTGCCTGACAGATATTCGTCGGCAGTCTCCCACCCCTTATAAAAGCACTCACCCCACCTCTCGGGATTTTGGAAGATTGACCCTTTAAGTGCACCGATAACCGTTTTGCAGTCTTGCCCAGTAATGGCGGCAATATATTCTATATCAACTTGCCCAAGATTAGACAGACTGAGAATCAACCCGTCAGACGGCGTTTCTGCATGAACTCCCTGCACACGGGTATCACAAGAAAAAGCATTTTCCCAATCCAATGGCAGATCCATGCAGGTCACTTCGCGGATATGCGCATCTTTGCGTTCCTTTTCTTCCTGTGCTTCGCGCATCTGCCGCTCCTGCTCTTCCCGGCGTCTTTGCACTGCCTCGATACGATCCTGTCTTCGCTTGACCTCGTGTAATTTATTGATGATCTTAGCCAATTCAGAGGAGCTGAAATTGTTTTTCCCATCCTCTATCTTTTCCATAATCTGAAAAAAATTGGATTGTTTCTTTTCACTCATGAGACATCCCCTCTGCTCTCGTATTCTGTCTGATTCTGATCTGATTTACTTCCATAGAACAGGCCCCTTCCCTGACTTTGCGTTCAGTATACAGCAAGCAAAGTACCAAAAAAGGTGCATTGATTTCTACTAAAGAACAATGCCCGATATTCGCAATGATTCCTCTTTTGGCTTTTTTGAGCAAAGGGTTCATTGCATGACATACTTCAAAAGCTTTAAGCAGATTAAAACAGACAACGGCTGGTGTATTTCACACCAGCCGCTGTCTGCTCTGTCGATTCCAATTCCGTAAGGCAGTTCCCGGATATTCCTTTCATTCCCCCTCTCATCTTTTTTAAATAAAAACTTCGCATTCAAAAATCATTGATTTTCTTCCGTTAATAAAGCCTTATAGTGCATAGAACCATCGTTCTTCACACAAATATCCGAAAGATTGCCAAGCCCGAACTCATCACTGATCTTCATCAAAATATCATCCCGGTTTAACTGCGGATTCAGATATACAACCGCCTTGTCCCGTTTGACTTCTACCCGGCCTCGGGGATAATAATTATACGGTCTGCTGCCGGTCACAGATTTCGGGAGTTTTTTCCATTCTGCTTTGTGGTTAAAATTATCACCCTTTTTTGACGAAAATTCCACAGTATCCAATGGAGCGCCGGATTTGTCACACCGGGTTTTCTGACAAAAAAGCCGATCTTCAATCCACCAGAAGACTCCTTTATAAACAATCGTATCCATGCTCCCGATCAATTCCACCCCTTTTCTCCACCACCGGTTCTTTCACCGATCCTTTTTTCAGATATATCATAACGGTTCTTTTTCCTGATAGGCAGCCGCTGTCTTTTCAAGCCATGTTTTCATTCTTTCCCGCATATCCTGCGGTTCCAGCACGATCACATCCGGCGCATAGCTCTTGGCAAACTGTTCCACCGATATCTCATTGGCATAAACGGATACGCTCACATGTGTCTCGTTTTCATCTGAAAAAACAACGTCCTTTCCGAAATGATCAATGATATCGCTGACCATCGCCCTGACAATCCTGAGTTTCACCCGGCGGTCGCCGCTGGAATACATATAAACATGCTTTTTCATATATTCTGCCAGATCCAGCGTCTGACCATTTGCTCCCTGCAGCGTTCCGAACGGCTTAGCCGGCTCATCCAGAATCTGAATATCCCGGATGCGGTCAAGGCGATAGTTGGAAATGTCGTTGTATTTGTCAAAATTGCAGATCAGATAGTATTTTCCTTCCTTCGCAGCCATCTGGTAAGGACTGACTACATATCGCTCTGATCCATCCGAGCGGAGTTTCGGATACTGCTTTTTATCCGTACCGTAGGCAAGATATTGAAAAGCCACCTTCTTTCCTTTCCCAATTGCCTGATCCGGCAGCTCAATATTCAAAAAAAGCTGTTTATTGTCGACCTCATCTGCCTGCATCCTGGAAATATGACAGACGCGGGATCGGAAATATATGTTGGAAAGTCCCTCCAGCTTCTCCACAAGCTCTTTACACTGGCTGTACGGGATATGCCTGGAAAACAGCAGGCTGTCTATCAAAAGCCTGAGTTCACCGTCGGTAAACTCCCTTACCAGATAAAAATCGGACAACACATAGCTTTCCTCCAGTTCCCCTGTCTTAGGATTGCGCACCATGCGGACAGATTCACTGTATTCAAGCTCATACCCGAAATCCATCAGATCAAGCAGATTGCGGCGGATCGCTTTCCGCTCAGCCTTCATATTATATTCCGTTTCGAGAATGTTCTCTATCTCCTTCTGGCTGAGCCGGTGATCCTCGTCCGTATACCTGCGGAGAATATCAAGAATATTAAAAATCAGCAGTTTTTTCGGTTGTTTCGTATACATATCACTATCCGCCCTTTCATATGCGATCAATCTGATGATGAAATTATATCATACATCTTCCAAAACACCAAGGATATTCGATTCCTTGACTGCGTCAGGCGGCTTCAGCCTCTAAACCAGCTTCATGATTTTCCAGGTTCACAGTTGTTCACTTCATTCCCTCTCTGCCATCAATATACCAGCGTCCGTGGAGCAAAAAAAGTTCACGGGCACATTTATAATGGTACCTGATGAAGGAATTGCGGACGGAGGAGCAGCGCCGGAACAGGCCCCGGCGATCGATCGCAAAAGATTGA
The DNA here is from genome assembly GCA_947623905.1 of uncultured Lachnospiraceae bacterium. GTDB lineage: Bacteria > Bacillota > Clostridia > Lachnospirales > Lachnospiraceae > CANQHX01. The sequence continues at coordinate 8,781 of CANQHX010000064.1, forward strand.
CAGCGGGCAACACGACACATATAATAAAAATTACAATCATGCTACGCTGACCGGAAAAAAAGGAGAATGCACTATGGAAAAAGAAGAAGAGAACATGAGAATGAGAAAAGAGCACGCCATTAATTTCTTGCTGTATAACATGCTTGGAGTAACTGTCGGAGATATGTGTTATGATAAAAACTGCAAAGATACTGATAAAGACAGGATTAAAGCGGCAATTATCAGAGCATATAGCGACGCGACAATGCAAGGTGCATACAATACTCAGTTGAACGAAACACTGAAAGAGCAATCAGAAAAAGCAAAAAAAGAAGCAGGTACTTTACTCTATGATAAAATTTACGAGTTTTTTAAGGACGGTTCCAAGTGTGACAACTATGACGAGTGGCATTTTGATCTTTGTACAAAACTGAAAGAAAAATATATGCATGAAAATATAAATTTTTTTACTTACGGAAATGCACAAAAGTGGGTCAATATGACCATCAAATACCTAAACCTTATAGATGCGCTTTCTGAAGGATTTATTTTTCATGAGCGTCTTTGTAAATTTCAGTCAAAGTTCCATATACCCGTAGACAGCTATATTATTGAAGCAATTTGGGAAAAAGACTCTCTTTGGGAAAAAAATGACGCGGTTGTTTATATTCCATTTAAAGAAGAGGTTAAAGAAAAGGAAAATATGACAGAAAATCCAATGAGGGATTTCCGTAATAAGAAAAAAAATCATAATCCACAAAACTATGTGAAAGCATGGAGTAGCTGGGCTGGAGGCAAGAATTTTGAAGGTAAGGGTGAGGGTTCATACGAGGATTCTGAATATGGTAAATTTCAACAGGAAATAAAAAATAACGTTATCAAAAATTCCTTTCCGTTGAACTGGGAGAACGAAACCTGGATCATACAGGCAAAGCGGAGAAAACTTAGAGAAAAGCGTTCAAATCAGGACAAGTATGAAGACTTTGGTCTGCCCAAAAAAGAAGAAGCATAAAAAAGACATGAGGACGTTCCAAGGAATACGCTTCGGCGCGAGGATGGCTTTAAGGCCTTTCGGATAGAGGGCGTGCTGGACTTTTCACTGACTGGGATACTGGCAGGTATCTCAGCATTGCTGGCGGAAGAAAAAATAGGGATATTTGCTGTTTCTACATTCAACACGGACTATATTTTTGTTGCGGTTATTATTTTTCGTGAACCTAACAGATGATTATTATAAATCGTTATAGATGATAAGCAGAGGTGAAATCAAATGTATAGATATATAACAAGCTCAACTGATCATGTAGTCAATGTGATTGATATCACAATGTTTTTTGATGCTGAGGATGATGTTACAGCTACAAAATGGGTAAGTCAAGATTCTGTACCAGTTAAAGATAGAATTTCTAAAGACCAGTTGATATTTTATGATGATTTCATTGATACTGTGAGATCTATAATGTTATCTCACTTTGGTAAGATAATTAGTGGTAAGCAATCAGGTGGAAACTATTCTTATTATATCAATGTTGATACTGGTATAAATCGTAGTAATCAGACAACCTGGCAATTCAGATTACGTGCATCTAATCATGTGAATCCTAATCAAAAATATCTTTCAGATTCAAATATAGGTGATTCTACTGGAATGATTTTTAGATCTATTGTTGTAGGTAAAGATAGTGTTTTTAAGTCTTATCATCAGGCTATCATGGCAATTGATACTATCTGTAGGAACATTGTTTCTGGAAATTTAGATGCAATAGCTAAACAATTCAAAAATATCACTTATACAAAATCAGAGTATGAAAAACTAATTGAATCTATTGATAATGTAGAAGAATATGAAATTTCTAATCAAGAGAAACTCAACAGATTTGAGAATCGCAAAAACTTATATGATCTTTCACCTGATGATGCATGAAATGTGAATAAATATAGGGGCTGTCGCTTTAACGAATGAGAATTGTTCTTTTATGCAGTCATTATCAGGAAAGCTAAAAGAAGATCCAGAACTTGGCAGGAGGCTGACTAAGAAAATCATGGAGAATGTCGGCTGTCTTTCGGCATCGGAGTGGCCCACTATGCGGCGCTGGCGATATGAGGAAGAATGGCAGATCGAACGGGAGGAACTATTCATAATGGCCGGTGTATCAGGAATTTAGAATGGAAAGCTGTCGTATGTATCTGTAAAATGCGACGGATTAGCACATTATCAGGCTTTATCTTCAAATGCCTTCATCAATAAGGAAAATACGAACAAATTGGGATGATACCGTGGGTCGATAAAATAACGGATCCCATCTTGGGCGTAATATTGGCTGATCGCTGCTGCGACTGCCGAACTGCGGGATATACCATACTGGCATTGGCAGATCAGAAGTGAACTTCTGTCTCTGCATGATCTTACAAACTCTACGATCTCTGCGGCTTGTAGAGAAGAAAAGAGACGGAAGGCATATTCGCCTGATGTTTCGTAATCATTAATGTGATGAGGCTCCATATCGTCAAATTCCAGTCGCAGAAAATAATCGGGCTGATACTTGAGGATGGGGGCGGAAGATTTGTAATCGCCGATGCTGATGACAGTTGTAGGAATCTCAAAAGGGTGTTCTGCAAGTTTTACTAAAGAATTGAAGCTGTGTATTTTAATCTCCATTGTAATTGTTTCCTTTCTCGTCTTTTTCAGATGTATCTCTTTGCTCCTCTGTTAAATATAAATAAATTATAATGGAACAGATGGGATAAAAAAAGTACATGTGATGTATTATCATAGGGATAGTGTAAAGGAGTATTTGAAAATAGCAGGGAGAAAGGAGAAAAATAAAACCGATGAAAACATGTGCATTTACAGGACATAGGCCACAGGGCCTCCCATTTAGGTTTAATGAGACGGATAACAGGTGCATTGGGCTGAAGCGGGCGTTAAGAGAACAGATCATCCGGCTGATTAAAGAAGAAGGTGTGACCTCTTTTATCACTGGTATGGCGCAGGGGGTAGATATCTATGCGGCGGAGATTGTTCTTGAATTGAAGTCTATGTACCCAGATATCAAACTGGAATGCGCCATTCCGTTCGAGACACATTCTTCAAAATGGCCGGATGAAATTCGTAAAAGGTACTGGAACATAGTAAACAAATGTGATAAGAAGACAGTATTACAGATTTTACACACGCCGGACTGTATGCAAAAAAGAAACTGCTATATGGTAGACCATGCCGACGTGATTCTTGCCGTTTGGAATGGAAGAAGACGGAGCGGAACAGGAAATACCATAAATTATGCTGTTCAAAAAAAGAAACTTATTTACAGGATAAATCCGGAAACAATGTCAGTTGAAAAGATGATTCATCGCATCGATATCTAATGTTTCCAGATCATCCGGCGTTCCGTTTCTGTTAGCCCTGCACGGATTTCCATCAGGAGCTTCCCAAGGCGGTTTTGCCCTTCTTTTTCTCTGCATTTTTCACAGGTGCAGTTCCCCCAGAGGTTATCGTGCCAGTGGTTTTCTTCTTCCAGAGTGGCGCCCCCTGTGGCTTTCAACTTTTCGGCCAGCACGGGGTCGCTGAATTTGGCTTTTAAGATTTCCTTCATAATGCCATAGGATATTTGCTCCCAGTTCTTGGGAAGATGAGGCTCCTTTTTGCCCATCTGTTTGGCACGAACAGGATTTTTTTGCAGGGTGTATTTCATTTTGCCTTCCTCAGAGGCACATTTTTGAGCCTGAAAGGCGGCCTCGGCGTTGGGGTAGGTGAGGCCCTGAAAGAAAAACGGAGACTGATAAAAATTAGAAAGAAAATGATACTCCCCTCTGAAAGACGTGATTTTTTCCATACAAACCATCCCTCCTTGTCTTTGTGAGATAAGTATACCACGCCGGATGGGGCAAAAACAGGGCATCATGTTTTCGGGCGGCATGTCGTATAGTCAGCGTCGGAATTCCATTTTAATTTGCTAAGAATTTGCTAATTGGACGGTGTAGTATT
>CANQHX010000065.1 GCA_947623905.1 uncultured Lachnospiraceae bacterium
TGCGGAGGCGGGGCGGAACGGCAGGGAGACTGCGAGTGTGGTAAGCCGGATCTTGGAGCGCTGCGGTGACATCCCGGTGTATGTGGCGGATGCGGCCGTTCTGGTCCGAATTACCGGGTATCATCTGACGCAGGGTTTTCTCTGTGCGATGCGGCGCCGGAGGCTGCCGGCCATGGAGGAAGTCTGCGCCGGTGCTGCGCGAATTGCGGTGCTGGAGGATGTCATAAACCCGACGAATATTGGTGCGATCTTCCGCTCAGCCGCGGCGCTGCTGACGCGGGCCTGTTGCGATCCGCTTTACCGGCGCGCGGTTCGCGTGAGCATGGGAACGGTTTTTCAGATTCCGTGGACGTATCTGGAAGCTCCAGCTCCAGAGTATGTGCAGGATCTGAAGCGAATGGGTTTTACCACCGCGGCGATGGCGCTCCGGGAGGACACGGTATCCGTGGATGATCCGTGGCTTGCGGCGGAAGAACGCCTTGCGGTAATCCTTGGGACGGAGGGCGACGGGCTGCGGGTGGAGACGATGGAAACCTGTGATTACACGGTGAAAATCCCGATGGCGCATGGCGTGGATTCCCTCAACGTGGCCGCCGCTAGCGCCGTTGCCTTCTGGCAGCTGGGAAAGAGATAACATTGCGGAGGACAGTGTGAAAAATCACACTGATGTGCTGATTTTTCACACGTCTATTTGTGCCGGAGCGTCACAAATAGATCTGATGGCAGACGCGAACTGGATGTTCGCGTCGCCTCGTCGCGTAAACGCTCCGGAATGAGGACATAATGAACCTGTTGAAAAAATTGTTTGCTCCTGTTGATATGACAGTGGGAGCACCCTGGAAAAAGATATTGCTGTTCACCATACCCATGCTGCTGGGAAATATCGCCCAGCAGCTGTACAATACGGTGGACAGCATCGTAGTAGGCAAATATGTGGGTGACAACGCCCTTGCGGCGGTGGGAAGCGCCGGACCGATCCTCAACCTTCTCATCGTGCTGTTCGTGGGCATCAGTATCGGAGCGGGGATCATGGTATCCCAGTATTTCGGCGCCAGGGACAGGGAAAGCATGTCCTATACCATCGGCAACAGTCTGCTGCTCACTTTGATCGCATCTATCATTATCGCGGTTTTAGGCGTTGTGGTGACAAGGCCCCTGCTAGAGCTGCTTTCCACCCCGGAAAGCATCATCGACTGGTGCGCATCCTACCTTTATATTCTGTTCATCGGCGGAGCTGGGCTGGCCTTTTACAATATCCTCACCGGCATCCTCAGGGGACTGGGGGATTCTGTGTCCGCCCTGCTGTACCTTGTGGTGGCCTGTGTGCTGAATATCTTTCTCGATCTGTTGTTTGTGGTCAAGTTCGGCATGGGCGTCAGCGGCGTGGCCCTGGCAACCAGCATCGCCCAGATCGTCTCCGCGGCTCTCTGCGCCGTGAAGCTGTACCGCATGAAGGAGCTGTTTGACCTTGCGCCCCGGTACGTAAAATGGAACAAAAGGTATGCCGGGAACATTATCCGTCTGGGCGTGCCCTCCGGCGTGACTCAGGCCATTCTGTCCATGTCCATGATCGTGGTGCAGTCTCTGACAAACAGCTTTGGGGAGCAGTTTATCGCCGCCAATGTGATCGTCATGCGAGTGGACGGCTTTGCTATGATGCCCAACTTCTCCTTCGGCACGGCGCTGACTACCTACGCCGGGCAGAATGTGGGAGCGGGGCAGTACGACAGAGTATCCCAGGGGGCCAAACAGGGCACTCTCATGGCTCTGGGGGTGTCGGCCATCATCACGTCGGCCATCCTCTTTGTGGGCAGGCCTCTTATGGGAATCTTTACCGACACGGCGGAGTTGGTGGACTTGAGTATGCACCTGATGCAGATATTGGCTGTGGGGTATCTGGCTATGGCAGTGCTCCAGAGCCTGGCGGGCATCATGCGGGGCGCCGGGGATACCATGACGCCCATGTGGGTGTCCATTTTCCAGACGGTGGTGCTCAGGGTGCCGCTGGCCTACGCCCTGTGCTATCTGTCCAGGACGCCGGAGCTGCCCAACGGACAGCGGGATTATATTATCGTGTCCATGCTCATCTCCTGGATCGTGGGCATGCTCATCACCTGCTTTTTCTACGCCAGGGGCAAGTGGAAGACCAAGGCCCTGGGGGCGTCATGAGCAAAAAAGAAGGTTTTTAGGTTCGTTTAAGTTACCCATCATAGTTTTAACAAAATTGTGCGCTATACTGCTCCCTGTAAAGAAAAGAGAATAGAACGGAAGGGAGCATGACATGGCAGTACAGTATACGTTCAACAGATACGAAAAAAAATACATTCTCAGCCCCTCTCAGTACAGCGCTTTGAGGGAGGCGCTGGAGGCCCACATGGAGACGGACCAGTACGGGCTCCACACCATATGCAACATTTACCTGGATTCGGAGGATGATTTCCTCGTCCGATCGTCCATTGAGAAACCGGTGTACAAGGAAAAGGTGCGGCTGCGCAGCTACGGCATCCCCAAAATGGAGGATACGGTATTTTTGGAGATCAAGAAAAAGTACCGGGGCATTGTGAACAAGCGACGGGTCTCCATGACACTGGCCCAGTGGTATGGGTATCTGGACAGCCACACGCTGCCTCAGGACGGACAGATCTCACGGGAGATCAGCTATCTTGTGGACAGGAGAAACTTGTCACCCAAACTGTACCTGGCCTACGACCGGGTGGCCATGTATGACCGGGAGGACCCAACCTTCCGCCTGACCATGGATACCAACATCCGCAGCCGTTGGGAGGACCTGCGGCTGGAGCACGGAGACAGAGGCGATATGGTGCTGCCGCCGGATACGCACCTGATGGAAGTGAAGGTGACAGCGGGCATGCCCCTGTGGTTCTGCCGGCTGTTGGATCAATATGAGATCTACCCGGCATCCTTCTCAAAATACGGTACGGTATACCAGAGAAAGGCAGTGCAGCACGCACAGCACAGCACATGGAAGGAGGGAGCAGAGTATGGATACCTTATTGGCAGCGGTAACCTCTGCTGGCAGTCTTGAGTTGCCGGCGCAGGCGGCGGACATTGGCGTGAGTATCCTTCTGGGGATTGCCATCGCAGTGACTTACATGCTCACGGGAGACTATTCCAAGAACTTCGTGCGGACCCTTGTGATCCTGCCCATGCTTGTGTGCGTGGTGATGATCGTGGTCAGCGGCAACATCGGCACCGGCGTGGCGGTGGCAGGAGCATTCAGCCTTGTGCGGTTCAGGAGCCTTCAAGGCAGCTCCAGAGATATTTCGTTCATTTTCTTTTCCATGACCATCGGGCTGGCGGCCAGCATCGGCCAGCTGCTGTTTGCAGCAGGGTTTACCATTGTGGGGTGCGCCCTGCTGTGGATCATGTCCCTGGCCCGCTTCGGCGATAAAAAAGGCAATATGAAGGAACTTGTGATCACGATCCCCGAAGATCTGGATTACACGGAAGTGTTCGGGGAAGTGTTTGATAAATATATGGACAAGGCGGAGCTGGTCCGGGTAAAGACCACCAACATGGGCAGCATGTACCAGCTTACCTACCACATCCTCATGAAAAAGGACGCTGTGGAAAAGAATATGATCGACGATGTGCGCGTTCGGAACGGCAATCTGACAGTGGTGTGCGGCCGCATGGAGCTCCAGCCGGAGCTGTAAGGCAGACAGGGCTTCTATAGGGGAATAGAGCCGGGCAGGGCAGAAATGGAGGTAACCATCAATGGGCAGATGGAAAAAATATATGGCTGTTGTGGCCGTGGGCATGTTGGTTGCCGCACAGGCGGCAGGTTGTGGCAGTACGGGCAGCGGGCAGCAAACAGGCGGTCAGACGGCAGGCGGCAAAACCGCCGGAGATATTTCCGCGGAAAAAACAGAGCAGGGCACAGATGCGCCCGGAGAGACACCGCAGCCCTCAGCGGATAAATCTGCAGAGACAGACAGCGGGACAAAGGATATTTCCATGAAGGATCCGGAAAAATACGAGGGCCTCGCCGAGTATACATTGACGCTGAACGGCAGTACGGCTGAACTCAGCGGCGGCGGCACGGCGGATGGTTCCGTGGTCACCATCACGGAGGAAGGGTGCTATACGGTAAAGGGAACTCTTGACGACGGGCAGATCATCCTGGACGGAAAGGATATCCGTGTGAAGCTTGTACTGGACGGCGCGGATATCACCTGCGCGGACAGCGCCCCCATTTATATGAAACAGGGGAAAGGGCTGATGATCCAGTCAGCTGAAGGGTCGGAAAACCACATTTCTGACGGCACAAGCTATACCTATACAGACGAGGAGAACAAGGAGCCCAACGCGGCAATTTTTTCCAAAGGGGACATTCTTCTCGGCGGTTATGGTACGGTGAACATCGACGGGAATTTTAACAACGGCATCAGCAGCAAAGATATCCTCCAGGCGGAGGGCGGCACGTGGAACGTCAGCGCCGCCAATGACGGAGTCAAGGGCAACGACGCTCTGTACATCAATGACGGGGAGTTTTCCATATCTTCCATGGGAGACGGCATTGCCTCTGACGGGTATCTGGAGATCAACGACGGGGAGATCCGAGTGTCTGCCCGCGGAGGTGAGGCGTCTGCCGCTGAACGGAGCAGCAAAGGGATCAAGGCACTCGGCGATCTGACCATCGGAGGCGGTGTCATTACCGTGGAGAAGGCCACGGAAGGAATAGAAAGCAAAGGTGTGATGACGGTCAATGGCGCCACGGTACGGATATCCTGTACCGACGACGGTCTGAACACAGGCGGCGGCAATGAAATGGGACGCAATACTGTGGACGGCGCCGCGGACGGCAGCCATGACCTGATCATCAACGGAGGATACATTTATGTTGACGCGGCGGGGGACGGCATTGACTCCAACGGCTGTCTCACCATCAATGACGGTGTGGTCATTGTAAACGGACCGGTCAATAACGGCGACGGTCCGCTGGATACCGGTACGGAAGTGATCATCAACGGCGGTATCGTAGCCGTGGCAGGCAGCAGCGGTATGTTTGAAACTCCTTCTGTCTCATCGGGGCAATGCTCGGTCAGCGTAGTGCAGAGCGGCACGGCGGGGAGTACGGTGGCCCTGCTGGATGAAAATGGCAAGGCAGTCATTTCCATGACCCCTTCCAAGAATTTCGGCGCGTTTCTGCTGTCAGCGCCTTCTGTTGAGCAGGGGCAGACGTATACGGTGAGCACCGGAGGTACTGTCAGCGGCGACATATCGGACGGCGTGTGTCTGGACGGCGTCTACACCGGAGGGCAGACCGTGGCAGAAGTAGAGATGACAGACACTTCCATGGGTGTCGGCACCCAGGGCATGAACGGCCGTGGCGGCATGGGCGGCGATATGGGAGCACGGCATGCGCCCGGTATGGGCGGCGGCATGGAAGCACAGCCCGCGCCCGGCGGCCGTCAGGGCTGGTAAGGACAAGGGCAGGCTTTGCCGGAATGACCGGAAAAAGTAAAAGCCGGAAGGGAATTTGTGAAAAAGCAGGTTCCGTTCCGGCTTTTTTTGTGTTATAGTAGGAGCTGTCGGGGAGGTGCTATATGGAACAGAAAAAAACAGTGATCTTATTTACGGGAGACAGCATTACAGACGGGAACCGCTACAAAAAGAAAAGCCAGGAGTGGGATCTGAATCACCAGATGGGACACAGCTATGCCTATATCGTCAACGGGATACTGGGCAGCATGTATCCGGAAAAGCATTTCTGGTTCCGCAACCGGGGCGTGTCCGGCAACCGGATCATCGATCTGTATTCCAGGGCGGAAACGGATCTGTATCCTCTGCAGCCGGATATCCTCAGCATTCTGGTAGGCGTAAATGACGGCCCCATTGATAAGAACAATTATGAGCCTACGCCTCAGGAAAAATATGAGACGATATACCGGCTCTTTTTGCGGGAGATCCGGGAACGGCTGCCGGAGTGCAGGCTGATCCTTATGGAGCCTTTTGTGTGCAATGCCGGGCATCTGAAAGAAGAGTTCGGCGTATGGCATGACTGTGTTGCCGGGTATGCCCGTACGGTAAAAAAACTGTCCGGGGAGTTCGGGACTCTTTTCGTGCCCCTTCAGGAGGAATTTGACCGCCGCTGCCGCGAGACAGAGCCGGAATACTGGTCCTGGGACGGCGTGCATCCTACGGAGAACGGCCACGGCCTCATTGCCCTGCAATGGATGAAATACGCAAAGGAAATGCTTGATATTCGTTGACAATGCTATTGATTTGCCGTAGAATTTAGGGAGCGAAAAAAGAACGGAGGTTTCCCATGAAAAGAAGAAATAAAATGGTTTCCCTGCTGGCGCTGGTCCTGTGCGCCTGCATGGCGGTTTCTGCGCCTGTGATGGCTGCCACAGATATAAACGCGTTTCCCGAAAGCTACCGGGAAAGCATCAGCCAACTGGTCCAGCAGCATCCCAACTGGACGCTGATCCCTTTTAACTCTGGTATTTCCTGGACGAAGGAGCTGCTGCCCGCGGAATATACGCTGAACAGGAATCTGATCGAAGGGAGCAGCAATCCCACATGGTACAGATCCAGAGCCGTAGGCTGCTACGATCCCCTTACCGGAAAATACACCGTATACAGCGCGCCGGACTGGTACCAGGCCCATCCCCAGGTGATCAGCCATTATCTGGATCCCCGGAACCACCTCACGGAGGATAAGGTGTTTATGTTTGAACAGCTTTCCTTCAACGCGGCCTGCCACACGGCGGCCAATGTGGAGCAGGTGCTGAAGGGCTCCTTCATGTACAACAAAGTGATCGAGGATGAAAAGTCCCTGAAATATTCCGAGGCGCTGGTGCGCATCGGAAAAGCCTGCGATATCAGCCCGTTTCTGCTGGCTTCCCGTCTTGTACAGGAGCAGGGCGCCGCAGGCACAAGCCCTTTGATCTCCGGTACATACAAAGGTTTTGAGGGATATTACAATTATTTTAATATCGGCGCTTCCGGCAATTCCTACGACGAGATCTACAGGAACGGCCTGACAGAGGCAAAGAACGGCGGCTGGAACACCCGTTACAAGGCCCTGGAGGGCGGCGCGAAAAAGATAGCCAGCCGGTATACGGATTATAAGCAGAATACGCTGTACTTCCAGAAGTTTGACGTGGCAAGAGGCACTGTGTCCTGGCGTGAGTACATGCAGAACGTTCAGGCTCCCACGTCGGAAGGAGAACGCATATACAGATCCTACCGGGATCTCGGCCTGCTGAACAGCAGTTTTACGTTCTATGTTCCGGTATATACGGACATGCCGGCCCAGGCCGTGCCCCTTCCCACACAGTATGACGTGTTTTCCTATGGCGATGTGGATGTAGATGATATTGTGACGGTAAAGGATGCCCTTATGATATTGAAATACGTAGTGGGCACCGAGCAGTTCAATGACCGTCAGCTTGCCGCCGGTGATGTGGACGACAACAAAGATATAGATGTGGGCGACGCTCTTTCGATATTGAAGCGGGTAGTGGGAGTGATAAAGGCATTCCCGGTGGAACAGTAAGAAAATAAAAAGGCTGTGCAGTTACACTGCACAGCTTTTTTAGAAGATAGCGGGCATGATATTGTCTAAAAATTTGCGGAGCATCCGCTGTATTTCTTCCCCGCCTCCGTGGAGTCCGTTGCTCTGGCGTCCTATGATGATCACCGTGTAGACGGTAAGCACAAGCGCGATGCAGATGCCGAGAAGGGAACAGAGCAGCCCGGCCTGGAGCAGCGTAGAGGGAGGGACGTTCCGTTTCTTTCCGAGAAAATAAAACAGCACGCCGAACGCGCCGCAAAACAGTGACGCGTACACCCAGGCGCAGAGCAGGATGGACAGGCCGCCGAATATCAGGCTGCCGATCTCAAAACCACTGTAATGTTTTGACTTTTCCGGATCCATAAGCTTCTCCCGTCAAACAAAAAAAGTGAATTTCTCTGACTGATCTTCTATCGGAAACAGTCTGAAGTAAATGTATCATATTTTTTTTAGAAAAACAATGGAAAATTAAAGATTGAAATATTGATTTTCTGCGGAAACTTTTGTATTATAAATAATTAGGTGTTATTGTTTGCAAAACAGGAGAATGCAATGAAAGAGGAAAACTATGCAGATGTTTCTGCGGGACCGGACGCAGACGGCGCCACGGAAAAGGTGGAAAGCAGGCTCGCTGCTCTGACCGGTGAAAAAACGGAGGAGAACGCAGAAGCATCCGAAAAAATCGAAGCGGAGGATACCTCTTACTGGGCGCGTCCAGAGGAAGCGGCAGATCCTCAGGCTCCGGAGGAACAGCCGGAACCGGAAGAACAGCCGGAACCGGAGGAGAAGATCGTTCTTCCGGAGAAGGATGAGGAAGAAGCGGAAGAAGAATTTCCGCAGCCGGAACAGCCCCATGGGGAGGAACCGGGAGAAAAAGCGCGGATACCGGCGCGTCCGAAGAAGAAAAAACGGACCGGAATGGTGATCGGATGCATTCTTCTTTTTCTTGTAGTGGCTCTTGGCGTTGCCTATACGGTGATCAGCTTTCATTTCAAGGACCATTTCTACTACGGCACGGTGATCAACGGTATAGAATTCGGCGACGCTACCGTGGATGAGGTGCAGGAACAGCTGACAAAAGAAGTGAACTCTTACAACCTGACATTGCGGGAGCGGGAAGGAAAAGACGAAACCATCTCCGGAAAAGAGATCGATCTGCAGCTGCTGTTTGACACGGATTTCCAGGCCATGCGGGATCAGCAGTCCCAGTGGGCATGGATCGTGGGATTGTTTCAGAAAAGCGAGTACACGGTGGGCAGTTCCCTTCAGTATGATGCTGATAAGCTGAGCGCGAAGCTTGGCCAGCTGAACGCTTACAATCCGGTACTGATGATCAATCCCATCAACGCGACGGTGTTTTATGATGAAGGTACAGGCAGCTTTGCGGTAGATCCCGGCACAAAGGGAAGCCTGCTGAACAGCGAGGTATTTCCCGGAGCGGTGCAGGATGCCGTTATGAGCCTTCAGCCGGAACTGGATCTGGAGGGCGCCGGATGTTATGTGCCCCAGACGATAGATGAGAACAACGAAGCGCTTCAAAACGCGCTTAATGTGGCCAATACGTATAATTCTGCAGTGGTGCATATCGACATATACGGCAACGATGAAGTCTGCGACGGGTCCGTGATCCACTCCTGGATCAATATTGACGACGCCTTCAATGTAAGTGTGGATGAAGAAGCGGCCCGCGCGTTTATGGATGTGCTGGGCGACCGGTACAATACTTACGGTTCCACACGTACATTTCCCACCAGCGGAGGCGGTACGGCTGAGATCACGAAAGGTGACTACGGCTGGCGGATGAACCGGGAGGATACTACCACTGAACTGATCAGCGTGGCTTCCGCCGGCGGAGAGCAGCATATCACGGCCCAGTGGCTTCAGACGGCCAACGCCGTAGGACCCTACGACTGGGGCAACACCTACGTGGAAGTCAGCATCGACAGCCAGCACGTATGGTTTTATAAAAACGGGGAACTGATCATCGACACGCCCTGTGTGACGGGTGATGTGACCAAATCCGGCAGGAGCACGGACTATGGCATTTATTCCCTGAAATTTAAGGAGAAGGACAGGATCCTCCGCGGCGACAGACGGTCGGACGGCAGCTGGGGGTATGAATCCCATGTAGATTTCTGGATGCCGTTTAACGGAGGAGAGGGTCTCCATGACGCCTCCTGGAGAGGCAGCTTCGGCGGCTCTATTTACCGGGGGAACGGGTCCCACGGATGCGTGAACCTTCCCCGCAGCGCCGCAAGCACCATTTACGAGCACATTGACGAAGGTACGCCTGTGATCGTACATTAGTCCGGGTATCAATAAAATATATAATACAATAAATTCTTCGGGGCGTGGTGAGGAGCAGATGCTTCAATTCCCGACCGGCGGTAAAGTCCGCGACTCAGGGCCGAGGCCCTGACTGATTTGGTGACTGTGGCACACATGGAATTCCAAAACCGACAGTTATAGTCTGGATGGTAGAAGAATGAAAGTCTGATACGCTTTCATTGCGCCCCTGCTTATGCAGGGGCGTTTTTTTGCGAAAGTCCCGTAGATCAGACGGATGGCAAAGCCGTCCGCAGAAAGGAGAAAAGATCATGCAGACAACCGAGAAACAAAATGGAACAGCAAAAACAGGGAAATCCGCCGGGGCGGCCGGAAGCGGCAATGTGCGCACGGTGGTCATGGTGGGTATGCTCGCGGCAGTGAGCTTTGTGCTCATGTTTTTTGACTTCAGCATCCCCATTATGCCGTCCTTTATCAAGATGGATATTTCCGACCTGCCGGCGCTGCTTGGCAGCTTTGCCCTGGGGCCTGTGGCGGGAGCCGCCACCTGTCTTGTGAAAAATCTGCTCCATCTGCTGCGCACCAGCACAGGGGGCGTGGGAGAACTGTCCAATTTCATACTGGGCTGTGCTCTTGTGGTCCCCGCGGGACTGATCTATTCTAAGTTCAAGACACGCCGGGGCGGTATTTCCGGCGGCGTGGCCGGCGCCGTGGTCATGGGCGCCGTCAGTGTTGTGACAAACTATTTCCTTGTGTATCCGGTATATTTCAATTTTATGCCGGAGGAGGCCATCATCGCCGCCTACCAGGCCATCAATCCCAACGTCAGCGACCTTTTCAGCGCGCTGCTCTGGTTCAACATGCCGTTTACATTTGTAAAGGGTATGCTCTGCGTGGCTCTGTCCGCGGTATTGTATAAGCCATTATCACCCATCATCAAGGGAACGCGGAGCCGGATGCTCTCCAACCGGTAAAGAAAAGAGTACGCCGGTATTTGCTGTTTGGACGCGTATAGCAAATCAACGGCTTGTTCTAAGCGGCGGGTCGGGCCGGCACCTGTTTTCTCTGCCGGATCCGTCTGGGGCATGGACAGCGGGAACGGGTTGTGTTATACTCTTAAACGTAAAAATTTTGTGAACGACAGGCCGGTCCGGCAGATCCGGCCGGGAGAAAGGATCTTGTAACAGTGAACAGGGAAGAAAAGAAACCGAGAAGCATGGCCGATATAGCCAGATCCGTATCGGAGCTGGAGGATGCCCCTACAAAGGAGGAGATCCTGGAGGCGGCTGACCAGGCGAGAGAAGAAACAGTGGAAGAGAACATATCGGAAGAAAAGGAACCGGAAGAGGCTGACGCCGTCCCTTCCGATGAACCTTCTGAGGAAGAGAAGACAGAAGAAGAGGAAGCGCCCTTTGACCCGGAATCAGTGCCCGGCGTGCGGTTTTTGATCGAGCCGAAAAAAGCATCCACTTTCCGGTTTCTGGTCCGCCACTCCATGACGAGAGTATCCGGCTGGGTGGTGCTGGCCATCGGTATCCTGATGATCGTCCTTCCGTTTCTGCCCGGAGCGGCAAACATGCAGAAACAGCGGGTGCTTTATGTAGTACTGGGCATTGCCATGATCGTGCTGCCCTATGTGATGATGTACCGCACGGCCATCAGACAGGAACGCCGGCTGGCCGGGAAACCGGTCCAGTACATCCTGAACGATGTGGAACTGACCAGTGTATCGGGAGATCAGCATGGATCTCTGAAATGGAACCAGGTATACCGCCTTATTGAGACGAAAGACAGCTTTATCCTGTATATGGATAAGACGCACGCGGTAGTATGGCCCGTGGAGCAGATGGGGCCGGAAGCCATCAAAGAGCTGCGCCGCATCGCGCCCCAGGCAATGGAACCGGGCCGCGCCCGCCTGATGGAACAGAAATGAACCGGGAGATAGAACTTCAAAACATGACAAAACAGCATCTGAAGCAGGTCCTTGCCCTGGAAAAGCACTGCTTTACTATGCCGTGGTCAAAAAAGGGGTTCCTGGACGGCATGAAGCTGCCGGACAATCTGTTCCTTGTGGCTATGGACGGCGGTACCCTGGCAGGCTACGGCAGCCTGTACGTGGTGGCAGACCAGGCGGAGCTGGTCAATATTGCCGTGGCGGAGCCTTACCGCCGCCAGGGCGTTGCGGGCGCCATACTGGACGCTATGCTGGCGCATTGTAAAACCCACGGTGTTGCCAGGATGTTTCTTGAAGTGCGCGTCTCCAATCATCCCGCCATCCGCCTGTATGAAAAGAAGGGGTTTGTCCCCGCGGGCATCCGGCCGGGCTTTTATGTGAAGCCCAGGGAGGACGCCATGGTCATGGCGGCAGACATGATTTCCCACTAGTTTATTTTCTGTTTGTCATGTATAATCACATTATGTAAACCGAAAAACGATGGTTCCCGCAGACAGATCCGCGTCGGAACGGAAATGACAAAAGAACGGAAAGGGGAATACAGTATGCGGCGATATAGTGATGAAGAAAAAAAGGTGCTGATCGGAGTAAAATGCAACTGCTGCGGAAGAAAGCTGTCCCTTCACAAAGGGGTTGTGTCGGAGGATTTTGTCACCGTCACAAAACAGTGGGGATATTTTTCCAATAAAGACGGCAGGGAAGATACGTTTGATATCTGCGAGGAATGTTACGACAAGTGGACGAGGAATTTTGCCATTCCTCCCCAGCGGACGGAGCGGACGGAACTGTTCCCGGTGACATGAAAAAGATATTGTGCGGATTTAGCGTGAAAAATCACACTGATG
>CANQHX010000066.1 GCA_947623905.1 uncultured Lachnospiraceae bacterium
CCCACAACTACCTGCTCGCCGTCACCCGGAGTAACTTCCGTCTTCTCCGGTACGGGGTTATCCACTTCGTTGGTGTAGTGCGGATGATTGTCTACGGTTATCTTTGCGCGGTTCTTCACCAGATGATCCTTGCCGTCGCCGGTTACCGGTGTGTCGCCTTCCCCGTAGGACCATTCCAGTGCTGCCTTGTCGTTGACCTTTACGGTCAGCGTCACAAAGCCGGTCGTGCCTGCAGGCTGCTCGCCGAGATCCCATGTTACGGTGCGCGTCTCCGCATTATAACTGATCTTCGGCGTTTCGCCCGTGCCCTTTACCTCCACGGACTTATCGCCTGACTCGTCAGCCAGAAGCTTCAGCGTGTCACTTGCGGATCCCTGCTTTTCATCGCCGATCCACGCGGACACGAAATCAACGCCTGCATCCAGCTGGTCTTCCACAACTACCGTCGCAGCCTGATCCTGATCATTTCTCCAGTCGATCTCATAGGGGATCTCATCACCGATGCTGATGATCTCATCCTCGCCGGGGGTCACTTCGGTCTTCTTCGGGATCGGGTTCTCCACGATCTCCGTCTTCACGAAGTCACGGTTTCCGACCTTCACACGGGCCTGGTCATAAACCATATAGTCGTCGCCCGTTCCCGGAACGAATCCGTCGGCGCTGTCGTTGTAGCTGTACTCGATCCTGGCGTTCTCGTTCACCTTTACCTTCAAGGTGACTGTGCCGCTCTCGCCGGGCTCTTTCTCGCCAAGATTCCATACTACCGTATGTGCAGGAACATCCACGGTCGTCTGTTTTCCTTCCGGACCGTAGGTAAGCTCTCCTGCCTCCGGATGGTATACGCCGTTGTTGGAAGACTCTGCATACGTTACGCCGGGATCAAGTGTATCCTCGATCACCACATACGCCTTCTCGTTCTCTCCGTTCTTCCAGTGGATCTGGTAGGTGATCTCTTCGCCGATACCTGCCAGTCTGCCGTTGCCGGGCGTCACTTCTTCCTTCTCAGGTACCGGATTCTCCACGGTATTGGTGAATCCGCCCCTGTTGTTCACAGCTACTTCCGCACGGTTCAGCACCTCATAGTCCTTGCCCTCGCCGTCGCTGCCTTTGTTTTCTGCCGGGTCATAGGTCCATGTCTTTGCCGCGTTCTTATTCACTGTGATCTCTAATGCTACATCTCCGCCGGTCTTCGCGTTGGCCTTGAATGTCCAGGTTACCACGCGCTCCTTTGTATCATACGAAATGGTGATGTCTCCGTTTACGGGAGCCGTCTCACCCTGGGCTGCCTTGTACGTGCCGCTTGCGCTCATCACGCCGTTGGTGTCGGGAACTGCCGTGTCTGCGCTCAGCGTTACGCCGCCGAAGGACGCGCTCTTGAAGTCCGCGCCTTTGTCCAGAGGATCCGTTACCACAACGGACGCCGGATCATCATGGAGATTCTCCCAGTGTACGCTGTAGCTGATCGTGTCGCCGATGGCTACCTGCGCGCCGTCGCCGGGCGTGTTTTCCGTCTTCTCCGGAACAGGGTTCACAACCTCGCCTGTGTAACTGGGCTCATTGTCCACATACACCTTCGCGCGGTCGACAACCTTATAATCCTTGCCGCTGCCGGTCACGGGAGTGTCGGCCGCATTGCCGTTTACATCACCGTAATCCCATACAAGCGTCGCGTTTTCATTTACCTTAACGACCAGGGTTACCTTGCCGGACGCCCCCGCGGCCTGACTGCCAAGATTCCAGGTTACCATGTGCTTATCCGCGTCATAACCGATCTTGACATCCTTCAGGTCGGGAATGAACACGCTTCCGCCGTCTGCCGCGGCCTGAAGCTTCTCCGTGTTCTCATCTTCGCCTGCCGCGGTATCGCCGATCCACGCGGATACGAAGTCCACACCCTTATCCAGAGGATCCTGTACGGATATGACAGCATCCTTCTGCTTATCGTTCACCCATGTGATCTCATAGGTGATCTCCTGGCCGACACCTGTCATCTCGCCTGCGCCGGGATCTGTCTCCGTCTTATCATTGTCGGGCAGACCCTCATTGGTAAATGCCGCCGTCACATAGTCTGTTTCGGTTGCTTCGAGGATCTCGCCGGTTACTACATAGTAGGTGTCGCCTGCGGTAGTATCCGCGGCGTCTGCCAGCTCCTGCCCGGCATTGCCGGTCTGTACCGTTGTATGATAGCCGTCCTCAAGGAGCTCTCCTACTTCATATTCCATGCCTGCGGGAAGTCCCTTTACGGTCAGTTCTTCACCGTCGGCAAGGGTAAAGTCAATCCTGTTGCCGTTCCTCTTCGCCGTGGTGTCCACCTGACCGTTCTTCTTCCGGATCTCGATCTCAACGTCCTCAGGAACCTCTCCTGTAAATTTCACGTAGAAGCTGAACAGATGGCCGGGTTCCTTCTGCTGGCCGGTAACGGTCTTGGTGATCCTCAGGGCGCCTGTCGGCGTATTGTTTCTGACAATATCCGTCTGTGCCGTCTCGTTTCCTACTTTGACGGAAGCCTGGTTGTCAACGTGGCCCGCCGGTGTGGCGGAAGCGTTGACCTTCACCTTCAGTACCACATCGCCTTCCGCGCCTGCAGGTACGCCTTCCGTGCCGCCCAGCGTCCATGTAACGGTCTCCTGCCCATCGGTCCCCGTCTTGTGGGCAATGGTCACAGGAATAGCCTGCCCGGCTGAGGAACCGCCGGAAATAGAAGTATCCTTATTGCTAAGTGTTGTTCTGCCGTAAGCGGCGGACACGAAATCCACACCGGGATCCAGAGGGTCTGTTACGGTTACTACCGCCGACTCACCCGTTCCGTTCTTCCAGTGGATCTGATAGGTAATCTCGTCGCCTACATATACATCCGGACCGATCTCCCTGTTGGATACGTTGGGATCAGAAGTATCCGGAGTCAGCTGAGGATCTGTTACATCCGCCTGTTCGCTGTCCACGTGGTCAACTGCTGTCTCCGTCTTATCCGGTACAGGGTTCTCCACGATCTCGGTGTAAACGAGAGCATCGTTGCCCACCTTCACGCCTGCGCGGTTGAGCACTTCATAATCAGGCTCCTCAGGCTCAGGATCCGCAGGCTCATATTCATTCCAGTATGCGGGAGCATTGCGGTTTACCTTTACCTTCAGCGTCACACTGCCGATACTTCCTGCCGCCTGTTGGCCCAGATTCCATGTTACGGTATGGGATGCTTTATCATAGATGATAGCAGGAGCGCCGTCCTCCACTACTTTGCCATCCGCATCCGTGATGGCCGCCTTGGCGTCGGTGCTGACATTGCCGCCGTCTGCCGCCGCTGCCAGCTTCACTGTATCCGCTGCAGTTTCCGCATCCTTGTCGCCGATCCACGCTTCCACGAAGTCCACGCCGTTATCCAGGGGATCTACAATGGTCACGGTTGCAGCTTCACTCTTGTAATTGTGCCAGTCAACGGTATAGACGATCTCATCTCCGACGCCTACCTGCTGGCCGTTGCCGGGCGTTACCTCTTCCTTCTTCTGATCGGGAAGCGGGTTCTCCATAATGTTGGTCTTCTGCTCCGCGTTATGATCAACCTGAACGCCTGCCTGGTTCAGCACCAGATAGTCATCCAGTTTCCCTGCTTCCGATTCTTCCGGATATTCATACTTATTCCACCACTTCTTTGCCTTGTCGTTGACGCGAACAGTCAGCTTCACAACGCCCTGGGCCAGACTCCTGCGGTCCTTCAGTGTCCATGTTACCGTTCTATTCGCGGCATCATAAGCGATGGTGATCTGACCATCCGTCTGCTCTACGTCCTGAGCAGCTCCGTCGGCGCCTGTCAGAGCCTCAAGGGTCACATCCGCTGTCTCGTCTGCCGCGTCCTCGCTGCTGACGTAAGCTGCGCTGACAAAATCCGCGCCGTCATCCAGCTTATCGGTAATGGTCACCGTCGCCGGATCTGTTTCGTAATTCGTCCAGCTGACCTCATAGGTAATGGTATCGCCCACTTCCACCTTCGGGCCGACGAAATGTCCGGGCGCTCCGTATGAAAGATCCACATTCTCGCCGTTCACCTGCGTCTCTGTCTTCTGGGGCGTACCGCTGGGATTCTCAATGGTCTCCGTATAAGTCTCCGGATGATCGTTGATCTGTACGCTTGCGCGGTTGAAGATCTCCAGATCCGTCACATTGGGATCAGGCGTCGCTTCCGGTTCCTCATAGGTCCATTTCTGAACCGCTTTTTCATTGACCCGGACAGCCAGTCCTACCGTGCCTTTGGGCTCATTGGAATGGAATGTCCATGTCACCGTATGAGAATCATTGTCATACTTGATCTCAACCTGATCTGTTCCGCTGCCCCATTTTTTGGACACACTGCCGCCGGGCGAGGACGAGCTTGCGTCCAGCGTATATCCGTTATAGTTCGCGCTGACAAAGTCCACGCCGGGATCCAGCTTGTCGGTAACGACGATCTTTGCCATCGCCGTATTGCCATAGTCATCCTTCTCAAAGTTGCTCCACTGGATCTCATAATCGACCTTGTCGCCCACCTTTACCGCGGGACCTCTGTACAGGCCGCTCTTATATTCAACCGTAACGTCCTTGTCATTGATCTGGACCTCACGCTTGTGCTGTTCAGGAGTCGGATTCTCCATGATCTCTGTTTCCATGGCAGCGTCGTTGCCTACCTGCACCTCCGCCCGGTTCAGGATCTGGTAATCCTTTGCGTTCTCATTATCTGTGTCTTTCGGATCGTACTGGTTCCAGTAATTCTCGGCAGTATCTTTTACCTTTACCTTAAAGGTTACGGAACCCGCCGTATGGCTGTCCTTCTGACCAAGGTTCCATGTGATCTCATGCCTTTCCTTATTATAAGAGATCATCGGGAAATCTTGCTCTTCTTCTTTAGTTTCACCTGTCGGACCGGTGGTCTCCACAGGCTTTTTGATCGTGTTGCCATCCGTCTGGCAGTCTCCGCCGTCTTTATCTGCGTTCAGGATCACCTTCCCGTCGCCTTCAACAAACGTATTGCTGTCAAGCGTATCGCAGTTGCTTGCGCTGACAAACTCCACGCCGTCATCCAGCTTATCGGTGATGGTCACATACGCTTTTTTGTCCTGATAGTTGGCCCAGTCTACGCGGTAGGTCACCAGATCGCCGGGCTGTACCATAGGACCGTTCCAGTGGCCGTCCTCAGGATCCGGATTCAGATTGTGCTGATCCGCGCCCACTTTGATGGCTTTCTTTTCGTTTCCCTGAGGATCGATCTGTGTCTCTGTCTTGTGGGGGTCGCCCACAGGATTCTGCACCGTGTTGGTGTAATAGGACGAATTATTTACAGTTACCTTCGCCCGGTCTTCTACCTTATAGTCCTTCCCGTCACCGGCTGCTCCGCCGTCCTGAGTGGGAAGATAACCCCATGCATCCTGAGCATTTTCGTTGACCTTTACGGTCAGCTTTACCTTTCCTTTCGCGCCTGCTTCCTTCTTGCCAAGCGTCCAGGTAACGGCGTGCGTTTCGCCATTATAAGAGATAGCAGAAACCTTCTTTGTCTGCTCGCCGTCCGCCACGTCGACCTTCTCGCTTGTTTCCACATTCTTATGAGAATCCTCCGCATCGGCGTTCAGCGTCACCGTATCTGTCTCGGCTTTCACAAAGTCAACGCCTTTGTCCAGCGGATCCAGAACCGTTACTTCCGCGTCGGTGTCGTTGGTATTTGCCCAGAAGATCTCATAGGTGATCTCATCGCCCACGCGGACAGTGGGATAAACATTGTTGTTATCTTTATCCGGCGAAACAGTTCCACCATTGATCTGGGTTTCTGTCTTATCGTCGTTCCACAGGTTGACAAAGTGTCCGGCCTGCTCCGTAGTACTCGATCTTCCGCTGACAGAGTAAACGTAGGCGCCGGCTTCTTCTACATAGCCTCGATTCTCATAATTATCTGCGGACTGAACTACAGTAGTGTTGTTACGGACATGTGTCACATTGTAGAAGCTGTAGCCATTATCGGCGTCTTTCTCATCCAGACGCTCCGTCAGACGGTATTCGTTGCCGGAAGTGATGCCTGCAAACAACAGACCGTAACCGTCCCGCAGCCGGACTTCCGCTGTATTTGCCGCAATAGCCGCAGGCTGAGCATCGCCAACACTCTTCTGATCATAGAGGTCGTCTTTCGTAAGCTTCTCACTGGTGTCCTTGTTAAAGGCGCCGGTCTCCTCATCGAACTTGACGCCATCCGGTTTGTACCCAAAGTATGCTTTTTGGGTCCAGTAGTTACTTAACGTACGGTAAGGCGTAGAGATCGTAACCTCCGTGGTTTTCTGGGTAGGATCCAGCGTCAACAGTTCGAATTTGCTTAACTCACCATCGTAAAGACCTTTACCTTCAGGCAAATCTGTTGTAGACTCCGCAGCAGGATCAAAACCAGGCGTTATATTACCGTCTCCATCCGTCTGATCCACCCACTTCGTATTATAGGTTTCAGCCGATACCAGCCAAGCCTTGTCAGCATAAAACTTGCGCTTACCGCTGTAGTCATCCTTCGTAGCCTCGGTCAGTACATTTTCGTCATTATCAAGGTACTCAACGATAATATCCTCAGCGCCTACTGAGCCGTTATTGTCGACAGCGTTGTTGTGATATACCCGCAGACCCGTAGCAGGCGCATTGATATCCGCTTCGGAATGTTCATTTCTTCCTACATAGACATAGTAAGGTCCCTTATCCTCTTCGGCATTGTATAGATCACCCGCCTCATGTGTCTTGCCGCTGCTGCTCTTGCAGTCTTCCGCGTAAACATAGCCTGTCTCATCCTGTTTAGGATTGGCGATCACACGGCATCCTTCGCTGTCCACCATAGCCTTGGCGCCGTCGGCAGTCTGAAGGAACAGCTTGTTGTCCAGTTCCATATCCACATAGTGGAACTGCCGCTGCCATGTGCCGGTGGCCTCATTGTAACGCACCACCACGGCGTCTTTTTCGCCCTCAAAACCTTTGACATAGACCTGGAAATCAAATTCCTTTTCCTCAATTTCCTTCTTATGTTCGTTCTGCTCATTCTGCTCGTTCTGCTCGTCGAACAGTTCTTTCGCCCCGGTTACCACGCGCTTCGTGAGAAGCAGGTTCGTGTCCGAAACATACAGCCGTCCATTGTTGCCAAGGTACAGGTTTACAATGATATCTTCGTTTGAAGCACTGGATTTTGTGCTGATGGTCGGCAGATAATAATTGTTGGCCGTACGGGTGACATTCTCATCTGAAAAAATCCAGCTGGTATTTGCATCGTTGGCTACTTCGTCGCCAAAACGTTCCTTGACATACGCATTGACCGAAGTGTCGTCAAGCGGGATATTTGTAGTACCTTTTCCCTTCATGTTCTGCGCAAGGTTGCCCACACGCAGTCCGCCGGGTTTAACGCTGACAACCCATATACCGCCGTTATCCTTTACCCACTTACCATCTTCGTTGGTTTTTACCTCGGGTACCTTAGTATGATCACTCTTATCAATTCCTTCATACCATCCCGTGCTCGAATCCAGTGCCGTGCCGATATAATCCTTGCCGCGGCTATGGTCACCCGTCTCGGTAAAGGAAAGATACGGATAATTTTCTTCATGCTTACCGGTAATATCGTGCCATACCAGCATATCTCCGTTGGTAATACCGCTGCTTTCGTAAGCGGAACCAAACTCGCTGCCTTTGCGGGCCACAACATACTGTTCTGCCGTTGCATTTCCCTGCATATCGCCTTCTGAAGCTGTGTCCTGAAGATCATAATATTCAATGGCCAGATAGAAATAGTCGTCGGAGTAAAACGGATCGTGATCTGAACTGCCTTCCGCCGGCTTGGTCACGTCTTCCAGACGGTCTTTTTTCAGCAAAACAATATCGGACTCCTGCGGCGTCTTGCCCAGACTTGTAAGCGCGGCCGATATTCCGTCTGCGTTCTCTGCTTCCAGATCCTGTGCGGCCAGACGTCCGCCAAAGTTGGACGCCGTTTCGTCCTCAGCCTTTACATTCACCCATTTACCGCCGCGATACTGGTACGCCGTACTGTAAAGCGGAAGCGTTTTGGTAAAGATGTAATACCGGTTCCTGGAACTGGGCGAGAAGGATAATACCGGATCGCCATAACTGTAATCACTGGTGACCGTCACATAAGACCTGTAACGGTTAAGAGGATTGTACCAGTTTGAGAAGAACTCGATATTTCCCTGCCCAATGCCGCGAACCACACTTGCCGCATCGCTGGCAACCTTATTGTCGCGAATATATTCTGCATTAACGCCGCCGACGATGTTGATGGAATTGTCCGTCAGTATATCGTCGCTCAGGCCAACCGTATAATATACACGCAGCGGGAAGCTGGCAGATTCAGGAGTACCTGCCGTAATCGTGCTGCCGTCCTTTGGAATGTTGGTGGAGTATTCCCACTTGTTGCCGGCAGAACCGGCTTTGCCCAGATCAACAGAAACCGTGCGCAGAGGCATCATGTTGACCGGCACGTTCACCATCAGCGCCTCGTCAAAGTTAGAATCACTCTCGACGCCTCCTTCCGCATTGGGATCCGTGTAGTCGCCGGAGTCTTCAACCCAGATGCGCAGATCAGCCAGCGCGTAAACGCCGGGCGTATTCTGATGATCGCCGTTCTCATTATATTTCGGATTTCCCTGAGCCTTCAGCGCAGTCTCTTCATCGGTGTACTCGCCAAAATACGCCGGATTCATATGAACCGTTGTGCGCGCTGTATCGTCAAGCTTCTTGCCGCCGGCGATACCCTCGATCCGGTAGAAGGTATACTCCGTATTCCTCATCTTCTCCGTGATCTGATTGCCGACATCCTCTCCACCTTTGATACCATCCAGACTGGGAACAAACTTAGTGGCAGTTTCGGCGTTGAGACGATAAACCCAGCCGTCTTCCCATGCCTGCTCTTTCTCCTCTTCTGTATACAGTTCCTTTCCTTCTCCATTATCGGCTTTCGGAATCTGACCTGGGCCGCCATACTGTACATTTGCATTGCTTCCTGATTCCCCATTAGCTCCGGGTTCAGGATCGCCCTTATACCAGCCCTCTTTGAGTAGTTCTGTGCCTGATCCACCTCCGACTGTTGTGCCGGTTCCGCCGTTTCTCAAGTACTGCTCGTTCCACTGATAGTCGTACACAGCGGTTCTGGTGATGTCATATAAGGTACCAAACAGCGACAGATTTTTGACATCCTTCAGGTCCATGTACTTACCGACGGGATCCATATAGGTCACAGCGTCCTTCACACCCAGATCATTGCCGCCGTTTACCGGCTGGAACAGGTGCTGCATAATCTTCTCTGTGATCTCTACGAAGACATGTGTCAGATCCTGCGCTGCGCCGCCGCTGGTCTTCGCGTAATATGCTTGTTCTACATAATCATAATCAAGATCCTTCAGTGTGAAAGGAACCTTTTCGTTCTGCGCCTTTTTTTCAGCATCCTCCTTTGAGGGAATCTGAAATCCGCCTTCATTTTCGTTGCCGTTCAGCATCTGCTTCTTATACACTCTGAAGAAGCTGTTATGATTGGGCGCCGGGAAGATTCCGTCTTTTGCATAATCCTTCTCCGGAGCTGTAGTAGGAGATGGAGTAGCACCTGGAGCTGTAGTAGGAGATGGAGTAGCACCTGGAGCTGGAGTAGGAGTAGGTAGTTTATCAGCAACCTGTTGTGCATCGGTCGCACCGTTCGGCTCATATGTATATTTGCCCTCAGGATAAACCTTGATCTTATTCTTAACGTTATGATCCGTGAAACTCCAACCGGACTGGAACACGCGGTAGCTGTTCAGATTATTGCTGACCCAAGTCTGCCAGCTATCGCCGCCCTGCTTCCACTGCTCCCAGGCGTCCATGGCCTTCGCGATACCTTCCACCGTCTTATCGCCCACCGTGTCGTCCACATAAAAGGTATCGTCCGTATTCGCTGTATCCTTTAAATAGCCCGCATTCTTCAGCCATTGTTTGTTGAAATACGTTCCCGGATCCATCATCGCGGGGTTGGTGGTGATTTTTGCCTTACCGATAGCGGCATCGGTGGTCCCACTTTCAAAGCCCGCCTTAAAACCTGACGCGTTGGGGTCGGCCATATCCACCGTGATGGTATAGATATCCCAGTCACTTTTGTCTTCAATATTATAAGCGTTCTTTACCGCCTGCTTATAATAAGCGGAAGTCAGCAGATAATTGAAGACCATGTACGCTTCGTTGTCCCGGTACTGATTGGCAAGCGCCTTCATTGCCTCCAGACTGGCGCCGGTCGGCTGCGTAGAAGCCGCATTATTAGTTGTTCCACTATCATCTGTATATGTATATGTATAATGCCCATAGCTAAGCTTCTTGTCCGTCGCGTCATTGCTGGCCGTCAGCTCGTATGTGCTTTCCCCGGTCTTCTCCTCAGAGTTCAGAATCGGCTTGCCATTTTTGTCAAGCACATTCACAAGCTGGTTCCACTGCTCGTTGGTACGGTCACTTGAAGATCCCCGGCCGTCGTTGTGCCCGACGAAAGAGCCTCCCGCGTAACTGAAGTCGTTGACAAAACCGGTGGATTTTGTCGGGGTACCGTCTTCATCTGCTGTGGGCTCCATCCAGTTGTTCAGCGCGTCTGTAACAGCGCCGTCGGTCAGTATAACCAGTGAGGGGACGCACTGATAAGTCTCTGTACCTACGGTCTCGGTCTTAGGCGCCCGCAGCAGCTCCTGCATACCCTGATACATACCTGCCTGAATGTTGGTCGTGCCGTTGACATAAGCGGTGTATTTGAGATCGCCGCAGCCGTTCCAGCCTTCCCAACCTTCTCCGTCTTCGGGATACCATACATGTCTGTCGTGATTGTCCGTATCCGTTTTCTTTAATCCACAGAGCTCATTGTTTACAAACACCCATCCACTCGAATAAGCCTCATATGAAGTGGTCTTATTATTACCCGTATGGTTCGGACTGGCTCCGTTCAAATCGGTGTCGCTGCTTTTCCATCCACCGTCAAGGTATGGCGTATAGCCTTTGTCTGTAACGTTCCCGTCTTTCGTTTTTACTCCCTTTCTGCCGTCGTTTCCTTCCGGAAGAGGGGTATAATGCTTCATAGGCAGGATCGTTACCGCGGTACTGTTTCCCTGATAGCGGTGTGTAATAGCCGAATCTGTACCGGCGTTTGCGCCATCGCCAAAGAGTACTACCGATACCTCGTTATACTGGCTGGCCTCCATCAGCGCGTCAATGGCACGGTTAATGGCCTCAATCGTCAGGGCGATCCTCTGCTTATCCCACGCAGTCTCCCCATCCGCCAAATCTGATGCTTGAACCGTACCTTTGCTGTTGTACATGGAACCAGAGTTATCGAATACGATTACCGTACGCACGGGCGGTACGCCGACCAGCTCCTGGCTGGAACCCAGTGTGCTGTATACATGCAGGAAATCATCATCCAGTTTAACTTCACCGTTCACGCCGTCCAAAGCTTTTACAAGCTTGAGAGTCCGTCCGTCAAATGTACGGCCTTCGTCATCGCGCGTAGAAGATCCGTTGTATTCGCTTCCATACGCAAATACAGACTTATCTGCCCACAGACGTCCTGCATAACGCGTGTTGGTGGAAAAATCCAGCGTACTCTTATAGGTGTCCATGGTACTCGGATCTGCCTCTCGGCCTTGTACGTCTGTAGGGCCGCTTTTGACGCTGTTCGTCTCCGCCGCGGCTGCAGTGCCGACGTTTCCCCCGCCGGCATTTCCGACAAAGGAAATACCGTTAAGAGTTGTCATGACCATGCACAGGCTTAAGACAAACGCCATTAATCTGTGTGCCTTCGGTTTTGCTTTCATAATCTTTCTCCTTTCAGAAAAAAATCCCGGACTCTCCGGATCACTGCAGCCATTCCTGCATTCATCAAAAGACGCTTTACCGCATTAATGCAATAAAGCAGTCGGCCGCAACTCGCAAACTGAAATGTTATTATGATCGTACCTGTCTAGCCGCTTAAAATCACTTTCATTTGTGTACATCTCCTCATACATCAATTTTCGTGTAAATCTTAAGAGCACTTTACAAGATCTATTTATATAACATTAGGATCGTCTCCTCGCGGAGGCTTGCTGCCGGAAATATCGCCCCTGAGGGGTTCTCTTTCGGGAACATTTCCGCAGCTTATATAGCTTGGTTTTTATATATATGTATATTCTAAGTAAGTATACTACTCTTTTTATTTAAGGCTATGTCACAACAAACAGTTGATAAATAGCCATTTTTATAGGGGAG
>CANQHX010000067.1 GCA_947623905.1 uncultured Lachnospiraceae bacterium
CAGCTGCCGGGTCACCTTCAGCAGATCTTCTTCCCGGATAAATTCATTTTTGCAGATAAGACGGCTGCACATGCGCACAAGGAGTTTGGGCGCGAGATGCTCCCATCCGTACGTCAGGATATACGAAAAGGCTTCCTCGTACCTTCCCAGGTGCAGCAGCAGCTCCACGCAGTCGTGCAGCCGGGGAGCGGGCATTCTGGAAATATCCCCGAAATCCAGGCACCAGTTGACGCCTTCCATGTCATAGGTGCGGTAAAAATAATCCATCACCTGCTGCCATACATACAGCCTGTAATTTACTGACAGCACCGGATGCTTGTAAAGGGTTTCCAGTTCCTGCTGCCACGGCACCAGCCTGCCCTCCATGAGATCCCGGCACCGCTGCAGCACCACGGCAGGGTGATCGGGACAAAGGCCGGCGCAGTGCTTCCAGAGTTTATCTCTCTCAAACCACCTGGGCAGCTTTTCCGGTTCGGCCAGACCGGAACGGCTGCCCTTCCGGTCCTTCAGAAATACGCAGCAGTTTTCGGAATACAGCGGCACCATGGCTTCCCCGTGATGTACCTGCCAGATGCTCTCGTCCCGCAGGGCGCTGTCCCGCACCACCACGGACTTGTACTCCTCCGGCAGATGCTCCAGCCGTCTGGCGCAGAGGAAATCCAGCACATGGGACGCGTTCTGCGCCGTCACCATGGAATCATCCAGCATATGCCGGTACAGATCCGCCATATAGCAGTCCATCCTGCCCCGGTCCAGCTGGTACCGGACAAATTCCCGCATGTCCTCCTTATAGTCGTCGTAGAGATTGTTGTATTGATCCTTGTATTTTAACAGATTTGCAAATATAAAGGCTTTTTTCCTGTGATGGAGATCCTGGTTGTACCGGAAATACATCATCACCTCCGAGGGGATAGGTTTGTCCATGTCCTCGGCCAGAGAATACAAGTAAAAGTCGTACAGTCTGGTAATGTGCAGATTTTTTGCCACGCCCTCCGCGTACCAGGGAAAATATTTTTCTCCCGTCTTGTTGCCCTTGATCAGCAGCACGCAGATGGCCTTCAGCACTTCCTTTTCCTGCCTCATGCCGTAGCAGCGCACCAGCAGCTCCACAAGCCGGGCGGAATAGTTTTTGTTCTGGGCCGCAAGCTCTGCCAGGCGGCGCATCATCTCCTCGCTGAACAGATCCTGCTTGCAGGCGAAGGTAAGCACCTGGAGATTGTAATCCGACAGCGTTGTGAGCAGCGCCGGATTCTGACGGTAGAGCATACACGCCTCGATGAGCAGCAAGGGAGAACAGACGCCCATGTGATACTGCTCCTCCATAAGATGCAGCTTTTCCTTGTAATCCATGAGAAGGCTCTGATCGGTCATCAGGAGCACCCACAGCAGTATCCTGCTCTTCGGGTGCCTCTGGTACAGGCTGCGCACCCGCTGGCACACCTGTTCCAGAAACGGCTTGGAGTTGCGCTTCATGGCGCTCAGATACAGATAATATCCGTACAGCTCATCGTTTTTCTTCAGATCGTACTGGTTGTCCACAAAGGCGTCCAGGCTCCGGCCGGCTTCCTCCCGCTCCCCGCTGATGAGCAGCACATGGATCTGGAGCATGATGTACAGCTTCCGGTATTTACTGTGCTGCATAAGGCTGTCGATGAGCTCCAGGCTCTCCTTCGCCCATTGCTCCACCGGCATCTGCATGCCCCTGAACCTGAGGTACAGCCGGTACAATTGTATCTCCAGCTGCCGCTGCTGGCGGCGCGCATTGTTGGCGGCCGCGTGGCGGATGAACGTGTTGAGGTCTTCCTCCGGCTCCTCCTCCGGCACTTTGGGCTCGTACCCCGGCTGCATGGCCAGAAAAGCCTCCATGGCTTCCTCTGTCAGGCCGCGCTCCCCCACAAAGCCGTCAAACCACTGTCTGTGGATGGGCCGGTCATTGTCCAGTATATGCTGGAACGCCGGAGACGCGAAGATCTCAAAGGCTCTCTCCGGGTCCAGATTCGCAAGGGTGACAAAGCCGCCCACCGTGCGGATGGTCCCCATAGCCGTCGCCGCCATCTGATAATGCGCCGTCACCGCAAAGGGCAGATAATATTCGCCCAGATCTGTGGACAGCACAAATTCACCCCGCACGGTATCGCCGGGAAGCATACCTGTACTGTCAAAGGTATAGTTCACCACCTGCGCCGGGCCGTCTATCTTTATCTGTTCTGTTTTCATACGCCAGTGGGACGTGTAGATCCGCCCCCGTATGCGGGCGCCGTCCGTACCTGCCGCGCGGAATTCTCCGCTGATACGGCTGTCCGGCTCAAGGACCAGCACGATGCTCCGCTGGGAAAGCTGCACGGTATTCTCTCCCCGCACGTACCGTTCCTGTGCCATGGCTTCTATCTTTTCTCTCAAGATGAACCTCCGCAGACTTGCATTTTCCATGTCAGGATGTATAATGTGATACGGACAGAACCGATCGGTTTACACCCCATTATGCTTTAGTATATAACATTTTTTGCCTTCTTGCAATGACCCAGTGGCGGGAATGTGCAGAAACACCGGCGGCAGGACCGTGCGGACGCCGTCCGCGGGCGCCTTTCGGGGCCGGTCCGCGCCTTTGCAGTTACAGGAAAGGATGACTTTGCCATGAATACAGCCAAACCAGTCTTTCACGGGAGCGATCTGGAAAAAGTGGAAGCCGTCTACGGCATTCCCGCAAAGGATATCGTTCCCTTCGGGGGCAACGTGAATCCTCTGGGGCTCTCCCCCATGCTCCGGGAAAGCCTTATCGCGCATATCGACGACATTACCGGCTATCCCGACCGGGAATACACTGCCCTGCGGGAAGCCATCAGCGGCCATGTGGGCGCGCCGGCGGACCGCATCCTTGTGGGCAGCGGTGCCACGGAGCTCATCTCCCTGATCATGCAAACAAAGCGTCCCCGCCAGGCATGCATACTGGAACCTACCTACAGCGAGTACCGGCGGGAGATCCAGCTGGGAGGCGGTACCTGCTATGACTATCTCCTGGAGGAAGGGTTGGGATTTCTCCCGGACCCTGCCCGCCTGCTGGAGGACCTCGCGGCCCGCAAAGCGGACCTGCTCATAATGTGCAATCCGAACAATCCCACCTCCTCCTGCGCTGACAGGCAGAGGCTCTCTTCCATTCTGGAAGGCGCGCAGAAGCTGGGGATCCTTGTGTTTGTAGACGAGACGTATATCGAATTTACTCCCGACCCGGAAGCCCTCACCGCCGCGCCGCTCACAAACACCTACGCCAACCTGGTGGTTCTGGGAGGCGTGTCAAAGTTTTTTGCCGCTCCCGGCCTGCGGCTGGGCTACGGCATCTTCGGCGACCTGAAATGGCGGGAGGAGCTGAAGGACATGCAGAACCCGTGGAGCGTCCACACCCTGGCCGCCACCTGCGGCGGCGTCATGTTCCGGGACCGGGACTACATCCTCCGCTCCCGCTCTTATATCGCAAAAGAACGGGACCGCTGCTACGAGGCTGTAAAGGCCATTCCCGGCCTGCAGCCTGTCCCGCCCCGGGCCAATTTCATGCTGGTAAAGATCACCGACCCCCGCGTCACCAGCGGCAGGCTCTTCGAGGCGTGCATCTCCCGGGGCCTTATGATCCGGGACTGCTCCACCTTCCCTGCCCTGGGCGACCGGTACATCCGCTTCTGCTTCCTGAAAGAAGAAGACAACACGCGGCTGCTGGATACCCTGCGGGAAACCATGGAATCCGCCGTGTGACCACTGTCTGCCGGCTCCGCAGCTCTTACAGCCTGCGGGCCGGCGACGGTTCGGTCACGCGGCTGTTTTTTTCTCTATCATTTTTTAAAATATTCTTATGAATATTATTGACATTCAAGTGAATGTATAATAGAATGTTACCAACCCAGAAAATCTTATGAATTCAATATTTGGGTGGTGAAATGATCCATCAAGGAGGTGCACCCCATGGATGTTACATTTCCCGGCACCGTGATCCCCCGCCGGGGGAAAACCGCCGATGAATTTCTTGCCGGTCTGTTTTTTGCCACAAAGGGCATCATGCTTGTGCAGGTGCGTGAGATCACCGGCCTGGACACTCCCGTCCTCCAGAACTGGGTAAACCGGGGCTGGGTGTCCAAACCGGTAGAAAAACGGTATTCCGCTGACCAGCTGGCGCGGATCATGCTCATCAACATGCTGCGCCCCGTGACAAAACTGGAACACATTGCCCGTATCCTCTCCTATATCAATGGCGCCACGGAGGACAGGGCTGACGACATCATTCCGGAAGCCACATTGTACATATATATATGTAATATTCTCGATGAAGTGGATTTCGAGACAGTTCTCGATAAAGAGAAGGTGGGTTCCATCGTCCGGCAGCAGATCGGCAGCTACAAAGAGCCCTTTCCCGGCGCCCGGGAAAAACTGATCTCCGGCATCCGGCTGATCCTGACCTACTACGCCTCGGCCGTCATCAAGGTCCGGGCGGACCGGCGGCTGACGGAAATGGGACTGGCGGAGGAGTGACGTCCGGCCCATGCTGCGGGAACAGACAGCAGGCGCATGACAAATGACACATTGTTCCCTGCCCCGGGCAGCCGGGATGGGGTATCGAAAAAGGAGGCTTTCATATGGTTGAATGGTGGCACAGCTTATCTCTCGCCAGTCAGGTGTTTGCCACTGTGGCCATTCCCGCCACGGTCATCATGCTGATCCAGGCGGTTCTGGCCCTGCTGGGCATAGGACTGGACATTGATATGGACGGCGACGGTATGCCCGATGCCGATCTGGACCATGACGGGCTGGGACTCATCTCCATCCGTGGTATCGTGGCATTTTTCTCCGTGGGCGGATGGGCCGGCTTCGCTGCGGACACAGGAGGACTGCCCATAGCCATCTCCATTCTTCTCTCCCTTACAGCGGGACTGCTGGCGCTGATCGCCATCGCTCTGCTGTTCCGGAGCTTTTACAAATTGCAGGCGGAGGGAAATCTGAGCATTGAAAATGCCGTGGGCAAGACCGGCAGGGTGTACCTGCCCATCCCGCCCAGGGGACACGGGCAGGGCAAGGTCAACGTCCTGCTCCAGGACCGCCTCACGGAACTGGACGCCGTCAACGGCGGGGACGCCCCTCTGGCAACAGGAGAGCCCGTGGAGATCCTCTCCGTGGCCGATTCCCAGACTGTTATCGTGCGCGGCATACAAAAAGAAGAAAAAACAAATAAAGGAGGTATTTCTAAATGGAATTAGGACTCACAATATTGATCACAGTAGTGGCTCTTCTGCTCTTTACCACCCTTGTGGTGATCCTCACCCGCTACCGGAAATGCCCGTCGGATAAGATCCTGGTGATCTACGGCAAGATCGGCCACAACAAGGACGGCACCGCCCGCAGCGCCAAGTGCGTTCACGGCGGCGCGGCATTCATCGTGCCGGTGCTCCAGTCCTATGAGTATCTGGACCTGACTCCTATTTCTATCTCCGTGGATCTGAAGAACGCTCTGTCCAAGCAGAATATCCGTATCGACGTGCCCTCCCGGTTTACCGTTGGCATCTCCGTAGAGAACGGCGTCATGCAGAACGCCGCCGAGCGCCTGCTGGGACTGAAGCTGTCCGAGATCCAGGAGCTGGCAAAGGATATCATCTTCGGCCAGCTGCGTCTTGTCATCGCTACCATGGACATTGAGGAGATCAACACCGACCGTGACAAATTCCTCACTGCCGTGTCCAACAACGTGGAGAGCGAGCTGAAAAAGATCGGTCTGCGCCTCATCAACGTGAACGTGACGGATATTACCGATGAGTCTGGATACATTGCCGCCCTGGGCAAAGAGGCCGCCGCAAAGGCCATCAACGACGCCAAGATCTCCGTGGCAGAAGCGGACCGGGCCGGCGACATCGGTGAGGCCAACGCCAAACGGGAGCAGCGCATCCAGGTGTCCCTGGCAGATTCGGAGGCCATTAAGGGTGAAAACGAAGCGAAAGCCCAGGTAGCCGAATCCAACGCTACTTTAAGCGAAAAGCAGGCTGAGGCACGGCGCCGCTCCACCGCAGCCGAAAAAGTACAGACGGCAAAGGCCCTGCAGGAGTCCTACAAGGCGGAGCAGGAAGCCGAGCTTGCCCGTTCCGTGAGGGAGAAGGCGACCCTTGAGGCAGATGTGATCGTCAAGGCAGAGATTGAAAAACGGCAGAGAGAACTCCAGGCGGAGGCGGAAGCCGAGCAGATCCGACGCCGGGCAAAGGGCGAAGCCGACGCCATCTACGCAAAGATGGAAGCAGAAGCCCGTGGCATGCAGGAGATCCTCATGAAACAGGCCGAAGGCTTCGAAAAGATCGTGGCGGCCGCCGGAGGAAACGCCTCCGACGCCATGCGGCTGATGATCGCCGACAAGCTGGAGGATCTCATCAAGGTACAGGTGGAAGCCGTAAAGAATCTGAAGATCGACAAGGTAACCGTATGGGACAGCATGGGCGGCAAGGACGGCGCGCCTACCACCGCCAACTTCCTGTCCGGTATGCTGAAATCCATCCCGCCCCTCAATGAAGTGTTCGACATGGCCGGCCTGGACCTGCCCGAATTCCTGGGCAAAAAACAGACGGCAGATGAGACGGCGGAAGCCGTTCCCGTTGCGGAATAAACCATACATTGTCTTGCAGAAAAAGCCGCCCCACGGGCGGCTTTTTCCAGGAAGATCTGACAGGTTACAGAATGGTATTGTTGAAAATATGCTCCAAGCCTTCCTGCAAAACCTGGGAACAGTTAACGCCGCGTTTTTCGGCAAGAGCTGCCATCCAAGCCGGAAGGGAAACATTTTTTCTCACAGCTCTGTTATCGGTTGCCGCACGGTAAGCAAGTGTATCAATACGAATAACAGAACAGATCGCGTTTTGCGGAATGTCCAACTCGTTTTGTGGGGTTGCTTTTGGAATTTCATTCCCTTCATCTTCCGCAACGACAAGCCAGCCGCTTGCGGCATCAATGATCATCTCGATGGCATCGTTTAATGTGTCTCCAGTGGTAATGCAGCCAGGAAGATCGGGAACACGGCAATAATATTTTGTTTGATTTTCGTTTGGAACAATAATTGCAGTATAAATATATCTCATCATTATCTCCTTTTTGTATTATACGCAAAATTACACAAAAATCAATAGTTTATACACAATTTTACACATTCTGGTTGTACCGTCCGGGAGTATCCATGAAATGACATAGTGATATGAAATGGTTTTTTATGAGACGCACGATAAATGAATTTAAGTATCTAAAAAGAAAATGCTTTTATCTGGAGCATTTCTTTTATTGAAACCGTATTTGGAATAATGAACAGCTTTGCGCTGAGAAAACTTATCGCTGATAAGCAGCCATTACAGGCGCGGTCATCCCTCAAATCCGATCATCAGACCGCCTTTTTCCGCGTAAAAACTGCACAGAGCGCCGCAGGGAGCGATGTCCACCTGGGCGTCGGGGCAGGCTTCACGGATCATGTCGGCCAGTGCCTGAGCGCTTTTGGGATTGAGACAGTGGGTGATGCGGACCTTGCCGCCCCGATAATGCAGCTCCTTCATGGCTTTCCATATGCGGGACACGGTCTGGGCGTCCCCGCGGGTCTTGTACACCTGCTGCAGCGTGCCATGGTCGCTGGCTTTGCCGATAAAACGAAGCCCCAGCACGCCGGCGATCTTTGCCACCGCGGGATTGACCCGGCCGTTGCGGGCCAGATTGTCCAGATGCTCCAGGGCAAACAGAAGGTGGGTCCGTTTGCTGTATGCCCGGATCTCGTCACACATTTTGTCAAAAGGAAGTCCTGCGTCGATCACTTTTTTCATCTTTTCCACGATCAGCGCCATTTCCGGACCGGCGGACAGGGTATCCAGAATAAATACTTTGGCGTCAGGATGGGCGGCCAGATAGTCTGCTCTCGCCTGCATGGCGGCCTCATAGCTGCCGGACAGATTGCTTGTGATGGTCACGCCAAGTATCACATCCGCGTCGCCGAAAGCGCTGAGCCAGTCCTGAACATTGGGACAGGAAGTACCGGAGCGGCCCTTGTAGCCCTGCAGATATGTTACCATCTCTTCTATATCCGTAGTTTCCACATCGGTAAATTCTCTCTCGGCAGTGACGATCTTCAGCGGTACACTGACGAAATCCACGCCGTCCAGCTGATACATATTGGCAGAGGAATCTGCGACGATCTTACACTTCATATCCCTTAACCTCGTTTCCAGAACATTTCAATATAGTATTGAAAACCACAAAGCATAGTATATTATATTATTTTTGCGCTTCCATGTCAAGATTTGGACGGTTTTTGTTTTACAGGGTGCCCGCTGCGCTTTTCACGAAGCGAAAGCAGGTCCCGATCCCCATACCCTTGCGGCACCTTCCTGCGGCAGCTCAGTTTTCCGGCAGACCCGCGAAAAGACAGATTACATGCGAAATGGTATTGTTATTTCCGCATCCGGCGGGTATAATGAGGGCGAAGCTTTTGGTTGAGAATAGAGAGCAATATGACGCTCCGATATGGAGTTAAGTGACGCTCCGGAATGAGGATTCGTATGACGCCGAAGATTAAGATCTGCGGGCTTACATCGCCCAATGACGCCCGCATATTAAATGAAGAGCATGTAGAACTGGCAGGATTTGTGCTGTTTTTTCCCAAAAGCAGGCGCAATCTCACACTGGAGCAGGCGGAAGAGATCAAGACCCTTCTGTCGCCCGATATCAAGAAAGTGGCGGTGACGGTGAGCCCTACGTTGGAGCAGGCCATGGAGATCGCCGCCGCAGGGTTTGACTACCTTCAGGCCCACGGCACACTGGATTCGGCCATTCTGGAGCAGGTGCGTATGCCTATCCTTCAGGCGGCCAACGTGAAAACTCCGGAGGATCTGAAAAAATTGTCGGATCATCCTTCCATAGCGGGATATGTGTTTGACGGGCAGGATTACGGCGGCGGAAAAGTCTTTGACTGGAGTTATCTGGAGGGCTGCGACAGGAAGGAGAAGCTGCTGATCCTGGCAGGGGGCCTGTCGGCGGACAATGTGGCCGGGGCCATCGCTCAGGTACATCCCGACATTGTGGACATCAGCTCCGGGGTGGAGCTGCCGGGCATCGAGACGCCCGCCGGTCTTCGCAGTCCGGGAAAAGACCCGGAAAAGGTGCGCCGGTTCGTCCGGGCAGTGAGAGGGCTCTGAACCGCCGGAGGCGTATGCTGCTGCCCGATGAAAATCCGAAGGGAGTTCTGAAATATTATGGTGGAAGAAGATTATATCATGCGGCTGATCCGGGAGATGGTGCGGACCATACTGAAGCTGGCCTTCGGTATCGATACCCCTTCCCCTGCCACAGAGATCATAGCGGATGAAGAAACGAGAAACGCGCTGGACGCCTTGCTGGATATGGCGGACAAGGGCCACATCAATGAGGCGGAAAATATGCTCTGGGACAGGCTTTCTCCGGAGGATAAAGAAAGCCTGAAGCTTGCCCTGCTGTTTTATGACCGTCTCAATGAAAAAAGCGATGAGTTTCTGGAGGCCCACGACTTCAGCCGGGAGGAAGTGGAGCAGGGCTTAAGGTCCGTAGCGGCCCGGTATGGATATGACGGCATGGCGGATGTGTTTTTGGGAAACAGAGTATAGCTCGAAAAACTGGAAAGCGACTTACACCATATTCGCACGCCGACAACTTCTCGTTGAGCAAATGAAGCCGGCTGTAATTGAGTGTACCTATACGACAGGGCAAAAAGATTGCGTTTATTCATTCTAAAGGACAATTAACCTGAGTTGTAAAGGCGTAAGATATGAAAAAATATATTCTGCCAGCGGTCATGCTGGCAATATTTGAAGCAATAGCCGTCTGTCTCTGGCTGACGAAAGATAATTTGTTTTATCTGCTCAATTTCAGCTATATTGGTATCTCGATTGCTTTGGGGATTTCTCTGTACATACGGGAATATAGGTACGCCCGTCGGGTGACTCAGCTGCTGGTCGGATGTTATATGCTGGTTTATCTTGGCCTGATATGCAATGAGAATATGCAGATAGAAGGGTTTTGGTACTACCTTTTCACGGGTGTTTTTGAGGCGGCGACGATACATTACGCCGTGGCGAAAATATTCGGTCCTTTGCTTTTCGGGCGCGGCTGGTGCGGTTATGCCTGCTGGACTGCGATGGTACTGGACTTTCTGCCCTATAAACAGCCAAAACACCCGCGGAAAAAGCTGGGCTGGATACGTTATATTACATTTGCGCTGTCACTTGTTTTTGTACTGGCTCTACTTCTGGCACATGCAGGCCATATGGAACGGATCATGTTCTGGTCGTTTGTCATCGGAAATCTGCTCTATTACATCATTGGCATTGCGCTTGCATTTTATTTTCAGGACAACCGTGCGTTCTGCAAATACATCTGTCCTGTCACGGTGTTCCTAAAACCTATGAGTTATTATTCCCTACTGCGGATAAGGTGCGACAAAAGCAAGTGTATTTCCTGTGGAAAATGTAAACGGATGTGTCCTATGGACGTAGATATAACGGATAATTCCAGAAAGAGAGAAAACGGAACGGAGTGTATCCTCTGTTTGGAATGTGTGAAAAGCTGCCCAAAGAAGGCGCTTTAAAATTCCCTTTTGGCAAAAATTACAGGAAGCATCAAATCGGGCTCTTACGGAGGAGATCATAGATGAACAGAGATGAGATAACGGCGGAATTATTCCGCCTGCAGGATAAGAAATATGCGG
Organism: uncultured Lachnospiraceae bacterium; assembly: GCA_947623905.1. GTDB lineage: Bacteria > Bacillota > Clostridia > Lachnospirales > Lachnospiraceae > CANQHX01. The sequence goes on from CANQHX010000067.1 coordinate 10,730, forward strand.
CATTTCAGGCTAAGTTGATCCCGACGGTAGCAGCGGGAAAAATTATCGGTGTCAGGACACCGGAACTTCGTTCCTTTGCGAAGAGGCTGTTCAAAGACGAGGACGCAGTTTTCTTTTTGGAGTGCCTTCCGCACCAATACTTCGATGAAAATCAACTGCATGCATTTGTGATATCATTGGAGAAAGATTTTTATAAATGCATTGCAGAAGTTGAAGCATTTCCTGGGCGAGAGGTTTCATTCCAAATATGCGGACATGGTAGCGGCGGTCAGATCGGATGAATACTATATCAATATGATGGTCGCATGGTATTTTGCAACGGCACTGGCAAAACAGTATGCTTCCATACTTCCGTATCTGGAAGGAAAGAAGCTCGATGACTGGACACATAATAAAACGATTCAGAAAAGTGTGGAGAGCAATAGGATATCAGCTGAGCAGAAAGCTTATCTGAAAACACTAAGATAGCATTGTTGGGATTGCATTTGTGTGATTAAAAGCAGGAGGCGTTTTTGATATACTCAAAAAAATCGAGATTTGGAAGGGGAGACCATCTGTGAAAGTTGTCACATTATGTGGAAGCATGAGATTTTTTAGAGAAATGCAAAATATAGCAGTTGAACTTGAAACAAAATATGACTACTGTGTCATTACACCTATTGGCGGCATAAAGAAAGATATGGACAACACCGCAATAGAAAAGCTGTCCAAAGCCCATTACAAAAAAATCGATATGGCGGATGCTGTTTATATCGTAAATATAGGGGGTTATATAGGCGAAGCTGTCCGAGAAGAACTACGCTATGCACAGATGCATAATAAAGATATTATCTTTCACGAAGCCAGATAGATTCCAGTTGAACAAACTCGGGATGTGACGCAACACGGAGATGTTGATATGGGGTATGAATATATCGTTGTAACGCTTGCGGCGGCACTTGCGGGTATAGGAACAGGCTTGGTGGGGTTGAGCGCGGCAACCGCGATGGTTCCGCTTATGATCGTGCTGTGCCCGACTTTCGGCGGTGAACATGGCGCTTATATGGCAACGGCGATCGCTCTTGCCAGCGACATACTTGGCTCGGCTGTTACCACCGTCGTTTACGCAAAAAATAAAAAAATCGACTTAAAGCACGGCTGGCTGATCGCTGTCTGCATTATCGGCATGTGTACTGTTGGTTCGATCGCGGCTTACCTTACACATCAATCGGTACTTGGAGGTTTCTCACTGCTTCTTTGTGTTGCCATCGGTATTCGCTTTCTTGTAAAACCCGAATCAAAGGAACGTCCTGAAAAGGAAGGCAAGGTTAAATTGACATTCAAGGAGGTTGCAGTTTCCTTGTTCTTCGGATTGACCATCGGTTTTGGAACCGGCTTCTTCGGTTCGGGCGGCGGCATGATGATGCTGATCGTGTTTACCGCAATGCTCGGTTATGAGCGAAAAACCGCCGTCGG
>CANQHX010000068.1 GCA_947623905.1 uncultured Lachnospiraceae bacterium
CGACCACGTGTCCGCCTCCTGGGCCACCGACGAGACTCTTTCCGTATCCGACAGCGACAAGGTGTCCGTCCAGTGGTGCATGATCAGCGAGAGCCTGAACCATTCCGTTCACTCTCACGGCGCCCACGGCATGGGCTCTCTCGTGCGGGGCGCCCACGGCCAGCAGGTGACGTACCACAGCAACCTGTTCGCCAGCCACAGGAACCGAAGCCCCATGTGCGGCAACTATACCGACGCCTCGGAGGATCCGGTGGGCTTCCAGTTTGAATTTATCAACAATGTGGTGTACAACTGGGGCGCCACGGCGGCGGGAAAATGCCATGACGTAAACACCATTACCCATTACAATTTCATCAGCAATTATTACATTCCCGGACCGGAATCCGACGGGGAGCTGATGTTCAGCGAGGGCTGCGGCATCAACAAAATGTTCGCCTTCGGCAACGCCATGAACGGAAAAGTGCCTGCGGACCAGTGGACGCTGTTTGAATACGATGACGACGCCAAAAACATGGATCTGAAGGATTACCAGCAGACAGAACCATTTGAATCCATCATGACGGGGACCCGGCCCGCGGAAGATATTTTTGAGCCGGTAACAGAAGGCGCAGGCGCGTCCCTTTCCCGGGACGAGATCGACCGGGGCGTGATAGATTCCCTTTGGGACAATACCGGCGCGCTGATCAACGATCCCGATGACGCCGCCGGCTGGTCCGGCGCTTTCCCTTCCTATGAACAGACAGAAGCGCCGGCCGATGAAGATCACGATGGCATGGCCGACGCTTGGGAAAAGGACCACGGCCTCGATCCCTCCGACCCGGAGGACGGAGCGGAAGAAACCGGGTTTGGATATACGAATCTGGAGGTGTATCTGCAGGCGCTGATCGCAGAACGGTGATCAGTCATTTCCTGCATTTCTGTTCCGTCACAAACAAAGCGGATTTTTGCAGTTTTACTGCGCCGCATATTAGCAGATGTGTCCGCAAACTCGCTGGCTATGCCAGCTCAAACAGGCTCCCACATCTGCCGCTATGCTCGCAAAACTGCAAAAATCCGCTTACTGTTTGTTCCTGGAACAGAGACGCAGGTGATGATCGATTCGTTTGCGCTCTGTTTCAATCTCATGCTGCAATTCTTCGGCTGTGGGCAGCTCCAAACGGTATCTTGACGCAAAAATCTGCTGGGCATCATTCAAGACTGAATACTTCACGATTGCCTCGTTTTTCTGTGAACACAGGATGATACCAATGGTAGGATTGTCGTCTGCATTTTTGTAGAGGGCATCGAACATCCGGATATAACTGTCCATCTGCCCGATATCACCGTGTGTCAGCTTGCCAATTTTCAGGTCGATCAGCACATACGGATCTTTGATGAAGTCCTCTGTCGCCAACGGAGCCATTAATTCTCCAGCTTCAGTTTTCACTGGATCCTTTTCTCTGCTGGCAACAATGCGCTCATAATACAGCGTGGAGATCTGCCGTTCCAGTTGGCGGCTTGACCATGCGGATGCCACCGCCTCATTCATATACCACAACCTCGCCTGCTCGTTTTCCACGGACAACAAAAGCCGATAATGTGTCCATGTTAATTGTGAACGCAGTGCGTTCGTATTTGGAAACATCACATAAAACTTTTTCATCTGCTGGAGCGTCCGCACGGAAAAACCTTTGCCAAATTCTTCCGTCAAGCGGTTTGACAGCTCTTTCAGCACGGACTTCCCGTAGGCAGAACGCAGATTGCCCTCTTGCTCATGCTCCACGATGATATGGCCAATCTGCCAATACGCCTGCACCATCGCAAAATTGACAGCGGTGTATGCCTGGTTTCTGGAAGTGAGCAGCGTTTCTTTGATTTCAGAGTAAATGTCCTCATAAGGGATCAATTCTTTATCGCTCGTTGCTCTCCGCCTCCTCATTCACATAACAACTCCAAGAACCCCAATTACGGCAACGCTGAAAATTTTCATTTACAGTTCTTTTATTCACACCGCTTCAGCAGCTCGTCCCATCTCCGGTCTACTTCCTTCTGGAAGGCCTCGATGAGATATTCGTTGCCTTTCTTAAATAAATGCTTGAACCGTCCCTGCTTTATAAGGAAGTCCTCGATAGGCAGAGGCTTCTTGGGTTCGTAGTTCAGCGTCCATTTGCCGTTTTCCACCTCGAACAGGGGCCAATAGCGGGTCTCCACGCCCAGCCGGCAGATCTCCATGATGTCGTCCGTCTCATAATGCCATCCTCTGGGGCAGGGAGCCATGATGTTGAGAAAGGCCGCGCCGGGCGTGTAGATGGCCTTCTCCGACTTGATGTGCAGATCCCTGAAGTTCTGGAAAAACGTAGTCTGGGCCACATAGGGGATATCGTGAGCCGCCATGATCACCGTCAGATCCTTCCGGTTCTGCGGCTTGCCGATGCTCTTTGTGCCCACCGGGGTGGTAGTCGTATCGGCGTACATGGGCGTCGCGGAGGAACGCTGGGTGCCGGTGTTCATATACGCGCCGTTATCATAGCACACATACACCATGTCGTGATTGCGTTCCATGGCGCCGGACAGCGACTGGAGGCCGATATCATACGTACCGCCATCGCCGCCGAAGGTGATGAATTTATACGTACTGTCGATCTTTCCCTTTTTCTTCAATACCCGGTAAGCCGTCTCCACGCCGCTCAAGGTCGCGCCCGCATTTTCAAAGGCATTGTGGATGTAGCTGTCCTCCCAGGATGTATAAGGGTACATGAAGGTGGACACCTCCAGGCAGCCGGTAGCATTGCCGATGACAGCCTTGTCCCCCTCATGGAGCGCCCGCAGCACGTTCCGCACCGCGATGGTGCCGCCGCAGCCCGCGCACATCCTGTGGCCGGGCGCCAGCCGCTCCGGCTTGTTCATGGTTTCCCTGAAATTATATTTAATCTCCATAGGTTATTTCTCCTCTTATTCGCGTAACCCCATATAGCTGTAGCCCTCCGGCAGATCGCCCCGCTCCAGCTGGCGGTACAGCTCCTCCATGTGTTCCACGCGCACGTCCCGGCCGCCCAGGCCATACAGCACGTTAATGGCGTCGGCAGTATTTTTGTTGCGGTACATGGCAGCCATAAGCTCGGCTCCCAGAGGGCCTCCCTGGTCGGAATAGCTCTCCGCCCGATCCATCACGGCCACCCGCTTTACATGCTTCAGCGCCTCGGCCAGTTCCTTCCCGGGGAAGGGCCGGAACACCCGAAGCTTGATCAGACCGGCTTTCATGCCCTGGCTGCGCAGAGCGTCCACGGCATCCTTTGCCGTGCCGGCAGCGGAGCCGATGATCACCACGGCATACTCCGCGTCCTCCATGCGGTACTCTTCAAACAGGCCGTAGTGCCTGCCGGTAATGGCTTCATATTCCTTCGCCACGTCCAGGATCACCTGTTTGGCGTTGTGCATGGCCTGCGCCTGGGCCCTTTTTGCCTCCATGCAGTAATCCGAAATGGCGTAGGGTCCGAGGGACATAGGCTGTTTCTCATTGAGCAGATAAGCCTCCGGCTCATACTCGCCCACAAAGTTTTTTACTGTCTCGTCATCCTCCAGGATGATATTTTCCACGGCATGGCTGGTGATAAAACCGTCCTGGCACACCATGATGGGCAGGCGCACATCCTTGTGCTCCGCGATGCGGTATGCCATGACCATATTGTCGTAGGCCTCCTGGTTGTTCTCCGCGTAGACCTGCAGCCAGCCGGAATCTCTTGCCCCCATGCTGTCGGAATGATCGCAGTTAATGTTGATGGGGCCGGTGAGGGTGCGGTTTACAAGAGTAAGTGCCAGGGGCAGCCGGTCAGAAGCCGCCACATACAGCACCTCCCACATAAGGGCCATGCCGCAGGAGGATGTAGCCGTCACGCTGCGGGCTCCCGCCGCTTCAGCGCCCATGGCGGCGGACATGGAGCTGTGCTCGCTCTCCACGGGAATAAATTCCGTATCCACCTGTCCGTTTGCCACGAAGGTACTGAAATACTGGGGGATCTCCGTGGAGGGTGTAATGGGAAAGGCAGGAAATACGTCCGGGTTGATCTGCCGCAGGGCGATGGCCACCGCCTCATTGCCGGACAAACGCTCTCTCTTAGCCATTTTCTCTCTCCTCCTCCTTCATGGAAATCGCGTCAAAGGGACAATTTTTCACGCAGATGCCGCAGCCCTTGCAGTGATCCCGGTCCACCGGCAGCCGCCTGCCGTCCTTTACGGCAATGGCGCTGTCCGGACATACCGGCACGCAAAGCAGGCACTGCTTACATTTCTCTTCATCTATGTATGCTTTCACGGTCGTCCACTCTCCCGTGTTAAACTCTCTGGACGTACCGCCGGCACAGATCCTCGTGCCTTCCGTGATCTCTCTCCACGTAATACCGGGATGGAGCTTGCTCATATCTGTCTGCATCAGTGTACCTCCTTCATGGCCAGCTTCAGTGCGTTCATGTTTCCTTCAATGACCTCCGGCTTCCGGGCAAATTTGTGCTTGAAGGACGCCTCCATTTCCCGTAGGAATTCGTGCTCCTCCATAAGCCCGCCCACCTTCACGATGGCAGCCAGCATAGGGGTGTTGGGGAAATACTGCCCGATGGTCTCCATCGACACCTTCCGGGCGTCGATCACATATATCTTTCCCTCATAGTGATGGAGCTTTTTCAGGATCTCCTCCTTGGGGCTGGTCGTGTTTACCACGATGGCTCCGTCCCTGCTGAGGCCCTTCGTCACATCAATGGTGTCCAGCAGGCTTTCATCCACCACCACCACATAATCCGGCTCATATATGTTGGAATGTACGCGGATAGGCTTTTCGCTGATACGGTTGTAGGCGGTAATGGGCGCCCCCATGCGCTCCGGGCCGTATTCCGGAAAACCCTGTACATATTTGCCGGTCTGAAACGCCACGTCCGCCAGCAAGAGCGCCGCCGTCTTGGCGCCCTGGCCGCCCCGGCCGTGCCATCTGATCTCCACTGTTTTTTCCATGGTTCCTCATACCTTTCATGATCTGTTTTTTATACGCGGCGCCGCCGTTCACCCGGCGGGCCCGTCTCACAGGCATGCCTGTGCATTTCGCTCATCGTCATATCATAACAAAAAAGCGGAGAAATGTCCATACGCCTTTTTCTTGACATTTTTCCGCTTTTTACAGATAAAAAAGTGTCGCCCGGCGACACTTTCAGACTATATAAAAAACAGAACAATGTCCAAGGCCTTTTTCACATTGTTCTGTCTTTTTTCCATATTCAGTTTTCCTCTTTCCCGGAAGGCTCTTCATCAGCATCGTCCTGCCGGGGTTTTGCCGGGTTATTCCGTCTCAACATAGGGATGTCCTCGTCCGGATCTATGTCAAATCTCTGCCGCATGACCTGCTCAAAGCCCAAAAAGCTCAGCTTCACCGGCTTATTAAACCGCTTGCTCCTGCGGTCATGGTGATTGCCGCACACAGGCGGGAGTTCGTTGACGCCGTTGGAGGGATGGATGGTCCGGGCCGGTTTCCATTTAATGTACGCGGACATCCACTGATCCAGATAATGGGGAAAATCATCGTCTTCATGGGGCATCACCGGATGGTTCAGCACATAATGCATGGCCCTTGCCATGTCCTCCTCTCCCGCTTCCCATTTCTCCTCTATGAGCTCCTTGCACTCCTCCAGCGTCTTGTCCTCAAACACGGGAATGCCCACGGACAGCCGGGGCTTGGGACCCATGGAAGGCTCCGGCACAAAATGCAGCCGCCGTTCCAGCTCTGTCACCGCCGGTTCCTCCCAGACTTTCTCTTCCGGCTCCGGTTCTTCCTCCACAGGCGGTACCGGCAGTCCCTGTTCCATCAGTTTCCGCCGCTGAACGCCTCTCATGGGATCCGGTTTGGGAAAATATTTGCGCTGGGACAATGCGGGAAGGGGCGTCCGGTCAATAAACCGTTCGTACGGCACCGTCTTCGGCTCGTTGTGCCCGTCCTGCCGTCCCCACGTGTTGAAGATCCCTTCGGAGATCACCGCCAGATGCTGGCTGTACCGCCTGCCCTGCTCGTCATATTTGTAGACCAGCAAAAAGGCCTCCAGCCTGCAGAACGCCCTGGGCGCGCAGATGCCGTGAAGCACCCCGGTAAACCGCCGGACATTTTCCCGCTCCACCGACAGCGTGGTCACGCACTCCCAGTAGCCCTCCACCTGATGCCGCAGCATCACCGCGCCCCGGAGCTCGTCCACCTGCTCGTAGAGATGGATCTCCACCCGGCCCACGATCTCATTGCCCGGCCTGCGGCTGCTGCACAGCTTCACCTGCCGCAAAAAGGGCCCTCCGGGGTTTTCATAATGCACCAGCATTATTTGCCGATCCAGATGCCGCCGGTCATAGAAGCGCCGGATTCCACAGTACCATTATGGCGCACACAGTGAATGGTGCGGCAGCGGTAATAATAACCACTGGGAACCGCTTCCATATATGACATAGCAACCGTAAGCTTATTTCCTGTTGTTTTTACATGCGAATCATACGGCTGCCAAACCCCGTTGCGGAACTGTTCGATGAACACCTTTGCCGAGAGAAAATCATAATAATCTCTAGTGGCATATGTTACACCTTCTACAGCCACATAATAATTTCCCCGATTTACAATCCGACTTGTCCCATAAGAAAAATACATACCGCACAACGCAATGCCGTTATCCTGATCAACCGCATCTTTCACGGAAAGTATCACGAATCCGGAACTCTCTGTGAGGGTATCGTCAAAGATTTCTTCTGCTCCAATACTGGAGGTTATTCCCAAAAGCATCGCTACAACTAAAAACATACTGACTATCTTTTTCATCGTTTTTCCTTTCCGTATTATAACATAATTTCGCAAACATACCGAAAAAGGCTGCGATCTGTTTACATATTTTATAACGAATAACAGAAAAAACCATCACAGATTTTTAGCTTGATTTTTTTCTTTTTTATTATAAATCCCGTCAAAATTCAATAAAAATAAATATTGGAAACAAACGCTTTCATAACGTCTAGATCATAACCATAAATTGAATATCTCACATTTTCATAAGGAATAGCAGTGTAATAATTTACTACTCCGTTTGTCTCCCATTCGTAAACCTTAACTGTTTGCCCAATTAGCGGAATTTCTATATCTGCTATATCCTTCCGGTCAAATAAAGCTCCGTTACTACTCATGTCATCAGAAATTTGTTTTTGAATAATAATACAAATCGTTTGATTCTTTTGCTTATAGTAAATCCTAGCTTCAAATACTAACTCATTAATTTCACACTCCATATACTCCAAATCATCTGGACGTTCTTCAAATCCAATCCGTTTCACATCCAGCCTTTCAGCCACTTCATTCCATGCCATTTCCTCTTCTGAAAGAGGCTGGTAAGTTGCTTCATTATACGTAAACCCACTTGCTCCAGGTCCAAATATCTGCAATACCACATCTCTCATCGCCACTCTCGCGCTCTGGCTCACCATGGGCACAGCGATGAGGACCGCAAGACAGGCTGCCACGGCGACAAGGATCTTGCCGGAACGCCTGCGGTAAAAGGGAACTTTGACAGCCGGGTCGGTGATGGCTTCGCTGACTGCGGTAGCCGCTTCCTCCGCTTCGGCCTTTTCCTTTTCCAGGCGGGCGAAAAATCTGTCTTTTCGGGCGGCAGCGGCTTCCGGCGTATCAGGATGCTCCGCCATATATTCCTCCGCCTCCCCGGCCATCTCCCCGGGGCGGTCCACCAGATAATGCTTCATCTGCTCCAGCACATCTTCGTCTTCCCCGCGGTTGTCTGTATCGGTCTGTACGTGGATATCTTTATCCTGAGCATTTAACCGGTTCTTTTTATTTTCCTCCATAATCATGCTCCTCTCTTGACCTTTTTGCTGATACAGGGTATAGTAGACCCATAAAAAACTGATATTTCCTGTATCATTCCCATAAAGCTTCACCATATACTAATAAAAGCAACACATACATTGGGGCTTTACGCTTTGCCGCGCAAATGTTCCGGAACGGAGTATCCATGAAACGAATCGTCCTTACCGGCGGAGGTACCGCCGGACATGTAACCCCCAACATCGCCCTGCTGCCCCGCTTAAAAGAGCTGGGCTACGACATCCATTACATAGGCTCTTATGATGGTATTGAAAAAAAACTCATAGAAGACCTGAAGATCCCCTACTACGGCATTTCTTCCGGTAAGCTGCGCCGCTATCTGGACTTGAAAAATCTCTCGGATCCATTCCGGGTGATCAAAGGCTACGGGGAGGCCAAAAAACTGTTAAAACAGCTGCAGCCGGACGTTGTATTTTCCAAGGGCGGCTTTGTCACCGTCCCCGTGGTACTGGCGGCAAAGCGCCGTCACATCCCGGCGGTGATCCACGAGTCGGATATGACCCCCGGACTGGCAAACAAGCTCTGCCTGCCTTCCGCCACAAAGATCTGCTGCAATTTCCCCGAGACGCTGGATGTCCTTCCCGCGGGCAAGGCCGTCCTGACCGGTTCTCCTATCCGCAAAGAGCTGCTGGAGGGAGATCCCGTTTCCGGACGCAGCTTCTGCGGCTTTGACCACAACAAGCCTGTGCTGATGATCGTAGGCGGCAGCACCGGTTCCGTAGCAGTGAACAACGCGGTGCGGGAGATCCTTCCCCGGCTCCTGGAAACGTTCCAGGTTGTCCATCTGTGCGGAAAAGACAAGACCGACCCGTCGCTCACCGGCACAAAAGGATATGTCCAGTATGAGTACATCAATGAACAGATGGCCGATCTGCTGGCTGCCGCCGATCTGGTGGTATCACGGGCAGGCGCCAACGCCATCTGCGAGCTGCTGGCGCTGAAAAAGCCCAACGTGCTCATCCCTCTGTCCGCCAAAGCAAGCCGCGGCGACCAGCTGCTGAACGCCCGTTCTTTTGAAAAGCAGGGCTACAGCACCGTGGTGGACGAGGACACCATGACGTCTGAGCAGCTGCTGGCTGCCATCACAGATACCTACGCCAACCGGTCCTCTTTTGTAGAGGCCATGTCCGGCAGTCCTCTGGCCGATTCCGTTTCCGCCGTGATCCAGGTGATCCAGGAAGCGGCGGCTCAGTAATTTATGTATTGTATAAATAGCACGGAACACCGTTACGTACCCGGTTCCGTGCTATTTTCTTTCTCCATTGCCGTGTTTTCCGTCAAACTCTATTTCCAGTTGTTTTTTCTGCTTTTTCATCCAGTTGCGCAGATGATATCTGGAATTGTTCAAAGTGTTGGCGCTGATCCCGTACTTTTCACGCAACTCATCCATCGTCATGGTCCCATACAGGTCCGCCATGACAATATCGTACCATCTCGGGTTCTTCGCCTTCAGCACATTGAGAACATAAGTCTCCAGCTCCTCATATGCCAGCATGTCCAGGTAGTCCGACTCAAAATTATACATCACCGCCGGCTCGGGGACATCCTCATAAAAATCCAGCTGTTTCTCAGCGCGGAAATGATCGATGAGACAAAAATTGGCATGGCGGTGCAGCCAGCATTTTACATGATGCTCATTGACCATAGTATCAAAACTCTGAAACAATTTCAGAAACGTATCCTGCGTAATATCTTCTGCCAGATGGTGATCCTTCACCCGTTTCAGCAGAAAATGGTAAATCAGCCTTTCATATTTATCATACATTTCTTCAAAATGCAGTCCATGCTGGTTCACCGTTCCTCATCGCTCCTTCGACGGTCACTCTGCCCGCTTTATCTCTTCGGCGATCTTTGCCAGCTCCTCCGGTGAAGCCTTTCCCGGGGTCCACCCTAAATTGGCCTTATCGCCCTCGTATCTGGGGATCAGATGCAAATGAAAATGGAACACGGTCTGTCCCGCTACCGTTCCGTTGTTTTGTACCAGGTTAAACCCGTCACATTTCAATGCCCTGGTCATAGTCCCGGCCATTTTTTTCGCAAGCACCAGCGTCCTGGACGCAACCTCGTCGTCCAGATCGTACAGATTGTCAAAATGATGCTTGGGAAGGATCAGCGCATGTCCCTTCGCCGCAGGCCCCAGATCCAGTATCACCCGGAAATCTCCGTCCTCATAGATCGTGGCGGAAGGGATCTCCCCGTTTGCTATCTTGCAAAAAATGCAGTCTTCTTTCCTCATGAAAAACGCTCCTTTAAATTTAAAAACATCTGTTTCTGCCAACAACGAAACATGTGCTACATTTTGTAGCCTGCCGCCAGAAGGGCGCACAGCAGACCGCACAGCAGACCGGAGATATGCGCCAGATTGTTGGTGCTCACCGACACAAAGCCCTGATACACGGACAGAAATACCATGATCAGGATGCCTCTGGGATTCATGGTCCCCAGCTTTCCCTTGCGGCGGATAAAACAGCCGAAGACCCAGCCCATCAGACCGAAAATGGCGCCGCTGGCTCCGGCGGACACCGCGTCGGTCCCCGACCAGAGATAAAAATAGTATGTGCATATGTTGCCCGCCAGTCCTGACAGCAGATACACGATCAAAAACAGCACCGGGCCGGTCTCCTGCTCCACGTATCTTCCCAGAAAAAACAGGATGATCATATTATTCAGCAGATGCGGCAGGCCAAAGTGGACAAACATGGCCGTAATGAGCGTAAACCAGTCACCCTGCCGGACAGCCTCCACGGACATGGCGCCGTGATCCATGAGAAACCCGGCGCTTTCGGTATTTCCCATGAGGCTCAGCGCCGCCCACGCCAGCACATTGACCGCCACAAGACATGTGGCCGCTTTGGGAATATAGGAATCATCCAGCCCGTACATGTTCTTCTCCGTTCCGGAGCGTTTTCCATACAGGCGGAGCGGACTTCCGGTCCCCGCCTGCCGTCAGGATCTTTGCGACGCTCCGGCACAAATACCCGCAGATCCGCGCAATTTCCTGTAACACGCAGACCTGCATAACTTAGTATAACAAGCCTTTCCTTTGTTTTCAAGCCATGTTGTCATGTTTCTTTTATTATCTTTTTGTTTCGCGAGACAGAGAAAACGCAAATTATATTTTAAGTCTAAAAAACTTGATTTTATGCGTATTTACTGATATACTACATAGTGTTTGGGGCATTAGCGCAGTTGGGAGCGCGCCACACTGGCAGTGTGGAGGCCACGGGTTCAAGTCCCGTATGCTCCATTGTGATAAAAAGGTTTATAATGGAAGGGTTTACAAGGACAGGGGTGCCGCTTCACAGTCAGAAACTGAACTGTGAAGCGGCACTCTCGCTAAAAATTATTTTTCTAACTCTCTTCTACTGCTTACCCATGGAGCCGCGAATAAAAAATTCCGTGATGGAAAAGTTTTGATCTAACCTGCACTATGTCATTATACTATACTTAACCAGGGAGCCGAAGGGGCGATTACGTCAGCCGCCGGACTTTATGAAAGGGGGCTGGTGCTATGGTTACATACAGCGATCTTTTTGCTTTTGTGATTATGCTTTGCGCTGTGATTACACTTGTTGTCACTATCTTCAGACGCAAAAAGTAGCGCCCTCGTCTGATCTGACCCCAAAAAGTTAGACAAAAATTGACGGTTACGCAACTAATGAGGATTGAATCCTGTACTGCACAGGGCTCAGTCCTTTTAGTTTACTTTTTATTCTCCGGTTATTATAGTATTCTATATATTCCTCTAATTCTTCCTTGAATTCCTCGAAAGAGTTGAACTCTTTTAAATATAACAATTCTGATTTCAATAGGCCGAAAAAATTTTCCATGATTGCATTATCCAGACAGTTCCCCTTCCTTGACATACTTTGCCGGATCCCTTTTTTGCGCAATCTATACTGATACCTTTTATGCTGGTACTGCCATCCTTGATCAAAGTTATCCTGAATTCAGGATAATTCAGACTATGCCGAAGAAAAAACTATGCCGAAGATTTCTGATGCTGCCTGATTTTTCCCATGTTATGAAGGATTTTTCGGTATAGTGTTTTATACTTGAAGCATCAATTCTAAGGAGGTGCTTCAAGATGGATATAAATACTGTCTGCACATTACTCATCGATGCTTTGAAACATGCCGGGTATAATGATTCCACCATTTTCAATTACCAGGGCGCTG
>CANQHX010000069.1 GCA_947623905.1 uncultured Lachnospiraceae bacterium
TTCTGTGCAGTTCAAAAATGTCCCACGGATTTGAAAAGGTGTCAAAGGTCTCTGTGTCGAGCATACATTTTTCAATGATGTCATCGATATGACCGCGAATAAAACCGTATGACAAAACAGCCGCGTCTCCCATACAATATGCCGCAAAAACGATGCCGCCTTTCTTCGTCACCCGTATTGCCTCCGATAAGGCTTTCAGCTTATCTTCGGTTGTAAACAGGTGATACATGGGACCCAGCAGCAGCGTCATGTCATACATATCGCTCTCAAAGGCAGACAGATCCAAAGCGTTGCCCTGTGTGATCGTAACATCTTCACCCTCAATGGTGTTTTGTTTGAAGATCTCGATATTATGCGCAACCAATTCCACCGCGTCAACGCGATAGCCTTTTTGTGCCAGCGCGTGACTATATCGGCCTGTTGCCGCACCGATCTCTAAGACTCGCATATTGGGCTTGAGATACTTTTCTATATATTTCATGGTGGTGATATATTCTACCATTCCATGCCTTGAGGTAAGGCGGCCGTCCTCATCATAACTCTCATAATAGTTCGCTAAATAATCTTTCGTCTCCATCTCGAAACCTCCTGTAAAATAATATAAAAAAACAGTGCAGGCTAAGATTCTCTCATAGCTTGCACTGCGTTTCACTTAATCAGATCAGAAATGCGCTCTAATTCTCTGAATAAGGGTACAGCAATGTAAGCCCGCTGCTCTGCCAATAATAAGCAGGGGCTGCGGACGGCATAACGACTGTATTAGTAAAACAGTCCATACGATGCAGCATTGCCTTACCTCCTGTAATTACCAGTGCACAAATTCTCCGCCAATGACTCCGCAGACATTTGCATCTGACAAAATATCATATTTATCAGGATGCCTGTACTTGTCACCCATAATGTCGTTGCTCCTATGGGTCCTGAGACGGTCTAAGTCAAGCCTGGCAACATAAATGCCGGGAGCCCCCGGGGCTTCAAAAACGCACATGTCTCTGACGCCTTCCTTCAGCCACGGAACGCCGTCGAAAAGGGTGGAATGTCCGTTGCAGTCGGGATGTCCCTTCGGATAATTGCAGGTTGCCACCGCGACCATGTTCTCATATGCTCTTGACCGCAAAGCGGACAGTCTGTTGATCTCCATGGGACACGCATTGGGCGCCAGGATCAGCTCCGCCCCTTTCAGCATCAATATTCTCGCGCTCTCCGGAAATTCTCTGTCAAAGCAGATCATCGAGCCGATCTTTACGCTTCCTCTTCCAAAGTCTAAATCTGCGGTATAAAAATCATCACCGCCATCTAATACCTTTTCCTTATCAAACGCGCAGGTATGTACCTTTGCATAATGGAGGATCTTCCTGCCTGTCCTGTCGAAAAAGATAACGGAATTTAATGGTTTCGGACGATGGGCTTCAAGAAATGTGATCCCTATCGCCATCTGCAGTTCTGACGCAAGCGCTCGAAAGCCCTTCAAAAAAGCGCTTTCTTTATCAATGGCAAGGGCATTTAACGCATCATGCTCCTGCGGCAGAGTGTACCCGTCGCTCCACATCTCCGGAAAAAGCGCAATATCAGCCCCTTTTTCCTTTGCTTCTATACAGGCGTTCTTTCCTATCAGAAAATTCTCATCGAGACTCTTTTCCGGCAGGATTTGTAAAAATGCTATCTTGATATCCATGTGGATGTCCTCCGATCTACCACTCCATGACCTTATACGGGAACCCGCTTTCTTCCATAAGCTCCAGATAAGGCTTCGGGTCGAAATATTCCGGCGAGAAAACTCCCGGCTCCCGCCAGATGCCCCTGCCTATGAGTTCAATGGACAGGGCGGCGCCAAAGCCTGTCTGCACGCTGACAGCCTGGCTGTTCCACCGGGCAAGGGAATCCTGGTTGTCCAGGGCCTGATAGAGAAAATATTCTCTGTGCGCGCCGTCCTTTTTGCCGATGCAGTGGATGCCCACCACGGCGGCGCCGGCCATCTCGGCGCCTATATCTTTAGGCTGCTCCGCGCAGGCCGCCACCACGTCCCTTGGCACCACCTGCACATCTCCCACCCGGACCGGCTTCAGGCTCCTGAGTCCCAGCTGGTCGATGACCTTCAGGGCAGTGATGAGGTTCTCGTCCAGACTGATCTTGAAGGTTGCCTTTTTCAGCCCGTACTTTCCCAGATAACGGGGCATGGTCACCACTTCCTCATGCTCCACCTTTACCAGCACATTATCCCCCACGCCCTCCGGCATGGGAAATACTTCTCTCCCGGCAAAGGCTTTTTCCACAAAAAGGCCGCCCCTGTCCGCGTCATACTCCACGTTGGGATTCATCACCTCGTCGATCACCGTCCACACGTTGAACCCGAAGGTAATGTGTTCCTCCCCGTCCGACACAAGATGCAGGCTGCCGCCGTCCTTTACATGGGCCTCCGTCATCTCGTCGAACAGTTCCGTGGCGGCGTATTTTGCCAGCACGTTCACCACGCCAGGATCGATGCCCATACAGATCAGCGCCATATTTCCCCGCTCTTTCCAGCTCTCATGGCGGTCGAAATTGTATTTTGTCATAGGCTCCGCATAGCTGTTTTCAATGCCCAGGCCGTATGCAGGATGCTCCATGGGTACAGACCAGGTGCCCATATTTCCGTAATCCGCCCCTGCCCTGTACGCCGCGTCAAACACCCTGTTGCTGGCAAAGGGCGGCGCGGCGTCCATGATAAAATCAATGTTGTAAGTTTTCGCCAGTCGTGCCATAGCATCCGTGTCCGTGGCGTCCACTCTTGCCGCCGCGAAGCGGTCCGGTTCCTTTAAAAGGGCAGCCACTTCCGCCGCCCGGTTTTCGTCAAAATCACATATCAGCACATATTTTAGCCACGCGCCATGGGGATCTCTCCACTTCAGGATCTTCAGAATGCTCTCTCCCACGGCGCCCGCGCCCACCAACATCATTCTCATATTAATCCCCATTCCGGAGCGTTTACGCGATCGGGGCAAAAGAAAGCAACGCTTTCTTTGCGAACACTCCAGTTCGCGTCTGCCATCAGAGCTATTTGTGACGCCCCGGCACAAATAGCAAAACGAAGGAACTTTGTTTTGTGAAACAATCAGCACATCAGTGTGATTTTTCACACTAAGCTCCCTGTTTTACTTTGCGAAGGCGCTCAGCTCCATCTGCTGCCGCTTTACCTCCTCAACGATCTTTTCGGCCAGCTGCTTCGCGCCGTCCGCGTTGAAGTGAGTGGTGTCGTCCTTGCCCTCGTTATCCACGCCGTGGATGGCTCTCACTCCTTCGTAGCCCAGCTCCTCAAACCAGTCGTCCGTGATCCCGTACAGGTCGATGTAATACAGGTCGATGCCCTGTTCTTTATACTCCTCTACCAGTCGTTCCATGGCGTCGGCATAGGCTGTCTGCGTCTGCTCTGTCAGCTTCTGGTCGTCGTCATAGGTCGCCCGCACTACCGGAGACATGAGCACCGGCTCGGCGCCTACCGCCAGGGCAGGCTCGATATACTTTTCTTTCAGATACCCTGTGAAGGAATTTTCCGCATCCGTAGCGGCATCGGGATCCGTGTACAGATTGGACATGTCCTCCTTCTCATCGTTGAGCCCGAAAGCGATAAACAGATAATCGCCGTAGGCCATATTTTTTATGATCTCCTTATAATTATTCTCTTTCAGATAACTCTTGGAGCTGCGCCCGGAGCGGGCTTCATTGTGCACCTCGGCTCCGTCTGTGAGATAATCCCCAAGATATACGCCCCAGCCGGAGATGGGCACTTCATACTCGTTGTCGTCATGCTCAGACGCGATAGAGTCACCGGCGATCCATACTACGCCGCTGGCCTCAAAAGGCTTATCCGTAAAGTAAGGCGCGTACCTGGGCTCCTTGGTCTGTGCAGGCGCTTCTGTTGCGTCATTCTGCGCCGTCTGTTCATTGTCACCTGTCTGGCCGCCGCACCCCGCAAGCAAAAGCACAGCTGTCATGACCGGCAGGCAGATCTTCCATAATTTTCTCATAATACCCTCCACATTGTATGTTTGCAAGTTTTCGTTTTCACCTTATACCATACTGGTTTTTCCTTTTTTTGTCAACGAAAAAACAGCGCATTTCCGTTACAGAAATACGCTGTCTGTGGATACAAGGTTTTGCGCCGGGCCGGTCTGTTATTCCTCGGCTGCAGCCTCTTCTCCTTCGGCTCCTTCTTCTGCCTCTGCGGCGGGTTCAGGCTCCTCCGTAGCGCGAACGGCTACCATGGAAACAACCATTGCCTCGGGATCATTCTTAATCACAACATCGGGGTTGGAAGCAATGGGCAGGTCCTTTATGCGGACGATATCGCCCACCTGCATATTGCTCACGTCCACGGTCACGTGGTCAACCAGCGCGTTGGGAAGCGCGGTGTAATCGATCTCGGAAAGCTCGATCTGTACCACAACGCCTTCCGGCACATTTTCGTTGTTCTCCAGGATCACTTCCGCAACGGAATGCACCTTCTCGCCCTTTACCAGTACCTGAAATTCTATGGAATCGATCCTTCCTGCCAGGGGATTGAAATCAATCGTCTTGATAAGCACATCGTAGTTCTTTCCATCCAGATCCAGTGTGATCTGGCTGCCCTTGTGGTTGGTCTTCAGAAGCTTTGACACATCTCCTTTGATCATCTGCACGGGAATGGAATTTTCCAGTTCTTTACCGAATACGTTTCCTACCACGTATCCTTCTCTTCTCAGCCTCTTGGCCTTGACTTCCATAGTTCTTTTTTCAGCTTTCAAAGTATTCATTTACCTTTTCCTCCAAAATCTGATCTCCGGCGCCCTTCATCCGGTCCGCCGGTCTGTATGCCCTGCCGGGCACATATTGATAAGTTTCCGGACAGAGACGTCCGAACTACCGGTCCGTCCCCGTTCTTTGTGTAATATACCCCGAAACGTTTTCCATGTCAAGTTTTTCCGCAGAAAAAACGCCGTCTTATGTGAAAAAAGCGCCGTTTTTCAGCCGTTTCCCGGTATCATCACGCCTTCATGCCTCACCGGTGCCACCGCCGTCCTCGCGGATCACGGTATCCACCAGCTGCCAGGCAATGCTCCCCTCCCGCAGCCGGGACAGAGCGTCCTCATACGGGACCCACTCCGCGGCGTCCACCTCCCGGGACAGCGTGAGCGCCTGCTTTTTGACTACGGCTTTATAGCCCAGCATGAGCATTTCCTTTTTTTCATAGGGATAGCTTCTGATGAACGCAAGGGACTCCACCTGCTGTCCGATCTCTTCCAGCACTTCCCGCCGTACCGCGTCCTCCGCCGACTCACCCAGCTTCATGATCCCGGCCACGCAGACATAGGTTGTGCGGGAAACATAATCCTGCCGCAGGAGCGCCACTTCCCTGTCTTCATTTACTACGGCGGCTATGACGCTGGTGGTAAACATATCCCACAGGGGCACCCTGCACCTTTCGCAATAAGGGATCTTCCCCTCGTCGCCGATCTCCTTTTTCACCAGCCTGCTTCCGCAATGAGGGCAATATGTAAAACGCATAGTTTCTCCTTTCAGTTCTTTCTTCTCTGCATTTCTCTTACAAAACCTTCCCGGTCAGCCACGGACACCATGACGGCAGATCCGTTTCTGCACTTTATTTCCACTCTGTCCAGGGAAGCGGCAAGAGAGGAGGACGGATCGTTCGTCAAAGAGAGCGCCTCTATATCGCTGTATAAGATCCGCTTCTTTATAAAACCAAACACGATCAGCGCCGCTTCCTCCTGAAGCTCCACATAATTGTGCAGGGCAATAGAACAGCAGAATGGCTCCAGAATACAGAATAACAACAGCGTAATGACCAGCGCTGCCCTGTTGGGGTCCACAAACGCACTGACGATAATAAGAGGAATGAGCACCGCCGCCACAGCGATGATAACCCCATAAAACCACCATGCTACTTTTCCTTTAAATCTCATGGTATTTCTCCTTTCGCAGCGCCACAAATATCCGATGGAAAACCCATCGGCGATTCAATAAAAGGGACTCAGCAAAAAATCCGCCAGATGTACGATCTTTACTCCATCGATATTTCCGGACGCCATTTCATCCAGAGTCACCACATACTTTGGATAATGATCTCTGATGGCAAGAAGATTTGCGATCTCTCTCTCAGAATTTTCCGGCAGATTGCGGCACACCTGTACATAGATGCGTTCGTCCTGCCGCAGCGCCACAAAATCCACCTCTTTTGTCTCATTTTTGCCGATATAAACTTTATAACCCCGTCTTAAAAGTTCAAAATAAACCACATTTTCCAGCATTGCGGCTACAGATTTCGGATTAAATCCCATGATACAATATTTCAGGGACGCATCTGCCAGATAAAATTTCTCCTGGGTTTTTAAGACAGCTTTTCCTTGCAGATCGTATCTCTGACACCGATAGATCACAAAAGCCTTCTCCAGCCATTCCAGATAATTATAGACGGATTCCACCGACAGGGAACGGCCTTCGTTTTTCAAAAACTTTACGATAGCGTTTGCGGAAAAAGTCTTACCCACATTCTCCACAATATACCTTACCACACGGTCAAACAGCTCGTAATTTTTAATGTTGTGCCGTCGGGTAATATCATTTGTGATAACGGAATGATAAATGCCTTCCACGATCTGATAAGCAGTCCGCTCGTCAAAATTGCCCAGAGCCACAACCGGGAACCCTCCCAGACGGAGATACTCCGTCAATAGCTCTTTTTCAGAGCGGTGATCCGCCTTTTTAAAATCCAGATATTCCGCAAAAGAGAGAGGAAACACAGGGATAGAAACATACCGGCCGGTAAGATATGTTGAAATCTCCCCCGACATGAGCTTTGCGTTTGAACCAGTCACATAGATGTCTGTCCCTCCGTTTTCAAGCAAGCTGTTGACCGCCTTTTCCCAACCGGGCACCTCCTGTACCTCGTCTAACAGGAGATAATAACGGGCATTATCTCTTATCCGGTTCCGGATATTTTCATACATATCCCTGGCTGTCATATTTTCTTCCAGTTCTTCAGATGTATAGCGAATAGTAATGATGTGATCAGATGCAATCCCACATTGCCGCAGATCCTCTGCCAGCATTTCCATTATAGTAGATTTGCCGCACCGCCGTATGCCGGCAAGAAGCTTCACAAGAGGAATGTCCCGATATTTTCTCAGAATATTCACGTAATATGGCCGGATGATCATACTATCTGTCTCCTTTTGGGTATATTGATACATATTATCCCGTTTTCTTACAGATAGTATATCGAAATAAATTGAAATTATCAATAGTTTTTACTTAAAATCAATAAAAACTTATTTTAATTACTTGTTTTTTTCTTTAAATACAGATAAATTTTCTAATTATTCGGCAACAGTTCTGTCACAGTGCCAGCTCCATGGTCACGTGCACGATGCCATCCTCCCAAAATTCCCCGGAGGTCACCTGAAATCCAAATTTCTCATAGTACCCGATGGCCTGCTTCTGGGCATGGACAAGCATCTTTTTGCAGGGCAGTTTCGCCTTTATGGCCTCGATGCTCTCCTCCATGAGCCTCCGTCCGAGTCCCTTCCCATGGTCCAGCGTCAGCACCCTGCCGATCTTCACCGTGTCTTTGCTGCCCTCGTTATAATATGCTCTCAGGTAGGCCGTCACTGTGCCGCCGTCTTTATAAAAACAGTGATAACTGGTATAATCCACCCTGTCCATATCCTGGCAGCAGGTGGTCTGCTCCACAGTGAAGACCGCCGCCCTGGACCGCAGGATCTCGTACAATTCCGTCGTAGTCAGTTCATCAAATGTTTTTACTGTCAATTCCATCGTTTTCTCCCCATGCCATCTTATATGATTGCCCTCACTTGCGGGCATGCTCAGTCCATTGATCATTATAGCATACATTCCTGTCCGTTTCCATCAATGCACCGTTGGATTTCCGTTTTTCTATATCGGACACTGGAAATACCGTCAAAAGAACGATTATTGATTGACAAAACATCATTTTATAATTACAATATAATTATGAGTGGCATAAAATTTCAATGGGATGAAAAAAAGAATGAACTAAATAAGAAAAAACATAAAATATCTTTTGAGGAAGCTTGTACTGTGTTTTATGATACAGAGGCCCTTGTCATTGACGATCCGGCTCATTCAGAGCAAGAGGATAGATTTATCATTTTAGGTCTGAGTAAAAGGGCCAATTTGCTCGTAGTCTGTCACTGTTACAGGGAATCTGATGAAATGATACGCATCATTTCTGCCAGAAAAGCCACAACAACTGAAACAAAATATTACTATCATTCATAAACGGAGGGGTTATTATGAAAGAGGAATATGATTTCAGTACGGCTCGCAAGAATCCGTATGCCAAAAAATTAAAAAAACAGATTACTATTAACATCGATACCGATACCATTGAATATTTTAAAGATCAGGCCGAAGCTTCCGGTATTCCGTATCAGACCCTGATCAATCTTTACTTGTCAGATTGTGCCGTCAACAAAAAAACATTGCACCTCAGTTGGCAATAATCATTGAAAAACAGCCGCCATACATTTGTGTGACACCCTCACCGTAAGCGACTGTTTTTCATTGCTCCATATAACACAGCCCGCCAGGGCACAAGAAGAAACTGCCAATTTAGTACTTTATCGCAAAATAGATCACATAGACCCAGCTCATCAGCCCGTGCAATATCGCCCAGCCGATAGACTGCCATTTTACAAAAGAGATCACCATGGCCAGAGTCGAGCCAAAGGAGATTCCCTTTTTTATATTCTGAACTGTCTGATGGGTCACATGGGTCACGTTCGTGACGGTTTCCCGCTTTTCTCCGTAGATCAGTTCCTCCACAGAAATGCCAAAAATCTGCGCCAGGCGAAAAAGCGTGTCAATATCCGGCTGTGTTTTCATATTCTCCCAGTTGGACACCGCCTGTCTGGTCACACCCATCTGATCTGCCAGCTGCTCCTGGGTGAGCCCCTTTGCTTCCCTGTACGCTTTGATATTTTTTCCGATCTGGTCCATGCTGTTTCCTCCATTACACGTTTTTAAAGATCATACCGAAAAACCCCCTGTTTGGCAAGCAATGATCTGTTGCGAAAGGCGCTGTACCGGGACGCCGCGTATATCATTCTGGACGAGCCCACCGCTGCCCTGGACCCCATTGCGGAAGCGGAGATCTACGCCAAGTTTGATGAGATCGCCAGCGGCAGGACTGCCATTTATATCAGCCACCGGTTATCCTCCTGCCGCTTCTGCGACCGGATCGCGGTATTTGACGAGGGCAGGCTGGTGCAGCTTGGCACCCACGAAGAGCTGCTGGCGGACACCGACGGCACCTACTACACCCTCTGGACGGCACAGGCGCAGTATTATGAAAAGTGATAAGTGGCGCCATCCAGCACTTTCCTATTGCATAACAAAAAGGAAGCCGCGATACTGCGGCTTCCTCTGATTTACTGTACTTGTGCCAAACACTTAGTTTCCGGCCATCTGCTTCGCAACTTCTTCCGCGAAGTTTTCTTCCTTCTTCTCCAGGCCTTCGCCGGTCTCGAAGCGGACAAATCTCTTTAGAGTGATGGCGGCGCCTGCTTCCTTGGAAACCTGGTCAAGATACTTGGCCACGGTCAGGTCGCTGTCTTTTACGTACTGCTGATCAAGAAGACATACCTCTTTCAGCTCCTTATTCAGACGGCCGATGATCATCTTCTCAATGATATTGTCAGGCTTGTTGGGGTTCTCCAGCTTGGCCTGAGCCAGCAGGATCTCCTTCTCATGCTCCTTGTACTCCTCGGATACCTCGTCCCGGGAAACGTACTTGGGATACAGAGCTGCCACCTGCATTGCCACGTTGAGCAGAGCTTCCTTTACTACATCGTTAGCGGGAGCGTCTGCCTCTACCAGCACGCCGATCCTGCCGCCGCCGTGGATATAGGATACCACAACGCCGTCCGACACGATCTTCTCAAAACGGCGGATGGAAAGCTTCTCGCCGATGGTAGCGATCTTCTCTGTCAGTTCCTCGTTCACTGTCTTGGAAGCATCCTCCACCCAGGGAGCTGCCAGCAGCGCATTTACGTCAGCCACATCCGTGGTTGCCACCTGCTCTGCCACATTCTCTACAAATTTCTGGAATGTCTCGTTCTTTGCCACAAAGTCTGTTTCACTGTTTACTTCCACAATGGCGGCTACCTTGTCGTCCTTGATCACAGTGCGGACAATGCCTTCTGCGGCGATGCGGCCGGCTTTCTTTTCAGCCTTTGCCTGTCCGTTCTTTCTCAGATATTCAACAGCGGCGTCCATGTCACCGTCTGTCTCTGTCAGCGCCTTCTTGCAGTCCATCATGCCGGCGCCGGTCATTTCTCTCAGTTCCTTTACCATAGAAGCTGTAATAGCCATGTTCCTCATTCCTCCTGTTATTGCAAATAGCCAGTTCCGCCGGTTGAGGACGGCTCTGGCGCAGAATGTCCCGTTTTATTCCTCAGCTGCCGTCTCTTCCCCGGCTGCCTCGGCTTCCTCGTCTGCAACACCCTCGGCGTCTGTCAGGATCTCGCCCTGGTTCGCCTCGATAACAGCATCAGCCATCTTGGATACGATCAGCTTCACTGCGCGGATGGCGTCGTCGTTGCCGGGGATGATATAATCCAGTTCCTCAGGATCGCAGTTGGTATCTGCGATGCCGATCAGGGGAATGCCCAGAATGTGCGCTTCCTGTACACAGATCCTTTCCTTCTTGGGATCTACCACGAAAATGGCGTCAGGCAGACGCTTCATATCTTTGATGCCGCCCAGGTTCTTCTCCAGCTTGGCCTGTTCTTTTCTCAGGGCAATGACTTCCTTCTTGGGCAGTACCTCGAACACGCCGTCAGCTTCCATCTTCTCAATGCTCTTCAGACGGGCGATACGGCTCTGGATCGTGGAGAAGTTGGTGAGCATGCCGCCCAGCCATCTCTCATTTACATAGTACATACCGCAGCGCTCAGCCTCTGCCTTGATGGCGTCCTGTGCCTGCTTCTTCGTGCCTACGAACAGAATGGTGCCGCCGTCTGCGGCGATGTCTGCTACTGCCTTGTAAGCCTCGTCAACCTTGCCCACAGATTTCTGCAGGTCAATGATGTAGATGCCATTTCTCTCTGTGTAGATGTACTCCGCCATCTTGGGGTTCCATCTTCTTGTCTGATGACCAAAATGCACACCAGCCTCAAGAAGCTGCTTCATAGAAATTACGCTCATGTTCTTACCTCCGTTTGGTTTTTCTTCCGTGGGCTTCTGCTTCCGGGCAGCCAGCATATGTGACACCGGCCCGGATATCGGCACACGTGATTATTTTAGGCTGGCAGAAATCTCCAACCTGAGTCAACCATGCAAGTATAACACACAAAAAAAGCCCGTGCAAGGGCTTTTTTTGATATTCTTCACATATTTGTAATATTTCTTCCCGCTACTTGCTTCCCCCGCGCAAAATGGCTTCGGCAGTGGTCTTTCCCTCCAGTATTTCCACGATCTGCTCATATGTGGCGTTGTACGGGATATCGTAACTGCCCACCCGCAGATCCTCGGATATCGGAAGGGCGGCCAGATATTTGTTAAATGACTGTGTATCCGACACGATCCCCTCTTTTGCCAGGGCTTTTGCCACATGGTAGCTTTCCATACCCGGCGTGATCTGCAGGGTATAAATCTCCCGGCCAGCGGTCTGTGCCGGACCCGGCTGTCCGCTGACTTCCGGCGCGGCGCTGGCTTTCGGCGTCTCGCCGGCACTGGTCTTCGGCGCGGCGCTGGCTTTCGGCGTCTCGCCGGCACTGGTCTTCGGCGCGGCGCTGGTCTCCGGTGTCTCGCCGGCGCCATCCTTCGGTGCCGCGCTGTCCGCCGGTGTTTCACTGATCTGCGGAGCATCACTGTTTTCCGGCTGAGCTGTCGCTGTCATACCGAGATTCCCTCCGATCCGGGAAAAAAATGTGCCGCCGCCCTGCTGCCGGGCAATCGCCTCCGGTACGGCAGTGACGGCAACGGCCGCGATCAGACCAATGCCGATCCCCCGTAATAAGGCTCTCCTAT
>CANQHX010000070.1 GCA_947623905.1 uncultured Lachnospiraceae bacterium
CCTTCCTCCTTTACGCCCATCCTTGCCATGATCGGCATCGTCTTCCTCATGTTTTCCAAAAACGGAAGGCGAAAGGATCTGGGCACTATCTTTCTGGGATTTACCGTGCTGATGACGGGCATTTCCATGATGACCGAGTCCATGGAGCCTCTGGCGGACGACCCGGGTTTCCAGGCGCTGTTCCTCCAGTTTTCCAACCCTGTGCTGGGCATGCTCCTGGGCGCCGGCCTTACCGCCCTCATCCAGAGTTCGTCGGCATCCGTTGGTATCCTGCAGGCGCTGTCCGTTTCCGGAACGGTGACCATGGGTTCCGCTATCCCCATCATACTGGGCATGAACATCGGTACCTGCATCACGTCCATGCTGTCCAGCATCGGCACCAGCAAGGACGCCCGGCGCACCGCCCTGACCAACCTGTATTTCAAGGTGGTCGGCATGGTGCTGTTTATGATCGTTTTTTACGGGCTGAACTCTATACTGGATTTTTCGTTCCTGAAAAGTCTGGCCAACCCTGTGACCATCGCCATTTTCCATACGGTGTTCAATATCCTGTCCACCGTAGTGCTGCTGCCTTTTTGTGACGGCCTTGTGAAGCTGGCCTGCATGACCATTAAGGATTCTCCCGAGGAGGAGCGGGGAAGCGTGCTGGATCCCCGTCTGCTGGATACGCCTTCCATGGCTATCTGGGCCAGCAAAAACGTGGCGGATAGTATGGCCCAGGTGGCAAAGAATTCCATCGTGAGGGCGTTTGAGCTCCTGGCGGACTACTCGGAGGAAGGCTTTAACGAGGTGGGCGCCATGGAGGAGGAAGTGGACCGGTACGAGGACCTGCTGGGTACGTATCTGGTAAAGCTCAGCAGTAAGAACGTGACCCAGAAGGAGAGCGGCGAGCTTTCCCTTCTGCTCCATTCCATCAACGACTTTGAGCGGATCTCCGACCATGCCGTCAACATTGCCGAGTCTGCCCAGGAAATGTTTGAAAAACAGGTGTCCTTCTCCGAGGAGGGCAGAGTGGACCTGGATATCATATGCCGGGCCATCAATGAGATCGTGGACAGAGCTGTGGATGTGTTCAAGCGGGAGGATACCCGGGGCGCCACCAACGTAGAGCCGCTGGAGGATGTGGTGGATATTCTGCAGGTGGAACTGAAAAACCGCCATGTGGAGCGTGTGCGCCAGGGCAAATGTACCATCGAGATGGGATATATCTTCAATGACCTGGTCACGGATTTTGAGCGGGTGGCGGACCACTGCTCCAATATTGCCGTGTGTGTGATCCAGTCTGCCCATGTGGGCTACGAGACCCACGAGTACATAGAGATGCTCAAGCGCACTGACGACGAGCATTTCAAGAAAATGTTCAGGGAGTTTGAATTTAAGTACCGTCTGCCGTGACGGAAATCATATATGGGGTGAGCGTATTGGCAAATATTTACATTGTGGAGGATGATACCAATATCCGGGAGATCGAGAGTATTGCCCTGCGCAATTCCGGATATCAGGCAGCGGAGTTTGACTGTGCCCGGAGCTTTCGCAGCGCCCTGGCGAAGAAGCTGCCGGATCTTGTGCTGCTGGATATCATGCTGCCGGACGAGGACGGCCTGGATATCCTGAAATGGCTGCGCAGGGTGCCGGAGACAAAAAAGATCCCGGTGATCATGGTAACGGCCAAAACTTCGGAGCTGGATAAGGTGAAAGGGCTGGACAACGGCGCCGACGACTATATCACAAAGCCCTTCGGCATCATGGAGCTGATCTCCAGGGTCAGGGCCCTTCTGCGCAGAAGCCAGGAGGCCGACAGCGAGAAGGTGATCCGCCTGGACAATATCGTCCTGGATAATGACCGGCACGCGGTGTACGTGGATGACCGGCTGTGTGAACTGACCTTCAAGGAGTATGAGCTGCTGAAGCTGCTGCTGCTGAACGCCGGCATCGTCATGTCCCGGGATAAGATCATGGAACGGGTGTGGGGCATGGATTTTGAAGGAGAATCCCGCACTTTGGATATGCACATCAAGACGCTGCGCCAGAAACTGCAGGACGGCGCCGTCCACATCAAGACCATCCGCAACGTAGGGTATGTGGCGGAGTGACCTGCGGATCCTTTTCCACGGCGGGAAACGCGCGGAAAAGACACAGGCGTCAAAAAGGAGATATTTGTGGGAAAGAAGATCAGGAGACAACTGCTTGGGATCAGTTTTTTCGCCGCGGCGATCACACTGCTCCTGGCAGTTGTTATTTTTTATCAGGTTTTTAACGGGGAAGTGTTCGCCGGAATGGAGAGCACGGCCAACGTGCTCAGATGGCTGCCCAGAGAGACGCTGGTACAGTATGTGAACGATCTGGATGAGGACGATGAGAGCAGACTCACCCTCATTGATGAGACGGGACAGGTGCTGGCGGACAACCGGATGGACGCCGACGCTCTGGAAAATCACAACGACCGGGAAGAGGTATCTGAGGCCAGAACAGACGGGGAGGGGACCAGCATCCGCCGCTCCAGTTCCATCCGGGAGAGCGCCTACTACTATGCCTGCCTGCTGGAGGACGGCACGGTGCTCAGAGTATGCAGGGAGCGGGAAAATGTACTGAGCCTTATCTACCACATGTTCCTGCCCCTGTCCGCCATCGTGGCGGTTCTCATCGCGGTATGCATCATGGTGTCCAGGCTGGCGGTGCGTTCTCTCATGGAGCCCTTCGACCAGCTGACCGACAATCTGGACAATGAAGTGTTCCTGAAGGATTTCCCCTATCCGGAGCTGACGCCCCTCATGGAGACCATACGGGTGCAGCACGCGGACATCCTCAATAACGCTACCATGCGGCAGGATTTCACCGCTTCGGTGTCCCATGAGCTGAAGACGCCCCTGGCGTCCATTTCCGGCTATTCGGAGCTTATCGCCAACGGCATGGTGGGGGAGGGGGACGCCAGCAAGTTCGCGGAAAAGATCCACAGCAACGCCCAGCGCCTTCTGACGCTGATCAACGACATCATCCGCTTAAATGAGCTGGATACCAGCGAGCAGCAGGAAGCCTTTGAGAAGGTGGATCTGTACCAGGTGGTTCAGGACTGCGTCAGCATGCTGCAGTTAAACGCCCACAAGCATAAGGTAACGCTGGAGGCAGAGGGCGAGTCTGCTTTTATCAGAGCCAACAGAAACATGATGGACGAGGTGGTGTACAACCTGTGCGACAATGCCATCCGCTACAACAATGAGGACGGAAATGTACTGGTAAAGGTGCAGCCCATGAAGGACAAGGTCCGGCTGATGGTCATGGACAACGGCATCGGCATACCGGAGGCCCATCAGTCCCGCATTTTCGAGCGGTTTTACCGGGTGGATAAGAGCCGGTCCAAGGCCACCGGCGGCACGGGCCTGGGCCTTGCCATCGTGAAGCATATCCTTCTTGTCCATGACGCGGAGGTGAAGGTGGAGAGCCGCGTGGGCAAGGGAACGGTGATCACGGTGGATTTTCACGCTTATAAGGAGAGCAACGGCTGAACCGGTCTTGCATATTTTCCCTGTTCATAGTATAATAGCGGCGGAAAGACAATCTGGCATAGATACAAAGGATGTGAATATATGAAATGTGAAAAATGCGGAGCAGAGATCTCTGCCAATGACGCGTTCTGTCCCGCCTGCGGCGCCGTTGTGCGGCTAAAGCAGATGAAGACCGTGCGGCCCAAAGACAGGTATTCGGCATCGTCCGATGACGATCCGGTCTCCGCTCTGGAGGAGCGGATGGAAAACGCCGGCACAGCGCCGGACGGCGCCACCAAGGTAATGCCCAGGCTGAAGCTGGAGGAATATATTTCCGAGACCGCCGGCAAACAGGCGGATAAGAACCGTCCTTCTGCGGGCCAGGAGCAGGAGGCAGCGCCGGAGCAAAATGCCGCGCCGGAGCAAAAGGCACAGCCGGATGCTTCCGGACAGCCGGAGAAGCCGGAACCTACAGCCGAAGACGAAGAGAACAAATCCGTCAGGGAAGATGTGAGCAAGATACAGGAGGCCATTTCCCGGTATGACGAAGAAGAGTATGAGTATTCCGAGAAAAAGAAAGACGGCGTCCGCAAACCGGTAGTCATTTTTGTACTGTTGGGCGCCGTTATCATCGGTTTCCTCGCGGGAGGGATCTTCTATCTGCTCTCCTCCCAAAACGGCGGCGGAGATATAAAAGGCCAGGCAACGCAGAAGCCGGTGTCCACTGCCACGGTGATCATGGCGTCGGAGACGCCCGCGCCGACTCCTACTGTGAAACCTACCGCGAAGCCGACGCCTGCCCCGACGCCCACCGCGAAGCCGACGCCAACTCCGGAGCCCACGAGAGAGCCGGAGCCCACCAGAGAGCCCGAGCCGGAGCCTACCAGAGAACCGGAGCCGGAACCTACGGAAGCGCCTCAGACGCCTTCCGGTACGGACAGCTCTTATCTGCTGCCCGACAGCTCCAGCCGGCAGCTGACCGCGGAGGAAGTAAGCGGCCTGTCCGCTTATGAGAAGCGGATCGCCCGCAATGAGATCTATGCCCGTCACGGACGGAGATTCAGTGATCCTGAGCTTCAGGAATATTTTAACGGCAAGAGCTGGTACAACGGTACTATCCCGCCGGAACAGTTCAGCGACAGCGTGCTCTCAGATGTGGAGAAGTACAATGTCGATCTGATCAATTCTATGGAATAGACGCTGAAAATGTTCATTAACGTTGCTGTATGTGCCGGAGGGATTTCCATCCT
Source organism: uncultured Lachnospiraceae bacterium (assembly GCA_947623905.1). Taxonomy (GTDB): domain Bacteria; phylum Bacillota; class Clostridia; order Lachnospirales; family Lachnospiraceae; genus CANQHX01. The sequence goes on from CANQHX010000070.1 coordinate 4,733, forward strand.
TCCGGCACATTTTTGTGAAAAACATGTCGGAGGCACAGGATCACCAGCTTCCGCAGCATTGTTTCCGGAGTGGAGCCCAGATCATACACCGACGTGAGGCCGTATCGGGCAATGCATTCTTCCAGTATGCGGGACAGCCGGCCGGTCTGTTCTTCCGTGAGGCGTTCCAGAAGACGATTGATGCAGGCGCCGCGCCATGCTGCTCCGGAGCAGAGCCGGGGCCGCAGGCAGAATTGTCCGCCGGCAACGTCCCACGTAAAGGGATCGTGCTGATAGAGGCCGCTGCCCCAGCTTTTTACAATGTGGGTGGGAATGGCGTTGCAAAACAGTGTGCCCACAAGAGAACTCTGGGGAATGACGCGGAAGATGCGCCCGCTGACGGACCGGAACCCTTCCTGTCTGTAAAAATCCCGGTGAAAACCCGGATTGTCGTAAGTATAAACGGTACAGATCCGGTTCTGTTCGGCCGGAGGCAGGAGGCTTGCCGTGGAAACGGCCAGGCTGCCGCCTTTGGAATGGCCGCCCAGGATATGTCTGCCCGGATACCGGTCAAGGAGCGGACGCACATAGGACAGCGCCGCCTGCTGGGAAGGCAGGAGGCCGGGCCGGCCCATAGAAAGGTTTTCTTCCCAGCCGGTAAAGCTTTCATCGGTCCCCCTGAAAAAGGTGCCGGTGAGTCCGGGTGTCAGGCGAAACGTGGCGGCGCACAGCTGGAGCTTCCGGCGGCGGTCTGTGCGGTGGATCATGGCGGCCAGGCGCACGTTCCGGAACCGCTGGCCGGTGACCATGGCCTCATAAAGGCGGCGCAGGCCGGAGCCGAAAATGGGATCCGCAAACAGTCCGTGAAAACCCGGCAGCCGTTCCAGCCGCACAAGGGGGACGGAACGGTCTTCTGTCCCGGAATACGGTTCCGTGACGGTAAGCGGCAGCGCCTCCAGCTTCAGGTACAGAAAAGCGGAGAGCACCAGACCGTCTATCTCGTGAAAGGGCATGTTCCGGAAGGATATATCGTGGTATTGGTTTACATAATCAATGATCCCGCAGCGCAATACGAATCGCTCCTTACTTTTTTGTAGTAAAAAAACATGAGTTATGGTATAATCATGCCCACAGAAGGCAAAAAATACACCTGCGGAAAGGACAGAAACAGGATGAAAGTATTGATCTTGACGTGCAGCGCAGGCGGGGGACATAATTCCGCCGCATGGGCCGTGGAAGAAGAATGCGGCCGCCGGGGGATCGACTATGAGGTTAAGGAGGCGCTGATGTTCGCAGGAAAAAAGGCGTCTCATGTGATCAACCAGGCGTATATCACCATGGTGATCCGCTGTCCCTGGATGTTTACCGGCATTTACCGGCTGGGAGACAAGATCGGAAAGATCACCCGGTGGAAATCTCCCGTATACAGGGCAAACAGTCTGTATGCCAGACACCTGTACCGGTATATCGCGGACAACAAATTCACTGCCGTGGTGGTGACCCATCTGTTCCCCGGACAGGCCATGACATATATTAACAGGCAGGGCAGGCGGCACATCCCGTTTTACTATGTGTCCACCGATTATACGTGTATCCCGTTCATCGACGAGGTGGAGCCGGACGTGATGTTCGTGCCCCACAAAGATCTTGTAGCGGACTGCATGGCGCTGGGGATCCCCGAGGAGATCCTGCAGCCGGCCGGTATCCCGGTGTCGGATGCGTTTGAGCACCCCGTGTCAAAAGAGAAAGCCAGGGAAAAGCTGGGGATCCCCCGGGATGCGGAAATGTACATGGTCATGACCGGCAGCATGGGATACGGCAAAGTGGCGGAGCTGACCAGACTGCTGTACCGGAAAATGCACGGGCGCCAGGTGATCTGCATTCTGGCGGGCAACAACAAAAAACTGGCGGAGGCGCTGGAAAACCAGTTTTCCCAGATCCGGGAAGTAAAAGTGCTGGGATATACCAATCAGGTGGCCCTGTATATGGCGGCCGCGGACCTGCTTTTCACAAAGCCGGGGGGTCTGAGCTCCACGGAGGCGGTGACCATCAACATTCCCACGGTGCTCACGCCGCCCATTCCCGGCTGCGAGACAGCCAACGCCGATTTTTTCTCCCGCCACCGGATGGTGTACTATGGTCATACCAACGAGGAATGTGTAGAACTGGCGGAAGAGCTTATGCGCAATCCCCGGAAACGGCAGGAGATGCTGGAATGCCAGCGCCGGGAGATGCCTCCGGGAGCGGCCGCCAGGATCGTGGACTGCATCTGCGCCCGCGCTCAGGACAGAAATTTACAATAAAATATTTTTTGTATCATTATGTCAACTTATGTTGAAAAAAAGAGTGTTATCTTCAGGATAGCACTTTTTTTGTATAATCGTGGAAATCAGCGAGGTATGCGTCATCGGAAAACGCGGACATGTCGAAAGAAAATAGGAAACGCCGTCGCATGCTGTCGAATTATGTAAAGTAATTATGTAAAATGCAGATGTTTTGTGCGACCATGAATAGTTGAATAATACGGGTTGTCTCATCATAATAAAACTATGGATTTCATACCCGAAAAGGGAGAAACCTGGTGCATTATGAAGGAGGGACACGATGGAAAAACTGAACATTGCCATTGCCGACGACAATGAGATCGCACTGCAGCTTTTAGATGAGATGATCGACCAGACGGAAGATATGGAACTGGTAGGGAAAGCCAGAAACGGACAGGACGCGTATGAGATGATCAAGGCCAAAAAACCGGATATCGTACTGCTGGATCTGGTCATGCCCAAAATGGACGGCCTGAGTGTCATGGAAAAGATACATAATGACCAGGATGTGCAGACGCCGCCGGACTTTATCGTGCTGTCCGCTCTGGGACAGGAATCGGTGACGGAAGCCGCCATGGAGTACGGAGCCAAATATTTTGTCATGAAGCCGTTTGACGAGACTATGCTCCTGAACCGGATCCGCTATGTGAAACGGCCCCGGAACCGCCACAGGCAGGACCGGATCATGAGCATGTACAGCAGGCCGGAGGAAACGCCGGAGAAAAATCTGGAGACAGAGGTAACGGACATCATCCATGAGATCGGCGTCCCCGCTCACATCAAAGGCTATCAATACCTGCGGGACGCCATCATCATGTCTGTGGACGATGTGGAGATGCTGGGCTCCATCACGAAGATCCTGTATCCTACCATCGCCAAAAAGCATATGACGACGCCGAGCCGTGTGGAGCGGGCCATACGCCATGCCATAGAAGTGGCGTGGAGCAGGGGCAAGATGGATACCATAGACGCCCTGTTCGGATATACCATACATAACGGAAAAGGAAAGCCTACCAATTCAGAGTTTATCGCTCTGATCGCCGACAAGATCCGCCTGGAGCAGAAAAACCGTTCCGGCCAGAACGGATAATTGTCGAAAGAGCACAATATTTCCAAATTATTGCAGGAAAAGGGAAAATATCCTTTTCAATTTTCTGTGAATCGTGTATAATATATCTGATTAGCAGAGTATATTCTGTAATGATCTGGAAGGAGAGCGTATCCAAATGAAAAAAATTCTGTTTGTAGCGTCTGAGTCGGTTCCTTTTATTAAGACCGGCGGGCTGGCAGATGTAGTGGGTTCCCTGCCGAAATGTTTTGATAAAAAAGAATATGATGTGAGAGTGATCATCCCCAAATATATGTGTATCGACCAGCGCTGGAAGGACCAGATGAAATACAAGGTCCATTTTTACATGAACCTGGCGTGGCGCTCCCAGTACGTGGGCATTCTGGAGATGGAGTACGAGGGCATCAAGTTCTATTTTGTAGACAATGAGTATTATTTTGCGGGTCCCCGTCCCTACGGCGAGATCTATCAGGACGTGGAGAAATTCGCCTTTTTCTCAAAGGCGGCCATATCCGCCCTGCCGCTGCTGGATTTCCGACCCGACGTGATCCACTGTCATGACTGGCAGACGGGACTGATCCCGGTGATGATCAAGGACATTTTCGCCGACAACGAGTTCTACCGGGGCATCAAGACCATCATGACCATCCACAACCTGAAATTCCAGGGCGTGTGGGATATTAAGACGATCAAGGATATCACCGGTCTGTCGGAGTATTATTTCGCGCCGGATAAGCTGGAGTACAAGAAGGACGCCAACTACTTAAAAGGCGGTATTGTCTATGCCGACGCGGTGACTACCGTGAGCAGGACTTACGCGGAGGAGATCAAGGATCCGTTTTACGGGGAAGGACTGGACGGCCTCATGCGGGCAAGGTCCAACTGCCTTACCGGAATCGTCAACGGCATCGATTACGATGTATACGATCCCGAGACAGATCCGTACATCGCGTACCATTATAACGCGGACAATTTCCGCAAAGAAAAGGCAAAAAATAAAAAGGCGCTGCAGCAGGAGCTGGGGCTGCCCGCGGATAACAGGAAGTTCATGATCGGCATGGTATCCCGCATGACCGATCAGAAGGGCTTTGACCTGGTGGCGTACATCCTGGATGAGCTCTGCCAGGAGGATATCCAGTTTGTGATGCTGGGTACCGGGGAAGAACGGTATGAAAACATGTTCCGGCATTTTGACTGGAAGTATCACGACAAAGTATCCGCCCAGATCTATTATTCCGAGGCCATGTCCCATAAGGTGTACGCAGGGTGCGACGCGTTCCTCATGCCGTCCCTGTTTGAGCCCTGCGGCTTAAGCCAGCTCATGAGCCTGCGCTACGGCACGGTGCCCATCGTCCGGGAGACCGGCGGCCTGAAAGATACGGTGGAGCCGTACAATGAGTATGAGAACACCGGCACCGGCTTCAGCTTCGCCAACTACAACGCCCATGAGATGCTCGGCATCATCCGCTACGCGAAGTCAGTGTTCGAGAAGAAGAAACGCAACTGGAACCTCATCGTGGAGCGGGGCATGAAGGCAGACTTCTCCTGGCACAGTTCGGCAAAGCAGTATAAGGAATTGTATGATAGATTGTAAGAGAAAGGGCACCGTCAGGTGCCCTTTTCCTCTTACAGAGATTTTCTGATATGGGTGAGAATTCTGTTTCCGGAACACAATTTAAAATTTCCGTCCGGGGTCTTGTGGAGTTTATCCTGCGCAGCGGCGATCTGACAGGCGGCAGCGGCAGGCTGCAGGACCCCGACGCCATGCTGGCGGGAAGCCGTCTCCACAGAAGGCTTCAGGATATGGCCGGCGTGGGCTATAAGGCCGAAGTCCCCCTGCGCGAGGTGGCAGACTGCGGTCCCTTTGCGATCGTGCTGGAGGGCAGGGCCGACGGCGTCATCACCGATGAAAACGGCCATGTGACCATTGACGAGATCAAGGGCGTCTTTCGGCCTGTAGCCACTCTGGAGGAGCCCTATCCCGTTCATCTTGCCCAGGCAAAGTGCTATGGGTGGATCTACGGGCGGCAGCAGGGACTTTCCGCCCTGACCATACAGATGACCTATGGAGATCTGGATGAGTTTATAAAGGGGACCGGCAGGCCCCATCCCAGGTATTTTCGGCAGACATATACAGTGGAGGAGCTGGAGGAGTGGTTCGCTCCCATTCTGGAGGAATACAAAAAATGGATGCGGCAGCAGTGGGAATGGCTGCAGACCCGCCGGGACTCCATTCAGGGGCTGGCGTTTCCGTTTCCCTACCGGGAGGGCCAGCGGCAGCTGGTAGAAGGGATCTACCGGACCATCGTCCACGGGCGGCAGCTGTTTGTCCAGGCGCCCACCGGCGTGGGCAAGACGCTTTCGGCCCTGTATCCGTCCGTCATGGCCATGGGCACCGGAAGATGCGACCGTATCTTTTATCTTACGGCCAAAACCGTGACGCGCACGGTGGCGGCCCAGGCGGTGAGCCAGCTGGAGGGAAAGGGTCTCCGGTGCAGGGCTATTATCCTCACCGCAAAGGAAAAGATGTGTCCCCTTGCCCAGGGGGAGAACGGACAGATGGAATGCGATCCCACCCGCTGCCCGCGGGCAAAGGGACATTTTGACCGGGTCAATGACGCGGTGTTTGACCTGCTGGGGCAGGATGTTATGTATACAGAAACGGTCATAGCCGCCCAGGCAGAGCGGTATCAGGTGTGTCCCCACGAGATGGCCCTGGACACGGCGGGCTGGTGCGACGTGATCGTAGGAGATTACAACTATGTGTTCGATCCCCGTATCCGGCTGAAACGGTTTTTCGGAGAAACGGCCAGAAAAGAAAAGCACATCTTTCTTGTGGA
>CANQHX010000071.1 GCA_947623905.1 uncultured Lachnospiraceae bacterium
ATGCACGCCTCCGGGTCCACAATGATGTTCCGGAAATATTTGCCGCTGCCTGTCACGAGGAAATGCTCTCCTGCCAGCCCGGGCACCGACGTGCCGATGGGTTCCCAGTTTTCATAATTGGTAAGACGGGGCTCAATGGCCGCCACCTCGCCGGAATGAAGACGATAGGACAGATTGCCGCCGTTCCGCTCATGCCAGCCCAGCTGGAACCCGTCGTCCGCCATTTTTACAAAGCCTCTTACAAATTTGGTATCCAAAATACGCATCACAAAACCTCCATTCTCAAACTGTCAAAAAAACGATATTTCCACTGCCTCTTATTATACAGGGCACAGGGACAAATTACCAGTAAATATTTTCCGTTTGGGGAAGTATTGTAAGGCGCGCTGCAATGCGCGACGCGCAAAAGCGCCGGGACCTGTGCGATATCGCACAGATCCCGGCGCCTTTTACACCCGGTTTGTTCTGTTATATGGCACCGGCAGCGATTACTTCAATGTAACCTTTGCGCCCTCAGCCTCCAGCTTGGACTTGATGTCCTCAGCCTCAGCCTTCTCAACACCTTCCTTAACCATCTTGGGAGCGCCGTCTACAACAGCCTTTGCTTCCTTCAGGCCAAGACCAGTGATCTCACGAACAGCCTTGATGACCTTAACCTTGTTGGGGCCAACCTCTGTCAGCTCTACATTGAACTCAGTCTGCTCAGCTTCTGCTGCAGCGCCATCGCCTGCGCCTGCTGCTGCCACAACAACACCTGCTGCTGCGGATACGCCAAACTCTTCCTCACAAGCCTTTACCAGGTCGTTCAGCTCCAGTACGGATAACTCTTTGATTGCCTCGATAAACTCAGCGGTTGTCAATTTAGCCATGATTTTTTTCCTCCTGTCTCATGTCTTTCCTTATACGATACAAATAGTTGTCATGCAATTCTTCGCAGGGCCGCAAGGCTTTGCCTTATGCCTCTGCCGGTTCTGCCGCCTCCGCAGCGGCGCCATCGCCGTCCTTCTCCGCGATCTGACTGAGCACGCGGGCAAGATTTGCGATAGGGGACTGGATGCTTCCAAGCAGCTTGCCCAGCAGTTCTTCCCTTGAAGGGATCTTGGACAGCGCGTTCACGCCTTCCACATCGTACAGCTGGCCTTCCACCACGCCGGCCTTCATCTCAAGAGCGCTTGCTTTCTTCGCAAATTTCGCGAGGATCCTTGCCGGTGCGGTAGCGTCATCCTTTGAGATGGCCACAGCGGTGGGTCCCGCAAGCTGATCGCTCAGCTGCTCGAAATCCGTGCCCTTAAACGCAAAGTTCAGCATGGTATTTTTGTAAACCTTGTAGATGACGCCGGATTCACGCAGCTGCTTGCGCAGTTCCGTATCTTCCTCAACGGTCAGACCACGGTAGTCAACCAGTACGACCGCAGCGGCATCTTTGATGTTCTCCGCGATCTCATCTACAACCGGCTTTTTCAGTTCTACCTTTGCCATGAGTTCGTTTACCTCCTGTTTTATTTTGACTGGTATGGAAAGATCCGACTGCAGCGCCGGTCTTTCGCATAATATTAAAATGGGAGTAACCCGACCGAAATCGAGATACTCCCATAAAAATAATCATCCAATGAGAATCACCTCGGCAGGACTTACGCCACAGGCACCTGCTGTCTTCGGCTCGCTAATCAATATAGCATACTCTATATAACGTGTCAATCTTTTTTAGGAAAATCTGGCGGTGCTTACCTTGACGCCGGGTCCCATGGTGGAAGCCAGCGTAATGCTCCTCAGATACTGTCCCTTCAGCGCGCTGGGACGTGCCTTCTGGATGGCGTTGATCAGCGTCTGGAAATTGTCGGACAGCTGCTCCTCGGTGAAGGAAGCCTTTCCTACGGGAACGTGGATGATGTTGGACTTATCCAGACGATACTCGATCTTACCGGCTTTGATGTCGTTGATCGCCTTCGTCACATCCATGGTAACGGTACCGGCCTTGGGGTTGGGCATCAGGCCTTTGGGTCCGAGGATACGGCCCAGACGGCCAACCACGCCCATCATGTCAGGCGTTGCCACTACCACGTCAAAGTCCAGCCAGCCCTCGTTCTGGATACGGGGGATCAGGTCTTCCGCGCCTACATAATCTGCGCCTGCTGCCTCAGCCTCGTCAGCCTTGGCGCCTCTTGCGAATACCAGAACCTTCACGGATTTGCCAGTGCCGTGGGGCAGGACTACCGCGCCGCGGACCTGCTGCTCCGCATGACGGCCGTCACAGCCGGTGCGGATGTGCACTTCGATGGTCTCGTCAAACTTTGCCGTTGCTACTTTCTTAACCAGCGCAATGGCCTCGGCCGGATCGTACTGTACGGAGCGGTCCACTGCCTTTGCCGCCTCAATATATTTCTTACCTCTCTTCATGATAACCTCCTTGTGGTACTATCGGGCTGCGCCCTTCCACTAGTCTTCTACTACGATACCCATGCTCCGCGCGGTACCTGCGATCATACTCATAGCGCTCTCAATGCTGGCCGCGTTGAGGTCCGGCATCTTCAGCTCCGCGATCTCACGGACCTTATCCTTGCTGATGGTAGCAACCTTCTTCTTATTGGGGGTTGCGGAACCGGACTGGATATTGCAGGCCTTCTTCAGCAGGATGGCTGCGGGAGGGGTCTTTGTAATAAAAGTAAAGCTCTTGTCAGAATATACGGTGATCACAACAGGGATGATCATGTCGCCCTTGTCTGCCGTTCTGGCATTGAACTCCTTTGTAAACTGAACAATGGGAACACCATGCTGGCCCAGAGCAGGGCCTACAGGGGGCGCCGGCGTTGCTTTGCCGGCAGGTATCTGTAATTTGATATATCCTGTTACTTTCTTAGCCATAATACTCTCCTTCTTCCGCACAACGTCCTATGATGTGCTTCTGTCAAATCTTCTTCACTTCTGAGAAACTCAGTTCTACCGGGGTCTCCCGGCCCAAAAAGTCTACATTGATGATAAGCGTACGCTTTCCGTCGTTCATGGTGCGGATCACGCCTACGGTGTCCTTCCACGCGCCGCTCAACACGGTCACGGTATCGCCCACCGTAAAATCGATGACCTGATGCTGGGCCTTGATGCCCAGAGAACGGATCTCATCATCTGTGAGGGGCACCGGCTTGGAACCGGGGCCTACAAAGCCGGTCACGCCGCGGGTGTTGCGCACCACGAACCATGTGTCGTCGTTCATGCACATGTGAACGAGCACATAGCCGGGAAACAGCTTTTTTTCCACCTGTCTGCGGGTACCGTTCTTTTCTTCTATGACGTCCAGAGTGGGGACACGGACCTCAAGGATCTCATCCTCAAGATGACGGTTTTCAATGGTCTTATCAATGTTCGCCTTAACTTTTTTCTCATATCCGGAATACGTGTGGACTACATACCATTTTGCTTCCATACTGTCACCTTTTCCTTTATCGTCCTTTGCTTACAGGGTGATGAGGAAATTAATACCTGTCTGAATGATCATATCAAGAAGGGCAATGATCAGTCCGAGCACCACAGTCACCGCAACCACTGCGACAGACTGGCGTGCCAGCGTCTTCTTGTCAGGCCAGATGATCTTTCCGAATTCGGCTTTCATACCTTTGAAAAAGCTCTTCTTGGGAGCCTTCTCTGCACTTTTTTCTCCCATAAATCTGCTCCTTACTGTTCCGCGGACAGCTTCCGCGAAACGAAACTACTGCTGCCCCATACAAGGACTATCTCGTCTCCCTGTGCAGGGTGTGCTTTTTACAGAATTTGCAGTACTTTTTCGTCTCCAGCCGCTCGGGATGGTTCTTCTTTTCTTTGGTCATATTGTAGTTCCGCTGCTTACATTCCGTACATTCCAATGTGATCTTTACGCGCACAACTGCCACCTCCACTTAGTTTCATTTTGGCTTGGTGTGAAAGATATGTTGGGATGAGTATCTTTCATTGATTTTAGGCATAAAAAAAAGACCTAAACTTCCATCGCTCATCTAATATACCATAGGGGAACAGCGTTCGTCAAGGACTTTTTGACTTTATTTGCCAGGTCTTTACTTGCAAAAGTAAATTCCACCTCCGGGTTGAATTTACTCTTTCCAAATCCAAATTGCTTACATATGGATTTTAGTCTTTCCTAATTTTTACTCAGATATTTTAGCAGGTTGAAAAACAGGAATAATAATGATAGAATTTAATAGAAGATGAGTGGGGAGGAATGAAAAACATATGATAAAAGGCTGGAAAGATTTGTTCCGGACACATATTCTGGAACGCGGGCTGGATTATTATGAAAATCATGCGATCCAGTCTCTGGAACAGACGGATACGGGATATGAAGCGACAGTGGAAGGACAGAGCCGAACTGGAGAAAACCATAGAGGACATACCGGAAGCAGAGATCAGGAGGCTGGTGCTGGAACTCGCACTGGAAGAAGAATCTCTGCGGAACCGGATTTTGGCGAAATATTCAGGAGATATCAGCGAGCTGCAGATGATACGTCTGAAAAAAGAAGTGGACGGGATCGTATACCGGTATTCGGACAGATCCGGGTTCGTTGACTATTATCACGCAATGGATTTTACAAACGCGTTGAATGAATTTCTGAATGACAAAGTGCAGATACTGATCGAACACGGTTATCACATGCAGGCGTTTGAGTTGACAAATTATGTTTTTCACTGCGCCGGGAATCAGGCAATGGACGATTCAGACGGAGGGACATCGTGGATTGCCGATCACTGCTATGAAATCTGGCAGCTGATCCTGACTGCGTGCTCTGAGAAAGAAAAAAGGCAGATATTCCAGTGGTTTCAGAGCCACCGTAAGGATTATGTAGTTGATTATATGGAAGATTATATTGACGATTTTCTTATGAATGAGTTTCATGATCCGGACTTGCTGAAACAAAAACTGAAAATGTTGGATGAGCAGATAGAAAAGGCCGGGAATGACACCGATTCCGGCAGCTGGTATTCTGCGCATTATGGTTATGAAAACAATGTCCTGAAACGTCTTCAGATTATGGGAGAGCTTGGATACAGCCAACAAAAGATCAGGGAGTACCGGCAAAGATTCAGACATTTTTCGGCCATTCGTAAGCTGGAATTACAGGAATATCTGGACAAAAATGACTATAAAAAAGCAGTTGAATTGTTGCAGGAAAGCAAGAAACTGGACGAAAGCTATGCCGGACTGGTTGCGGAATACAGTTGCCGTTTGATAGAAATATATGGAAAGACCGAGCAGGATGACGCTTATAAGCAGGAACTGGAATACCAGATTTTTCAATGCGTTCAAAGAGATCTGCACTATATTCAATTACTGAAAAATGTCTGTGATGATGAAGAGTGGCTTTCGTATCGAGAGAAGATACTGCATGCAAAGACGGCAAGCTGGATTCATTTTGACCTGCTGCTGCAGGAGGGATTGTATCAACAATTACTGGATGATATTCAGAAAAGCGGATATATTTCTACTTTAGACAAATACGAAAAGGTGTTGAAAAAGCAATTTCCTGTAGAAGTCAGAGATATTTACATTGGTTTTGTTCAGAAAGAGGCCATGCGCGTATCAGACCGAAAGCATTACAGAGAACTGATGCGGTATTTGAAAAAGATCTCGGCTTATCCGGATGGAAAAAAGAAGGTTCAGGAAGTCGCGGCAGAGTGGCGGGTACGGTACAAAAGAAGACCGGCAATGATGGACGAACTGGAAAAAGTGGTGAAATAGGAGAATACGTATGGAAGTTTCAAAAAAAGACTGGAAATTGTACAGAGAGAAAATTGGCGGATGGCAGGAGAACTATATGGACCGGCTCAATAAAGAATATATAAGACTGCTGTCGGAGGAAGGCCCTGCGTCTGAAAAATTCTGGAAGCTGGAAAACAGGATAAGGGAGGATCGACGGAAACCGGGAGTTATTATAGAAGTGAGGAAACAGAAAATGATTGATCAAATACTAATGCTGCTCAACGATAAGGCGATCGGTATGGACGATTTGCGTGAATTCAGTGATGAATTGAGAGAAACGGTTGGCTATCTGGTTAAATACTCAGCCGGTATGTAGGAAGTATAGAAAACTACGTTTCAGTTCCAGCTTCCGCACATTCTTATCCAGACTACCTTCCCACTCCACAAAAATCCTGTCGATTTGCCGGGAACCCCCCGATCCTGCATATTTCCCCTCTCCCCCGCATAGATTGGTAAAAACAACCATTCCAGAGGTTTTTTGTGAAAGGATATATCGAGGAGAGGGCAATCCGCATTGCCAACTATATCATCGAGGAGAACGCCACGGTGAGGCAAATGGGTATGGCAACCACTGTTTTTATACTACATCTGTAAGATACGGTTTTAATTTTCTTTTGTGCCGGGTGCTGCATTGGAAGGCAGCTTTCCCGCATTCAATTCATCCAGTTTTTTCGCATTGGAAATGGCGGATTCCATATATGGATAAAGAATCTTGTACATATCCCGAGACGTCTTGTCATATTCACCCAAACATGCCTATAGCCATTAGTAGATGACACAGTTTTTTGCCTTGCTTTTTCAAAAAGGCTCAATGTGTTGTCACCAGCGCCGTGAACATCAAGACTGATCCGATCCGGATACACACGGTTGATCTGTTCTTTCACAATATTAAAATAGGCAGGCTCGGTAACAGTACCTTCCGTAACGATAAGATGATATTTCGGTTGGATTTTCTTCGGCCTGTCGAGTCTGGCTTTCATCCAGCTTTTATCAAGGTCACTTTTCTTGGGCGGTTTCAGGCTCAACCATTCCACTCCTTTCGATGAACTTTCATCATAAACTCATCAGATAACTGCACAAATAAACCCGATGAAAAAATGACATCTTATCGGTCAAACTCATTTCCAAGCATATTTGAAAGATAGGGATCGGCTCCGTAACGACCCTCCATATACTGTTTATCATAAGCAGCCGTATTCTTGATGCGTTCATTATCCTCGCCCCGGATCTCGTGGAGAGAGTAAATTTCACTTTCATGTGCCTCATTTTCTGCCGCAAACCAGATCTCATCCCTGCGAAACACGGAATTTTTCATAGTGTTCATATCATGAGAAGTAAACAGAAGCTGGGCGCCATGTTTGTTAATATCTTTATTCTTAAATAATGAAATAATATACCGGAGAAGTTTAGGATGCAGCTTTGCATCCAACTCGTCAATGATGACCAGACGGCCTTCTCGGAGCGCAAGGAGAATTACCGGTAACGCCGCGATCAGTTTTTTAGTACCATCTGATTCATCTGTAAAAGATAGTTCATATTGATGCGATCCTATTGTCCTTTTCATAAAGAGCTGGTTCTGTTCATCATCATAACGATAATCTGTGATATCAATATCCATGTCATTCAACGCATGAATAAACTGATTTTTATAGGATGCATTATCTGTAAGCATGATCTGACGTTCAATCATAGGATTGGCATAGCTGCGGATAATACAGCTTTCAAACCACATCATAACTTCATTGACAACTGGTATATCATAATTAATGGCTAGAAAAGAAAGATATGGCATCTTGGGGTTTACACTGACATTAATACTTTTTCTGCTAATACTATACCCCAAAGTAATATCATTCGTTTCCCGTTCAAAGATCATGGCAGTTTTCTTTCCGGTGATCGCCTTTCGATAAAGCGACTCAGAAATAACCACATCATTTTTTAAGGCGATATAATAGCAATACTCATTCTTTTCGATCCGAAAATATATACGAAACTCAGTAGGTTCCAAATCAGAAATTTCATCAAACAAAAATGGCACGGCGTTCACTTTATGCTGTAATATGATGTGCTGACGGTTTTTGCCTAACTCTTGTACCGGAAACACGACAGTAGCGATCAGGCAGGAAAGAGCCCGGATCAAATTAGATTTACCGCCCCCGTTTGGCCCGTATATGACACTTAAAGGCAATAACTTTTCGGCATTTTCTTCTGCAATCAACGTGTCCTGAAATTCCGGCAGTGCGGCGGCTTGAAAATCTAAGGTCGTTTCTCCTTTATAGGATTTAAAATTTTGAAATGAGAACTGGCACAACATAGCCTGCACCTCCTTTTCCTAACGTTATTATAGTATGATAAAAAAGAAAACGCAATATTTATTCTAAAAATAAGGAAATTTTTTTCTGAAATGTAGATATAAAACACATAATCGTGAAATTTAGTGAATTGGGGAGCTTTTCCAGAACATAATTATAGGCTAACCTTTAACCATAGTTCAAATAATCTTATAGCACAAGACTTGTAGTCGAACAAACTTTTGTTATAATGAAATAAAAAAACTTTTTAAAGGAGGATTTAAACAAATGACAAACAATTTTGATTGCGATCTCTCAACAATGATTCCCGTAGAAATGCCGCGGACCCATCAAAATCCTGGCATGCTTCTCAGAATATCTGAAAAAGACCAACTATCAATGAATCAACCGTTATTGAAAGATGTAAAGAAAAGAAATCCTTCCATGCAGTTTCGTTTTTTGCGCGAGATGGATTTTAAAAGGATTGCTCTTGAAAACAAACCAAATGCAGAAGATGTATTTAAATTCCATGCCAATGGCTTGATTGTTCATCCCGATTTTGTAAGTGAACTAAAAATGAGAGGATATAAGATACCTGCGGTATACTTTTTTAAATGGAACGAAGAAAAAAATGCATGGGTCGGTGTACTACAGAACGAAGTACCGGATCTTCCTGATATAGAAGAAACGATAAACAAAGCAATCGCAAGAAAGAATGCATCTAAAAGGGGAAAATCCAGTGTCAAAGTGTGAAGAGATACTTGTTGACAGGTTGGTCAAAAGAATTGTTTCTAGAATAGGAAGGGGATTGGATAAACAAGATTGTTATATTGTATGCTGGATTGCATATTTAGAAAATAGATCGATGTATTTAGGAAAGTTATCTTTTTGGGAAGACATTACGTTATGTATTATATTTGAAGTTGATAAATTGCGAAAAGAAAGGAATCGCAGATTTAGAATGCAATCTAAGTTGTCCTTGGATCAGAAAATTGATTCTTCGGATATAGAAGTCAGAGAGATTTTGCGTCCGAAAAAAATGGGATTTGAAGACGGAATTGCCTTATGGGATTATGCTAAAAGACTGGGAAAAGAAAAAGAACGGATCATGCGATTAATGGCGCAGGGAGAAAATGACCAATATATCATGAACAAAATGAATATTTCGAAAACTAAGTATGAAAGATTGAGGGAAGAACTGAAAAAAGATATGATCCGTTATCTAAATCTGTGAGTATTATGTATATCTATCTGATAAGTATAATTTCAAAAAAATATTTTTCAACGCTGCTACGGATATGATCATGATAAGGATTTTAGCTAAGCCTACAGAAAGGCGGTAAGATACTGAAGTAATAAAGATATAAAAAGGAGAAACTGTAATGAATGATTATAATTTAAAAATGGGAATTATTGAAGAATTAACAAATATTTGTAAAATCGTCCATCAAAAAAATAAACTGAATTCCACTGATATACATAGACTTTGTGAAAATATGTTTTGTAATATTTTTAACATTTTATTCGAGTGGGAATTGATGGTTTTAAACACACCCAGTAATCCAAGAAACATAGCAGTTGACTTGGGTGATAGGAAAAGACATATATATATTCAAGTTACTGCAACAAATAAAAAAGAAAAAATAGAAGAAACATTAAGGAAGTTTGCCAAAAACTATGCAAAAAAAGATATACTTAAAATTTTTATCGTTGGCGAAAAACCCGTTTATAAAAAAATTGATACTGCCGGAATTAAATTTAATGTAAATAAAGATATTTGGGATATCAATACAATCATTGAAAAAATAGATAATACTATCAGCAAAAATATAGCTATCAGAAAAGAACTTAATAAATTTAAAGACAGTGGTATCATGGATACAGTGTCAATTGAGGAAAAAACAAAAAATTTAACTGCCAAAAAAACGATCATAGAATATAATATTGCTTCTGTAAGTAAATATGTTTATGGAAAAGGGGATGTATTTTTAGAGGCTTTTTTGCCGCTAAATTATCAGGCGCAGTTATCTGGACTACTGCTTTTTCGGAAAAAAGAAATAGAAGATGTATGGATTACTTTTAACCAAAGCAAGGCAATGAATTCTCTTTTTAAAAATAATTATCACAAAAATCTAAAGGACCGAAATTTCTTTTTGTTTGAAGATAATAATAAAGTCTGGCTAAAAATCTTTGATATGAGGTTTTCTGTTGAAAAAATGACAGCGGAACATCTTTGTATACTGCTTGATAATCTGGAAGAAGAGTTTGACAAACTTACAAAAAAAATCAATACATTACTGGGAACAGAAAACTTTGAAAAAACTGAAGACGGAAAGTATGTTTTGGCACAAATGCCCAAATATGTTTGGAATTCCATGTTTCGATTTGCACAGGAAAGAGATTATGGCGCATCTAAAGATAACTGGAATATGTTTTACACCTCGTTTCTGGATGATAGAATAAAAATATATAAAAATATGTATTCAACTGAAAAAGGAGATGTGTTAGCACAATTATTCTGTAAGGAAAAGGATCGCAACAACGTATACATATTATGGGAGCCAGGATTTACAGAAAATGATGACCCACAAGCAGAATTTGATAATAAAATCAAATGGAAAGCAGACTATACATGCAATTGGCTGATCAACGAATTAATCCCAAGAGCATTATTTGAACAAGAAGGAAAATGGCATCAAAAATATAACAAATATAGAGACTGTTATGATCCTGATAAAAGAAACATTATTTCTATGGAAAATAATTGCAAAAAAAGGGCGGATTACGATTGAATTTCCTTTCCCAACCCCTGCATACCCTTCCTCTCCCCCGCATAGATTGGTAAAAACAACCATTCCAGAGGTTTTTTGTGAAAGGATATATCGAGGAGAGGGCAAT